>NZ_BAAGXT010000043.1:0-54627 GCF_054779695.1 Nocardiopsis coralliicola | reverse complement strand
GACGCCGGCCGCGGTGCCGGCGTGGCTGTCCGGGGTGGCGTGCGCACTGGGCCCGGTGGCCGACGGGCTGGGGCGGGTGCCGGCCGCGGTGCGGGCGGCCGCGGCGGTGGCGGCGGTCCTGCCCGCGGACGCCGACGGCCCGATGCGCGCCGCGGATGTGTGGGGGCCGCTGTCAGCGGCCCGGCTCGGCGAACTGTCCGGCGTGGTCGCGGACGACGTCCTGCACGCGCTGCACGCGCTGCCCGGCCACGAGCGGGAGCGCCTGGTGGAGACGTTCCTCGTCTACGCGAGGGCGGGGTCGGTGGCCGAGACCGCGGGGGCGCTGTACTGCCACCGCAACACCGTGCTCAACCGGCTGGCCCGGCTGGAGGAGCTCACCGGCCGCCGCCCGGCCCGCCCGGCCGACGCCGCCGTCCTCCTCCTCGCCCTGGCCTGCGACGCAACCTGAGACGTCCGCGGGGGCAGGCCCCTCCCCCGCCCGCGGCGCAGCAGTGGCGCCGCACTGTTCGGCCCGCCCCGCGGCTCGGGGCGCCCCGGCCGGCAGTGCCGATCGCCAGAGCTCAGCCCCCGGCCCTGACCCCCGACAACGCACGGAGGCCGCGGATGGACGCAGCCCCGCTCGCGCTGCGGACGGAGCAGCAGAGGCTCCGGGCCGCCCGGCCGGGCCGCGCGCGGGAGGCCCATCCCGCGTGCGGAGCGTCCCGCGCCGCGGGGAGATGCCGCCTGGCCGCCCTCCCCACCGCCTGCGCGGAGAAGCGGCTGCACCGTCCAGCCCGCCCCTGGCGGCAGGGTTCCCTCGGCCAGCGGCGCCTGGCCCGCACCGCGGCACCTCCCGGTTCTGGGCTGCGAAGACCCCTGCGGCGCGCCCGGCGCACGCTGGCCGGCGCTTCTCCCCGGGCCCGTGCGGCGGCGGCCCCTTCGGGCTAGGCCGTTCAGTCGGCAGACGTCCCCGCGGACGCGCCGGTGCGGTCGGCCTCCGCAATGAGCCGGTCCATCACGCCGTGCAGGACGTCGGTCTGCGGGGTGGGGAGGCCGGCGATGGCCGAGAGGTAGAGGCCGTCGCCCACCAGGCGGATCGTCTCGGCAAGGACCGGGTCGCCGATCTCGTCGTGCAGCATCCGCGACCACTCGGCGAAGATCCGGACCACCAGGGCGCGCGCCTCGTCGGTGATCCCCTCCTCGCTGCGCAGCGCGGCGATCACTGCCCAGTAGACCTCGGCCTCGTCCGGGGAGGACGGCAGCGACGTGCGGAGGAAGGTGCGCACGATGCCGTCGGGTCCGGAGCGGGCCTCCTCGAACTCCGCGTCCGCCGCCGCGGACAGGCGCCGGATCAGCCCGTCCATCAGCGCGGACTTGTTCGGGAAGTGGTAGAGCAGGCCGCCCTTGGAGACCCCGGCTGCGGCGGCCACGCCCTCCAGGGTGACCGCGGAGAAGCCGTCCTCGATCAGGATCGCCTGCAGTGCGTCGAGGATGCGGTCGCGAGTGGTGGTGGCGTTCACGTTGCCTACTGTACCGGCCGGACGGTACTGTACCGTCTGGACGGTTCAGTAGACAGAGCGTCCACCGGCGGGAATCCCGAATGCCGCCGCGCCGTTCCATCGGCGGCCCCCGCACGGGGGCGGGGCACCCGGAGCACGCAGGGCCTGCGTTGAGCAGGCGGCCCGCTGCTCCCGGCGGATGCACCGCAGGGCCGGCGGCCGCCATCTGCGCGGCAGCGGCCAGTCCGCACGCGCAGCGCCCGCCGGCCGGACAACCCGAAACGACCCGAAGCAGAGGGACCATGACTTCCGCAGTGGCGCACACCGCCGACGCACCCCCGAAGGCGGGGGCCCGCGCCTGGGCCGGGCTGGGCGTCCTTGTCCTGCCCGTGCTGCTGATCGCGATCGACATGACCGTGCTCGGCTTCGCGGTGCCCTATCTCAGCGAAGACCTGGCGCCCTCCGGCGGCCAGCTGCTGTGGATCATCGACATCTACGGCTTCGTCCTCGCCGGCCTGCTCATCACGATGGGCGCGCTCGGCGACCGCATCGGCCGGCGGAGGCTGCTGCTGCTCGGCGCGGCCGGCTTCGGCGGCGCCTCGCTGATCGCGGCGTTCGCGCCCACGCCGGAGATCCTGATCGTGGCGCGTGCCCTGCTCGGCCTGGCCGGGGCGACGCTGATGCCGTCGACGCTGTCACTGCTGCGCAACCTCTTCCTGGACGACCGGCAGCGCATGATCGCCGTCGCCGTGTGGGCGTCGGGGTTCTCCGCGGGCAGCGCGCTCGGCCCGATCGTCGGCGGCTGGCTCCTGGAGCACTTCCACTGGGGCTCGGTGTTCCTCATCAACATCCCGGTGATGGTGCTGCTGCTGGTCCTGCTGCCGCTGCTGGTCCCGGAGTCGCGCGACCCCGCGCCGGGCCGGCTCGACCTGGTCAGCGCCGCGCTGTCGATGGCGGCCATGCTCCCTGCCGTGTACGGCGTGAAGAAGATCGCCGAGCACGGCTTCGCGCCGCTGCCGCTGGCACTGCTGGCGTTCGGTGTCGCGATCGGCGCGCTCTTCATCCGCCGCCAGCTGCGCCTGGAGCACCCGCTGATCGACGTCCGGCTGTTCCGCATCCGCCGGTTCAGCGTCGCCGTCGCCACCAACCTCATGCTGGTGTTCTCGATGGTGTCGTCGCTGTTCTTCCTCACCCAGTACCTGCAGCTGGTGCTGGGGCTCAGCCCGATCACCGCGGGGTTCGCGCTGGTTCCGGGGCTGCTGCTGTCGATCGTGGCGGGCTTCGTCGCGGTGTCGGTGGCCCGCCGGCTCAGCCTCGGCTCGGTGCTGGTGATCGGCCTGGCGCTGGTGGCGGCCGGCTTCGCGCTGGTCACACAGGCGCCGACCGAGGGCGGCGCGGTGCTCATCGCCGTGGCGTTCCTGCTGATCGGCGGCGGGATCGGGCTGGCGGAGACGCTCACCAACGACGCGATCCTCTCCGCGGCTCCGCCCGCGCGGGCCGGCGCGGCGTCGGCGATCTCGGAGACCGCCTACGAGCTGGGCGGTGCGCTGGGCGTGGCGCTGCTGGGCAGCGTGGTGACGGCCGCCTACCGGATCGGGCTGTCCGACGTGCCGGGCGTGTCCGGTGCCGACATGGCCGCGGCCCGGGAAACGCTGGGCGGCGCGGTGTCGGTGGCCGAGCAGCTGCCCGCAGAGGCGGGCGCGGCTCTGCTGTCCGGCGCGAAGACGGCCTTCACCGACGGCATGCACCTGACCAGCGCCATCGCCGTGGCCATCGTGGTGGCGGCCGCGGTCCAAGCGGCCTACTTCCTGCGCCGCGACCGCGGGGCGGCCACGGCGCCCAGCCGCACCTATGAGGACGCGGCGGCTCCGGCGGGCCGCGCTGGCGCCGACGGGCAGCCGGCGGCGGAGCCGCGGCGGACGGCGAGGCCGCAGCGGACTCCCCCGCCGCGCAGGCCGCGGCCGCGCCGAGCAGGTCCGGCAGTCCCGGCGGAAGCGGCGGGGCCGGCTCCGAGAGCTGATCGGCCGCCGCGCCGGACCGAACCCCCTGACCGGAATGCCCCTCCGGCCAGGGGGTTCTTCTCTGCGGGGGGCAGGGCAGCCGGCGCGGCGCCACCGGGGCCCGCGGGGCGGCGGGGAACTCCGCCAGCGGGCCGAGCGCCCCCACACGGGCGCTGACCGGTGCGACCCCGACCAGCCCGGACGGTTTCCGCTGCCGTCGCGGGCCGGTGTCCCGGCACGTTGATCACAACCGACACGCCCTGACAAGGCCTTCGATAGTACGAGGGCCTTCTGGTTCCGGTGCGGGCTGCGAGATCAACACCGACCCCGGGAGCCCCTCGTGCCCCGCCGAAACGCGCCCCTGAACCCCCACCGGGCGGCTGGGATTCGCCCGCTGCATCCTCCGGGACGGATGGACCCGTCGCCTGCTGCAAACAGGTCCGCCGCCGCGGGGCCAGGCGACGGCATGCAGGACCGGTCCCCTCGGCCGCACCGCAAACCCGCCCGCACCAGACCGAGACCGACAGCACGTGGTCCGGCCGCGCCAGGAGCACCGCCCGGGCCCGGCCCGTCTGGCCGCCCGAACCTGCCGGGCCGCCTCCACCGCCCACCGCATCCCGGACCGCCACCGTCCGGGGCACCGTCGGGTCGGCGTGCCGCTCCGAGCGCGACCGCCCCGGCGCGCTGGCCCACACCGGCGTCAAGAGCCCGCCCGCATCCCCAGCGGCGGACGGCGCGCTCCGGCCGGGCCGCCTACCCGGCATCCCCGGACCGGTACAACCACCGCCGGCCCCGCACCGGGATCGGCGGCCGAACACGCGGCGAGCGCGCATGGGGTTCTGCGGCCGATCGGGCCGGCGGTGCAGGCGAGCGCCGGGGGCCGCGCCAGGCGCCGGCTGGCCGCGGCGCCCTTGGCTGCGACCGCTCAACTACGGTGTGCGGACGCCGGCCGGCCGGTGCTGCCGGAGCCGGCACCGGGGTCAGAGCGGCGCCGTCGGAGCCGGCAGGAGCGCGTCGATACGGCCCTGCAGGTCGAGCGTGCGCGCGAACGCCGACAGCTCGCGCGCAAGGGCGGCCTCGACGGCGCGCTCCCCCGCGGCCAGCCCGATCCGGCGCCCGGCCGGGGCGTCGCTCACCCCGAGGATGCGCACGCCCGGCGGCAGCGCCGCACCGGCGAGCCAGCTCTGGGCGAGCACCGCGCACCGGTCGCCGGCGGCGGCGTAGGCCAGCAGGGCGGGCAGCGAGTCGGTGGCGACCTGCGGCTCGGCGGCGGCCGCGGCGCAGTCCGGCGCGCCTTCCAGCACCCGTGCGCCCGCGGCGTCGGTGGTGAGCCGGCACAGCGGCGCCCCGGCCAGCTCGCCCGCGGAGACCCGGCCGCGTCCCTCGAACCGGCCGGGCCCGGCCAGCACCACCGGGCGCTCGGTGTAGAGCGGCACCGCGGATCGGGCGCTCCCGCGGTGCACCAGCAGAACGGCGCAGTCCAGGCTGCCGTCGGTGAGGCCGGCCTCCAGTTCGGCGGCGGGCCGGGTGCCCAGGCTCAGGCCGACGCGCGGGTGGCGGCGGCGGAACTCCGCGGTGAGCAGCGCGGCCGCCGGTGCGGCGCTGGGCAGCGCGCCGATGCGCAGCAGGCCGCTGCGGCCCTTGCGCATGGCACCGACGTCGGCATCGAGGAGGTCGCGCTCGCGCAGGATCCGGTAGGCCCAGCGGAGGACGCGCTCGCCTTCGGGGGTGAAGCCCTCGAAGCGGTGGCCGCGGCGGACGATGCGGATGTCGAGCTCGGCTTCGAGCTTGCGCACGCCGGCGGACAGGGCGGGCTGGGAAACGTGGCAGGCGCCGGCGGCTCGGGCGAAGTGCCGCTCCCGGTCCAGCGCAGCGAGATACTCCAGCTGCCGAATCAGCATCGCCGCTCCCGGGGCCGCCGCGGAGCACCGGGGCCGGAGCCAGGGGTGATCCGGCCCCGGTGCGGGGCGGGCGTCCGTGGGCCGACCGCTGCGGGTTCAGCGCGGCCGCCCGCCGGCCTTTCGGAATGAGAGGCCGGTCACATTCTGGCGCCTGCCGCCGCCGTGCGCCAGCGGTTGATCCGCTTTGCCCGCCGCACCCGGGATCGCGGCGCTACTCGGCGTCGGCGGGCTCCTGGGTCTGGGAGATCTCGTGGTAAAGGCGGCGCGTGGTGTCGGTGTGCTCGCGCATGAGCCGGGCGGCTTCGTCGCCGTCCCCCGCCTCGATGGCGTCGACGATGCGGGCGTGCTCGCGCCAGGAGTCGCGGCCGCGCTGCACGGCGACGAGCCCGTGGTACCAGCGCACCCGGCCGGCAACCTGGGCGGCCAGGTCGGAGAGCACCGCGTTGCCGGACAGCTCGGTGATCTCGCGGTGCAGTTCGGCGTTGAGGGTCACCAGCTGCTCGGCGTCGCCGGCGCTCCGGCTCGCCTCACCCTGGGCGCACAGCGAACGCAGCTGCGCCACGCCCTGCTCGCCGGCGTTCGCCGCGGCCAGCCGCGCCGACTCGCCCTCCAGCAGGCCGCGGACCGCGAGCAGCTGCTCGGCCTCGTCCTCACTGGGGTGGTGGACGAAGGCGCCGTAGCCGGGGCGCAGGTCCACCCAGCCCTCGTTGCTGAGCCGCTGCAGCGCCTCGCGGATCGGCTGGCGGGACACGCCCAACCGCTCGGCCAGTTCGTTCTCGACCAGGTGCTGGCCCGGGGGGAGCCGCCGCAGCGTGATGAGTTCGAGCAGCGTCTCGTAGACGCTCTCGCGGAGCGGCACGGGCCGGCGGACCGGATTGGGCAGCAGGTTCTTGTCGAGCGGACTTGGCGCCATCGTGGTGGGGTTTCCGTCTTCCTCGGCGGTGGGTCGGGCGGCCGGAGCACCGGCGTGCTCGCCGCTGCGGTCGCGTGGGGAGCAGTCTATTGGCGCGGTGCGGCCACGGCGTGCGCCCTGGCGCGCCCGCCGTTTCCGCACACGTGTGCGCAACTCTCAGCGAGGCAGCCGCAACAGCCCGACATCGGGCCCGCTCCAGCCGGGCGGCAGGACCGCGTAGGCGTCCGCAGCGGCCGGCGCGCGCAGGCTTCCGGGCCGATCACGGCCGACGGGGACGGCACGGTCCCCCTCCAGCCGCACGGCCACCAGGCGGGTGTCTCGGGGGTGGGCGCACACGCTGGCGTCCTCGGCCGCGGCGCCGTCCCAGCGGGCCCGGGCGGGAGCCGCGATGGCCGGGTCCGGCCGCCCGCCGAGCGCGCACAGCACCGGCACCAGAAGGGTCAGCGCGGCGGCGAGCGCCGCGTTCGGATTGCCGGGCAGCCCGATGACGGGGGTGCCGCCGGCGTGTCCGGGCAGCCGGGCGAGAAGCTGCGGGTGGCCGGGGCGGCAGGCCACGCCGTCGACGTCGGTCTCGGCCCCGAGGCGGACGAGCGCGGCACGCAGGTGGTCGGCGGGCCCCCGGGAGGACGCACCGCACACGGCGACCGCGTCGGCGGTGGCCGCGGCCTCGGCCAGCGCCCCGGCGGTCCCTGCGAGACCGTCGCGGAGCCGGACCGGGGGCAGTGCCCGGGCGCCGGCCCACGCGGCGAGGCCGGGCAGGATCGGCCCGATGGCGTCGCGGACCCGGCCCGGCTCCGGCACTCCGGTGGCGACCACCTCGTCCCCGGTGACCAGCACGGCGACGCGCGGGCGGCGCACCGTGAGCGTGTCGTGGCCCAGCCCGGCGGCCAGGCCGAGCACCGCGGGGGTGACGGGTGTGCCCTGCTTGAGCACGACGTCGCCGGGGCCGGTGTCCTCGCCGGCGCGGCGGATGTGCCGGCCGGGAGCGACACTGCCGGAGACGGCGGGTGCGCCCGGCGGCGCGCCTCCGGCCGCACCGGCGGCCCGGGCGTCTTCGACCGGCAGCACGGCATCGGCACCGGGCGGCACCGGCGCGCCGGTGGCGATCTCGACCGCGGTGCCCGGCGCGAGGCCCTCGGCCGCAGGGCGCGCTCCAGCGAGGATCCGGCCGGCGACCCGCCACGGGCCGGGGCCGGCCACTGCGTAGCCGTCCATCGCGGCGGTGTCGCAGTCCGGGATGCCGACCAGGGCGGGGACGTCGGCAGCCAGCGTGGCCCCGAGGGCGTCGGCGAGCGGCACCGCGGCCGCCTCCGGCGGGCACCGCCGCTGCCCGACCGCGCGGGCGAGGGTGCGCGCCCGGTCCCACGGTGTCGGCGTCTGCTCACTCCGGCCCATCGCCGCTCCCTGTACCGCGCCTGCTTCCGTCGGCGCCGTGCACGGCGGGCGCCCAGCGCCGTCGCCCCCTGTATATCTCTGCGCCGGTCCGCGCGCCCGGCGACCCGCCCGCACCGCCCGGCGGTGCCGGACGGGCGCAGCCGCGCCGATCGGCGCATATTGCATACAGAATACTCCGCACCCGCCGACCTGTCGACGGCCCCGCCACCGCCAATTTGCCACCTGCGGAGATTCCGCTAAAGTTCTAACCGCAGCACGGCAGCGGGAACCGCGAGAACCACGGCGCCCGCACCGGCAGCGCGGACGTGGCTCAGCTGGTAGAGCATCACCTTGCCAAGGTGAGGGTCGCGGGTTCGAATCCCGTCGTCCGCTCGGAGATCAGGCGGCTTCTGGCCCGCGGCGGAGTGGCCGAGTGGCTTAGGCAAGGGACTGCAAATCCCTGTACACGGGTTCGAATCCCGTCTCCACCTCGCAGCACCCGGGCGGTTAGCTCAGTTGGTTAGAGCGCTACCTTGACACGGTAGAGGTCACAGGTTCGAATCCTGTATCGCCCACCCCGTACGACCAGTTCAGGGCATGTACCGGAAACTTCCGGCACATGCCCTTCGCTGTGTCTGACCATCGGTTGGCACTGGCGGCGGACGTCACCAAACGGCCCTGACCGTCCAGATGCGGCACCACATGGCCTGCACCCCGAGGGCTGGCCAACGTGCGTGGAACGCGGTGGCTCGGCGGTCACGAACCGGCCCAGAGCACCGATGCGCCCGACGTGCACGGGGAACCCGGCGGTGCGGGCGGGTTCTCATCCCTGATCATCCTGGCCGCAGCAGCAGTCGAGGGTCTCCGCGCATTTCCTGGTTGCCGCGGTCACCGTGCGAGTGGGCGGCTCCGCTGGCCCGGAGGCGACTACCAGAACGCCGAGGCACGGGGATGCCGACCCGCGCGGGCGGCCGGCCCGTCCCCCTCATACGCAGCGCAGCGGGGTTCCGCGGCGAGATCGGACCGGTCGCGGTGCGCGATCGACTCGGTCCACATGCGCGCCTTCAAATAGGGGGCCCGGCCGACCCGAAAGTGACCGATCCGGGAAAGGACGGGTCGAAGGTCCGTCCGTTCACCGATCGGAGCGGATTGCCGCTTTCGATGGCAATCTCGGGTGCGGACCGGCACGACAGCCAGTGCCCCGTGCGACTATCGTTGGCGCCCGAAGACGGGCCCGCGCGGGAGAGCGATCGCATGACCCAGGACGAGCACCCGGAACACGGTACGCCTGAGCAGTCCTCGGCACGCGTGCTGGACATGCTCTTCGCCGTTGATCTGAAACGCCTGGTACGCGCCTCGCAGGACAACGATCACGACACCGTTTCCGAACTCAGAGAACGCTACGTTTCGGAGTAACCGAATACGGTCATTCCCTGGGAAAGAAAACCCCTGCGTGTTACCGTAAGCAATCCAGTCCCGCATCATTTGTTGGACAGGAGAATCGTGAGGCTCACGTTACTCGACAAGGACGGCAAGTCCGTCGACAAGCAGTGCCCTTCTGTCTATCTCGCCGATTCCGGGGAGTTCGTCATCCAGGGAGCCGAGGTGACCGGCGAGGACACGTCCGCCCTGCAGAACCCCCTGCCCGGAGAGACCGCGGTCCGGATCAGCCCCGAGATCGTTCTTCGTGCAGTCGAGAAGTACCAACAGGGCGGAGCTTCGTGACCGAATCCCCCAAAGGTCGCCCTGCTGACTGGAATGAAGTCGAACAGCTGTTCCGTGGTTTCCGCTACACGGCATTCCGGTTGGAAACGCTGCAGACATACGCAGCCGCGTATGAAACAGCGGCATTTCGCGCGTTTCTCGCTCTCGACGAGGGTGCGATGCCGAAGAAGCAGACCGGTTGGGAAGCTGAGGTCAGAGCCGGCATCGCCGCGGGGCGGCGCTATGACCGGGTGCACGTGGTCACCGAGCCGCTGTCGGACTACATACGCTTCGCGTGCGCGTGGGGGTACCGCCGCAACGTCACCGCGGGCGAGAACATCGGCATCCTGGCTGTGCCTGAGGGAGACTGGCCCCACGGATTGCCGCAGCTGGACTACTGGCTGTTCGACTCGCACCGCCTGGTAGTGATGCGCTACGCCGACGACGGCGCGCTCAGTACCGAACTCGTCGAGGACCCGGAATGGGTCGTGGCGGCCAACATGTGGCGCGACCACGCGATCCAGCGGTCGATCCCGTTCGGCGAGTACGAGACCAGGTTCGACACCTACATGCGTCCCCGCTGACGCGCGGACATGCCCGGTAGCAACGAGTGTGCGGATGGCTCCCCCACCGGGGGAGGCACCCGCAACTACGCGCAGGGGAGTCCCGAGACCGTCGTGCAGGCAGGCGCCATCCACGGCGACGTGCACGTGAGCGCCGCCGCGGCAGCGCAGGCCCCGGTTCCCCGGCAGCTTCCCCTGGCGGTCTCGGGCTTCGTGAACCGCGCCGCCGAACTCGCCGGTCTCGACGCCCTGGTGTCCGAGGACGCCCCAGCTCGGCACTCCAGTGGCGCGGTGGTCATTTCCGCGATCGGAGGCGCGCCCGGCATCGGGAAGACCGCGCTGGCGCTGCACTGGGCGCACCGGGTGCGTTCCCGCTATGTCGATGGGGACTTGTATGTCAACTTGCACGGCCACGGGCCCGGTCCGCGGCTGGACGCCTCCCACGCCCTCGACTCGCTCCTCCGGGCCCTGGACGTGGCTCCCAACCGGATTCCCGATGACCTCGACAGCAGGGCGGCGCTCTACCGGTCCCGCCTCGACGGCAAACGCGTACTCGTTCTCATCGACGACGCGGTCTCCCCCGAGCAGGTGCGTCCGCTCCTGCCCGCTTCGCCCACGTGCCTGGTGCTCATCACCAGCCGCAGCGCCCTTGGCGGACTCGTTGCGCGCGAAGGCGCCCAACGCATATCCCTGGACACACTCACCACCGAGGAGTCGCTCAGCCTGCTGCGGGGCCAGCTGGGCCAGCAGCGCGTCGACGCCGAGCCCGGGGCGGCCCGCTCGCTGGTGGCACACTGCGCCCATCTCCCGCTGGCGCTGCGCATTCTGTCTGAACGGCTCATCGCCCGTCCCGGCTCCGCGCTCAGTGACGCCGCCGCCGAACTGGACTCCGAGAACGAACGGCTCGACGCGCTGGGCACCACCGATGATGAGCTCAGCAACGCCCGAGCGGTCTTCGCCTCCTCCTACACCGCCCTCCCCGCTGAGGTGGCGCGGATGTTTCGCATCCTCGGTGTGCACCCGGGATCCGATCTGGGAGCAGCCTCCTGCGCCGCGGCCGCGGGCATGCCCGTGAAGCAGACCCGTGCGCTGCTGGACCAGCTCGCCGGGGCACACCTGCTGCACCGCCTCGGCCACGACCGTTTCCGACTGCACGACCTGTTGCGGCTGTATGCGGCCGAACGCTTCCACGCCGAGGAGCCCGCCCAACGCCACACCGAGGTCATCAAGCAGCTCGCCCGCTGGTACCTGGCCAGCGCGCGCAACGCCGTTGACCTGGTCTTCCCCCACTTCCGCAGCGTCTGGATCCCCGACGTTCCCGCGCCTCCCCCCGCTTTCGCCACCGCCCAGGCCGCCCTGGCATGGTTCGACCGGGAGCGCCCGACTCTGCTCGCCACCCTGCGCGCCGCCGCCGACCATGAGCTCTATGATCTGGCGTGGCGCCTCCCCGCCACCGCCTACGGCTTCTTCGTGCGCCGCCGGCACTGGCACGAATGGCGCGAACTCCACTTGATCGGACTCGACTCGGCCCGCGCGCTGGGCCATCGCCACGGCCAAGCACGCAACCTCCTCGGGCTGGCCGACGCCGAGTCCCTGCTCGACAACACCGAACAAGCCCGCCAGCACTACACGGCGGCGCTGGAGGCAGCCCGCGAGGTCGGGGACGACTGGACCCAGGGCTTCGCGCTGCGCCAGCTCGGCGAACTGCGCTGGGAGCAGGAACACGGCAGCGCGGCCACGGCACTTCTCGGCCAGGCGATCGAGGCGTTCGACGCAGCCGGCGAGCGCCGCGGTGCAGGCATGGCCCTGCTCAGCCTGAGCGACTACGAGTGCCGCCTCGGCCACCACGACACCGCCGCGGAGCACTGCGCCAGGGCGCTGGCACTCTTCACCGACATCGCCGATACCTGGTCAGTGGCCTGGGCGCGGTGCTACCGCGCGAACACCTTGAGCGCGGCGGGCCGGCACCGCGAGGCCATCGAGGATTACCAGAGGGCGCTGCCTGTCTTCATCGATCTGGCCGACCTCGACACCGAAGCCATCACTCGTATCAGCCTCGCCCGAACCCACCGCTCGCTCGGCGAGACCGGCCAGGCACGCACCCACCTCGGCGCCGCCCTCGACCTGCTGCGCTCCGTCCACGACCCCCGCGCCGCCGGCATCGAATCCGAACTGGCCCACCTGGCATGAGCCGCGCGGGGCGGCCATCGTGCGTGCCACACCCTGCGGAGGACCTGCCGCGCACCGCCGCCCTCGGCTGCCCCGGCGGGCAGTTGCCGCCCGCCGGCTCCGGAACCGTCCAGGCGCGGGTATGCCGTTCTGTTCTGCGATGAGGTGAAGGGCTGCTCCCCCAGCGCTGCTGGATCCTTCGTCCCTGCCAACGGGCTGCTCACCGTATGCGTACGCGCTGCCGACGCCCTCATCGGCGCTCCGGAGTCCGCGCATCAGCAGCTCATAAGCCCCGATCAGCGCGAACGGGGGCCGGGCGTGGATGATCCGCGACCGCGCAGCGGGGCCGGCGACTGCGATGGTGGCGGGCAGTGAGGTGACGGAGCCGAGGATGAGCAGGCTCCACGGCAGCATCCCGCCCCTGCTCCCCCGGCGGGCGTCGCCGAGCAGGGGCATCGACGCACCGACGACCATGCCGTCGGCCGAAAGGGGGAACAGGGCGGCGTGCCGCTCGGGTTCGCCGTGGCGCAGGGCGAGGTCGTACATGCGGCTGTGGCTGACGACTGCGGCGATACCGGCGAGCATCGGCACGGCGGCAGAGCGGGACGGTCTGCGCCCTTCGGCATGCGGTGCTCAGGCGTGCCCTCCGGGTTCACTGGCGCTGCACGGTGTGCACGCGGAGGGCGGCCAGGGCGCCGGCTGCGGCGGTGGCAGCGGTCCCGCCGGAGAGGGTGAGCCAAGCGGCTGCCTGCCCGGGGTGCCCGGGCAGGGCGAGCAGCGGCCACGCGGGCGGGAGTGCGAGCAGCGCCGGTGTCCAGGCCGCGGGCATCGCCCACGCCGCCACCGGGAGCAGGACCGAGACGGCACCGGCGGCCTTGATCACCACTAGGGCTTCGACCTTGTTTCCTGCCAGCGCTGCTGTGGTGAGGACGATCAGCGGCGCCTGGGCCGCCGCGAGCAGTACCGCGGCCAGGGCCTGCGGCAGCGGCCACGGGTCCGGTGCGAGGCCCGAGAGCGGGACCGCGGCGGCCAAGCCGAGCAGTGCGAGCGCGGCCGCGCTCGCTGCGCGCAGGCCGAGGTAGGCGCCCGCGGGAAGCGGGGAGACGCGCAGCACGGCGAGCGTGTGCTCGTCGGCATCGTCGATGACGCGGAGCGCCGTCGCGGCTCCGGCCATGACGGGGACGTGCAGCAGCACGACGGCGGCGAACACCGCTGGTGCCGCGGGGGCGGGGTCGAGGCCCCATGCGGCTTCGGCGAAGGCGGCGGCCGGCGGGTAGCCGAGGCGCAGCAGCAGCGCCAGCAGCAGGGGCCCCACCGCGATGGCGGCCAGCAGCGGGTCGCGTGCGGCGCCCAGCAGATCGAACCGGGCGAATGCCGCGACCGCTCCACCGCGCCGGCGCCGGGGTGCCGCCGGGCCGCGCACGGCCCTGCAGCGCCGGTGCGCGGAGACCGCCGTCCCCGCACGCGCCTGCTCTGCGGGCACGGTCCGGTAGGCGGCCCAGGCACATGCCGCGGCGGCGCAGACCAGTGTCCAGGCCGCGGCCGGCGCGGCCGCAGGCGGGGGCGGCTCCCCTGCGGCGCCGATCCGGATCAGCTCGGCTGCGCCGGTGGTGGGAACCGCGGAGACCAGCCACCCGGGGGCGGCGCCGGCCAAGTGCAGCGCAGGCAGGGCGACCAGCGGGACGACCCATGGCACCGCGGCGAAGGCACCGCCCAGCAGCGTGCGGGAACGGGAGCCGGCGCCCAGGCACACCGCCACCAGGATGACCGAGGCCAGCGCCACTCCTGTACCGACCAGCGCGGCGGAGCCGAAACGTTCTCCGGCAGTTCCAGCAGGCGCGGCGGCCGCCGCGATCGGCAGTGCCATCGCGCACGCAAGCGCGGTGAGGACGCCGACCCGCGCCGCCACCGCCTCGGCGGGGTGCAGCGGCGCCGCTGAGCGCGCCCCCTCCGTCCCTTCGATGCGTTCGAAGAGCGTGAGCGCGACCGCGATGAGCGCGCCGAACCCCGCGGTGTCCAGGAACAGCACGAACGGGGCCGCTGCGCGGGCAGCCGGGTCGGGAAGCACCGCCAGGCCCACCGACCACAGCGCTGCGAGCGCCGCCGCCAGAAGCACGACCCGGTAGCGCAGCGCGATGCGCGCCTCCAGTGCTGCAGCGGCACCGAACCGCTTGAGCGGCCCCGCCGCGTTCACAGCCGGACCCGGGTGACCTCGGCGAAGACCTCGTCCAGGCCGACTTCGCGGGTGTGCAGGGACAGCAGCGCCCCGGCAGCGATGATGCGGGCCAGCTCGGCGGCATCGCCTGAGCGGGCGGGGTCGAAGACCCGGCTGCGCCGGACGCCGCGCTCGGAGTAGTCGGCCTCGATACCGGGGCTGCCGTAGCGCAGCTTGAAGGCGGCCGGGGTGTCGACTGCGGCGATGCGGCCGCCGGCGACGAAGGCCACGCGGTCGCAGAGCCGCTCGGCAGTGGCCATGTCGTGGGTGCTCAGCAGCACCGCGGCTCCGCGGTCGGCCTCCGCGCGCACGACCGCCCGCATCCGGGCGGCGCGGACCGGGTCCTGCCCCGAGGTGGGCTCGTCGAGCAGGAGGAGGCGCGGCCGGTTGATCAGGGCGCGCGCGAGGTTCAGCCGCATCCGCATGCCCTTGGAGAGGTCCGCTGCGCGGCGGTCCGCCTCGGCGCCGAGGTCCAGCCTGTCCAGGAGTTCGCCGGGGTCCCGCACTGCTCCGCGGTACAGGGCGGCGAAGGCGGCCAGGTTCTCCCGGGCGGTCAGCCGGGAGTAGGCCGCCGGCAGCTCGAAGCCCACGCCGACGTCTTCGAAGTAGCCGCTTCCCCAGTCGGGCAGGGGGCGGCCCAGGACCTCCACTGTGCCGCGGTAGGCCCGGATCAGCCGGGTCAGGACCCTCTGCACGGTCGACTTGCCCGCCCCGGAAGGGCCCAGCAGGCCGAACACCTCCCCGGGTTCCACCCGGAAGGCCATGTCCCGCACAGCCGGGCCGGACGCGCGCCGGTAGCGCACCTCCAGGCCGGCCACACGGACCGCGTCACCGTCCACTGCCGGTCCCCGGGGCGTCGAGAGCGGCGAGTGCCTCGTCGGCCAGATCGGGAAGGTAGGCGGTGCCGCCGTCGTGGGCCCAGGCGGTGATGGCCTCGGCCAGGGCGGCGGTGCAGGCGGCCGCCGCGGCGCGCGCCGCCAGCGGAGGGCCCGCCGGCGCGTCCGGGGCCAGGCCGCTGGCCAGGGCGGCCTGGGACCCGCGCATGCTGTCGCCCATGCGGCGGCGCAGTGCCGGGGTGTCCAGGATGAGGCGGGTGCGCAGCAGCAGGCTCTCCCGCTCGCGGGCATAGACCTCGGGCAGCGCGACCGCCAGAGCGGCCCGGATGCGCGCCACGGGCGGCTCGGTATCGGGGCGCTCCCGGACCAGCCGCTCCAGCAGCGAATCATAGTCGTCGCTCAGGACCACGTCTTCCTTGGTGGGGAAATGGCGGAAGAAGGTCATGTGCGAGACCCCCGCCTCGGACGCGATCAGGGCTACCGGCGTCTTCTCGTAGCCGTGCTCAAGGAAGAGCCGGTAGGCGGCGGACCGCAGCGCCCGGCGGGTCCGCTCTCCCCGTGCTCGGCTGCTCTCCACCACGGACACCTCCGAATGTTAGTCAATAACATGTTAGTGAGTAACACTCTGAGGTGTCCACCGGGACGGCTCACTCGGACGGAACTGCCCCGCGCCCCTCCGGCTTTCCGCCGCCGGCCGCTTCGGCCGCATCCAGCAGCACCGTGCCGGCGGTGCCGTCGATGGTGATCAGGTCGCCGTCCGCGATGCGCCGGGTGGCCCGGGGCAGGCAGATCACGGCGGGGATGCCGTACTCGCGCGCCACCGTCGGTCCGTGCGCGATCGGCGATCCGGTCTCGGTGACCAGCCCCGCCGCGGTCATGAACAGCGGCGTCCAGCCGGGATCGGTGGTGGGGGCGACCAGGATCTCGCCCGGCTCCAGGCGGGCTCCGACCGGATCGCGCACGATCCGCGCCCTGCCGGTGGCCCGGCCCGCCGCCGCCGGCTTGCCCGCCATCGCGCCCTCGGCCGCCGGGAGCGCCGGAAGCAGCGCCTCCACGTCGGTCCCGTCCGACAGCAGCACCGCGGGCACCTGCGCGCGGCGCAGTTCGCGCCGGTAGAACTCACGGCGCTGAGCCACAGCCTCCCGGTGGTCCGCCCCCTGCTCCACCGCGGTGCGCACTTCGGCCAGTCCCAGGAACATGACGTCGCTGGAGTGCTCCAGCAGCCCGCGTGCGGCCTCACCGGCCGCGCTGCGCCGCTGATCGGCTACGGCGCGCTGGCCGTCGCCCTCGCCGTCGAATTCGGCCAGCACGTGGGGTGGCCGGCGTGGCTGTTCCAGGCGTTCTCACCGTTCGCCCACGTCATGCCGTTCTCCGGCGTCCCCGGTGCCGTTCCCCTGATCGCCCTCACCGTGCTGGCGGCCGCGCTGTGCGCCCTCGGGCTCACCGCCCTGAGCCGGCGCGATCTGGGCGCCTAAGACCCGGTCGCCCGTTGGCGCGGCGCGCCCGGCCGCACGGCCGCACGGCCGGGAAGAGGTGGCCGGTACCGCCCCGGGTTGAGTGTGCCGTAGCGGCACACCGTATTTTCTGGTGTCCTCCGGCGAGAGAAGGAGCGGGGCCATGGGGGCGGGGGACGGCTCACCCCGCGGGCGGTTGCGGCCGCTCCGGCGGTGGGAAGTGCTGCATCGCGCGCTGTACACGGTGGAACTGGGGCAGGTCGCCTACACCGCGGAGGTCGACCTGGGGCGCGACGACGGGAAGGCCGTGCTCTACGCCGACGGGGTGGAGCAGGCCGCGGCGGACATGCCGGCGGCGTTTCCGGTCCCGGGCGGGACCATCGAGGTGGACACCGGGCTGTACGGGGTGCGCCGGGTGCACCTGGTGCTCGGCGGCGGACGCGAAGAGCGGCTCCGCCCCGTGGCCGGGACGCTGGAGGACCGGCGGGCGCGGCTGGACCGGCGGCGGCCCGGGGTGAGCCGCGCGATCGCGTGGACGGCGGCGGGTGTCCTCGCCGCCAACCTCGTGCTGGCGCTGCCCCAGGCGGTCGAGCTGGTGACAGCGCTGCCGAAGGTCGCCGCAGCGGTCGGCACGTTCACGTCGCCGGTCAACCTGCCCGCCTGGCTGAACTTCACCCTGGTCCTGGCCGGAGCGCTGGCCGCCGCGGAGCGGCTGCTGACGCTGCGCCAGCACCGGGTGCTCGACGCCGAGACGATCTGGACGAATCTCTGACCGCGGACCACCGCCGCAGGTTTCGGGCACCCGCCGGGGGTGACTCTGTGGACAGGGCCGGCCGCGCCGCGGACCGGCGGCCGACGAGGAGGGGGAGGATGGGCTGGAGCACCCGCCAGCTGGCCGAGCTGGCCGGAACGAGCCTGCGGACCGTGCGGCACTACCACGACATCGGGCTACTGGAGGAGCCGGCGCGGCGCGCCAACGGCTACAAGAGCTACGGCGTGCAGCACCTGAGCCGGGTGATCCGCATCCGGCGCCTCTCTGATCTGGGGTTTTCCCTGTCCCAGATCGCCGAGATGGGCGACGCGGACGTGCATCCGGCCCAGGAGGAGCTGCGCACCCTGGACGCGGAGCTCGCCGCGACCATCGAGCGGCTCCAGCAGACACGCGTCGAGCTGGCGCTGGCGATGCGCCGCAACAGCGCCACCGACCTCCCCGACGAGCTCGGCGCGGCCGCGGCGGGCGCGGACCTCTCAGAGAGCGCCCGCGGACTCTTCGTGGTCTGGAGCCGCCTGATGGGCCCGGAGGGGCTCGCCACCGCGGCCGCGATCCTGCGCAACCCGCCGTCCTCCGCCGACCGGGACTTCGACCGCCTGCCGCCGGGTGCGGACGAGGCGGCCCGCCGCGACGTCGTCGAGCGAATGGTGCCGGAGACGCGGCAGCTCCTCGACGCCCATCCGGAGCTGCGGGACCCGCGGGTCGTCGCACCGCGGGGCAAGCCGGCGGCGAAGGCGGCGGTGGACACCGCCATCGACGACCTCTTCAACCCGGCCCAGCGCGACGTCCTGGACCGTGTCATCCGCGCCGTGGCCGACCCCGGCGGGCCCTGACCCGGCGCCGGGCCAACGACCGCCCCCACTCGGGCACGAATGCGAGACCTCCCATGGACTTCACCCTTCCGCAGCGCCTCTACCTGCTCAACTTCGACCTGGAGAAGAACAAGCCCGACTCCAACACCGCCCTGGTCCGCGGCAACCTGATGCGCGGGGCCGCCGTGGCGCACCTGGTGCTCGCGGGGCTGCTGCGCGACGCGGACGGCAAGGCCGCACGCACCGGCGGCGCCGCACCGGACGATCCGTTCCTGGCCGAGGTCCTGGACGCGGTGCCGCCGGACGAGCCGCGGCGCTGGTTCTGGGTCGTGGACCACCACTGGCACAAGGCCGAAGCGGCCGTGCGCGACGGACTGGAGGAGCGCGGAGCGGTCCGGGTCGACCGCGGCCGGGCACTGGGGATCTTCCCGACGGCCCGCCCCTCCCTCACCGACCCGGGCCCGGTGGCCGGCCTGCGCGACACCGTGCGGGAGGCCGCGTTCGCGGGCCGTGATCCGGCGGGCATCCCCGACGACGTGGCGGTGCTCGCCGCGCTCGCCGCCGACGGCGACGTCTGCTGCACCATCGCCCGCAAGGAGCGGCGCGCCCACAAGTCCGAGATCGCCCTCGTGCACGACCACGTGGACACGCTCATGCCCGGAGTCCGCAAGGCGACCGGGCTGTCGATGACGGCCCGGCGCACCGGCGCCGGCTGAGCGCACCGGTGCCGGCGCACCCGTGCGAGAGGGTCCGGGACGCCCCGCCCCCTGGTCCTTCCGGGGCGGCCGGCACCTGACCCGACGTCCGCGGTTCGGCGGCGCAACGGCCCCGCGTGCCGGCCCGGTGCGCCGGTTCGCTCCCGCCCGTCAGCGCCCGCCCGGTGGCCCGGCCGCGGCGAGCAGCGCGTCGGCGACGGCGATGAGGCGGGGCGGGTCGACGCTGACTCCGGCGATGACCCGGTAGAGGGCGGCGCCGATCAGGGCGTCCGCCGCGGCTTCGGGGAGAGGGTGGCCCGCCGCGGCGAAGCGGGCCGCCATGGCGGCGTGGAACGGGCCGGTGAAGCGCGCGTAGAGCCGCTCCGCGTCGCTGGACCGGTCGGCGGCCGCAGCGGCGAGGGCGCGGACCAGCGGAGCGCCGTCCGGGCGCGCCATGGATTCGGCGTAGCGCCGCGCCCAGTCGTGCAGGTCCGCCCGGAGGTCGCCGCTGTCCGCGATCTCCCTGCCGTGCCCGCCGACCGTGCCGTCAAGCACGCATTCGGCGATGATCGCGCCCTTGGACGGCCACCACCGGTACACCGTCTGCCGCCCGACGCCGGCCCGCTCGGCCACGGCCTCGATGGTCAGCCCCTCGTACCCTTCCTCGGGCAGCAGCGCGGCCGCCGCGTCGAGGACGGCGCGGCGCTTCGCTTCGCTGCGGGGCCGCCCGCGGCGGGGTTCCGGCACGGGGCAAAAGTACCAACGCAGCGCGGGCAGTGCCGGCGTCCGCGCTGCACGTACTATTTACGAGACACTCTGCCTCGGAAATAGGGGCGCAGCCGCCAGCGGGGAGGAACCATGGCCGAGCAGATCGTTGCGGTGATCGGCGTCGGAGGGATGGGCGAGCTCATCGCCCAGCGCCAGGGGGCGGGAAAGACCCTGCTGCTCGCCGACTTCAACGAGGAGGCCCTGGCCGGCGCGGCGGACCGGCTGCGCGGCGGCGGCTTCACCGTGCGCACGCACCCGGTGGATGTCGGCGACCCGGACTCGGTGGCGGCGCTGGCTGCCGCGGCGGGCGCGGCCGGCGATGTCGTCCAGGTCGTGCACACCGCGGGCCTGTCGCCGGTCCAGGCGCCGGTCGAGGCGATCCTCCGCGTCGACCTGCTCGGCGTCGCCCTGGTTCTGGAGGAGTTCGCGCCGGTCCTGGCGCCGGGCGCGGCGGGCCTGGTCATCGCCAGCATGGCGGGCCACTTCGCGGCGGGCCGGTTCCCCGCCGAGGCCGAGCAGGCCCTGGCGGCCGCCCCGGCGCGGGAGCTGCTGGAACTGCCGGTGGCACAGCCGGGTGCACTGCCCGACGCGGGCGCGGCGTACTCCCTGGCGAAGCGGGCCAACCAGCTCCGCGTCGCCGCGGCCAGCACGGCCTGGGGCGCGCGCGGAGCGCGGGTCAACTCGATCAGCCCGGGCGTGGTCGCCACCCCGATGGGGCAGGAGGAGCTGGCCGGCGAGAGCGGCGCGGGGATGCGGGCGATGATCGCCGCATCGGGGACCGGCCGCGTCGGCACCCCGAGCGACATCGCCGACGCCGCCGCGTTCCTGCTCGGCCCCGCGGCCTCCTTCATCACCGGCACCGACCTGCTGGTCGACGGCGGCGTGGTGGCCGCCGTCCGCAGCGGCGCCCTCGGCTGAGCCGGCGCCCCCGGCGCTGCCGGCCGCGCCGCTGCTACTCCCCCGCGTCGACGGCCGGCGCGTAGGCCTCCAGCAGCGCGGTGAAGGCCGCGGTGCCGGCGTCGAAGGCGGCGAAGTCGCGGGCGACAAGGAGCGCCCGCCGCCAGGCCCACGCCTCGTCGAGCGGGTGGATCCCGGAAGCGGGCACCCCGTGCCGCCGGGCCGCGCCGAGCGGGACGACGGCCCGACCGACTCCGGTGCCAGCGACGGCGCAGACGGCCGCGAGCGAGGGCAGGCGGACGCGGTAGGCGGGGACGAGGCCGCGGTCGCGGGCCCGCTGCTCGATCCGCTCCTGCAGCGGGACCCCGGGCAGCAGGCCGACCACGGGCTCACGGAGGACGTCGTCGAGGCGCAGCGGCGCCGGAGTTCCGGACGAAGCCGCCCCGACCGCGACGAGGGGGTCGTCCCAGAGCGGACGGGCCGCGCAGGGCGCGATCGGCGCCCGGTCCTGCGCCACGACGGAGACGACGGCGAGATCGGCGCGGCCCTCCCGGACCGCATCGACCGCTTCGTCGCTGCCGAGCTCGGCGAGGGTGACCGCGAGCGACGGCAGCCGGTTGAGCGTCGCGGCGAGGAACTCGGTGAGCGCATCGACCGCCGAGCTGTTGGCCGCCAGCGCGATGCTGCCCCGCAGGCCGCGGGCGCGCCCGGCCATCTGGGACTCCAGGTCCGCCACCCCGGAGACGACGCGGCGCCCCCGGGCAGCCAGTTCCTCCCCGGCCGGAGTGGGGCGCACCCCCCCGGCGGCCGCGCTCCAGCAGCCGCAGGCCGAAGCGCCGCTCCAGGGCGGTGATCCGCACGCTGGCCGCCGAGAGCGAGAGGCGGCACTGCTCAGCTCCGGCCGTAATCGAGCCGCCGTCCACCACCGCGGTGAACAGCGCCAGATCGCGCACCTCGACCCCGCCGTATCCATCCGCCTTCACTGTTGCCCGTCTCCCTTCGCGAAACTGCAAGCCAGATCGCCCGGCCGCCCCCTCAGAATCCTCCCTAGGCGCCCGGCGACGGCGGGCGGGAGGGGAGTTCATCCATGCGCGGCGCACGTCGAACCATCCGGGGCCTTGCCCGGTTCCTACTCCGGTCAGCGGCGATGCGCGCGGCTCGCGAGCAGCACTTGGCACCCGCTGGCGCCTCCCCGGCGGGGTACCCCGATGCGATGCCCCCGGAACGGGAGCGCGCCGTCCGCAGCCAGCTCCACGTCATCGTGTGGCTCCTGGAAGACGGAAGGGTCATCGAGGCGCAGGAGGTCGCTTCCGCGGGGCCGTGGCGGTGCGCCGACGCAGAGGCCGGCCGGGGCGCCGGCGGCGTCCCGGGCCCGGACAGCGCGGCTGCCGCGGGCGGTGCACCGGTCGAGGACCGCGTGCGGCGGTCCGGTCGGCCGCGGTGACACCGCCCGGTGCAGCGACCCGGACGCCCCCGCGCAGTCCGCGTGCGGCAGCAACCGCCCTGGACGGTCAGGAGGGGCAGCGCTCCGCGGGGGGTATAGAGGAACGCGCGCCGCCGCCCGGCTACGGCATGCCGCCGCGAACTCGGCAGGTCTGCGGCGGCTGCACCGCGGCCGCCCCGCATGCCGGCCGTTCCGGTGCGGCCCGGCAGTGACGGGGCGCGGCACGGCCCCGCCGGCAGGCGTACAGCCCGCCCGCTCCGCTGCGGAGCCGGCACCTCCGGAGGGCGCGCGCAGCGCGCGGCACCGGAAACGGCCGGCGTCCGGCTCCCTCCGGGTCAGCGGCGCCGCAGCCGCTGCGGTGGGCGCATCACCGGACGCAGTGACCGGAGCCCGCCGCTGCGGAGCGCGGTCCGCGACCGCGTTCGCGCTCTGCCGAGCGCCGGCGGTGGCCGGGACCGGGCCCCGGCCACGGCCGGCTCCGGCGGCGGTCAGTCTCCCTGCTGCTCCGCGGTGCGGCGCAGGTCGCCGCGGAGGATCCGGGCGACGAGGTCGGAGCGGAGGGTGCCGAAGCCGGTGGCGGACCAGACACTCTGTTCGGCCGGCACGGTGTAGTAGGGGACGTCGCGGCCGTCGTGCTCGACGAGGAGGGCGGCCGGGGCGGCGAAGTTGCGGACGGCGCGGGAGCAGTCGGCGCAGAGCGGGACGCGGACGGAGCGGGCGCTGCCGAGCGCGCGCCAGTCGCGGTCGGCGGTCCCGGTGCCGTGCAGCGGGTTGGCGTAGCAGTGCCGGGGGCGCTTGCCGGAGCGGCGGCCGGAGACCGCGCGCTGCAGGTCGAACTCGGCGAGGTCGATCAGGACGAGCGCGCCGGCCGCGTCGGCGAGGTCCGCGATACCGTCGCCGGCCATCTCGTGCGCCTTGGCGGCCGCAGCGCGGGCCTCCAGGGCGGACTCCAGGGCCGCCGCGGCATCGGCGTCGCCGGGACGCGGCCGGGCCTCGGCGATCTGCATGCCGAGGGTGCTCAGCGCGTCGTCGGCGAGCCGGGACAGCTCATCGAGGTGGGCTGAGTCGGCGTTGGCGAGCTTGGTGCGCAGCGGCGCGGTGCGCAGCTCGGCCCGGCGGTCGGCCGCCCGGCGGCGCCGCCGCAGCAGCACGGCCAGGAACACGCCGCCGCCGGCGAGCAGGAGGAGCGCCGCCCCGCCGGCGATCCAGGGCAGGGGGCCGTAGAGGTAGGGCGAGCTGCCGTACTCCTCCATCGCCTCCTGGTGGGCGGCCTCGGGGTCCTCGTCGACCAGGATGTCCACGGCGAGGGCGGCTCCGGTGGCGATCGGGGTGTCGTATTCGGTCTGGTAGGAGGCTGCGCTCGCCGCGTAGTAGGCGGGGCCCGTCCCTTCGGGTTCGGATCCGGGCCCGAAGTCGTAGCCGCCCAGCAGCGAGCCGTCGGAGACGAGGTAGTGGGCGGCGCCGCCGTCGAGGGCGCTGTCGGGCATGCGGCTGTGGACGGCGGCGGCGAGCGCGCGGCGGTCGCCGCCCCAGGCGTCGCCGGCGATCAGCGGCACCACGATGACGTAGAGGGGGCGGTCGTACTCGGCGATGCGCGCGCTCAGGTCAGCGGCCTGGTCACCGGTGAAGACGGAGGCGTAGGCGGGCGCGGCGTAGACGGGGTCCTCGGCCAGGGCATCGGCGATCTCCTGCGTGCCCGGGGCCTCGCCGGGATCGGCCCCCTGCCCCTCCGCTGCGGTTGCGGCGCCGGCGGCCGGCTCCGCGATCGCCGGGGCGGCCGCCAGGGCTGCTCCGGCCGGGCCGGCAGCGGCGCCGAGCAGGGCCAGGGAGCACAGCGCAGTGCAGGCGGCGCGGGCGAGGTGCGGGAGCGCGGTCATCGGGAGACCCCCAGTCGGGCGCGGACGGCCTGTGCCGTGGCGGAGATGTCGGTGCCGTAGGAGTACCGCGTCCAGAACTCCAGGGACCCGCGGTCTCCGGACAGCTCCAGGCGGCTCGGCGTCCCGTCCTTGCAGGCCGGGCACACCTTCGCGGCGGCCTTCCGGCCCGCCGCCGGGTGCACCGCCCCGTGCAGCGGATTCGCACTGCAGACCGCGGCGGTTGCTGCCGGGTCGCCGCCGGCGGCGAGCACACCGCGCCGCGCCAGCAGGACCAGCCCCACCAGGTCGTCGGTGTCGGGCTCGGCCGCGGCGAGCAGCAGTACGGCGTCGAGGGCGTCGGCGGCGCGGGCGCGGCGCTTGTCGGGCGCCTCCTCGACGGCGGTGCGCAGCCGTTCGAGTTCGGTGTCGAGCATCCGCTCCAGCGCGCGCCGGCCGGGCGTGCGCGGGGCCGGACCGCCGAGCGGGTTCTCCCCCGCGCCGGGAGCGTTCCGGCCCAGGAGCTTGCTCCCGGCGGCCGCCGCTGCTGCCGCGACTGCACCGCCGAATACCAGGGCGCCCAGCGCGGCGAGGGCGTAGGCGCCGGTGGAGTCGGTGTCCAGGTCGGGCTCCAGCGGTTCCGGCAGGGTCGGCGGATCAGCGGTGTCGTAGCCGCCGGGGATGTCCGCGGCCGCGTCGAGGCCGGCCGATGCCGCTGCAGCGGCATCGCTGGCCTCGATCTCCCAGAGGACGTCGCGGAACTCCCAGGAGTCGTACTCGGATCCGAACACCTCGCCGTCGATCCGGGCAGTGCCGGAGTCCGGGCGCACCACCAGGTAGGTGCCGTCCTGGCCGTGCACGGCGTGCAGTGCGTGCAGGTACAGCTCGGGGTCGCCGCCGGACTCGTTGACCGGGTCCACCGGGGAGACGACGACGAACGCGCCGGCTTCGGCGGCGCTCGCGGCGAGGCCGGCGGCCTCGTCTGCGGTCAGCGTCCCGGCCGCCGCGGGAGCCACGTGGATCCGGGACGCGGCGAGGTCTGCGGCGGCCGCATCGAGGCGCGCGGTGTCGGGAACGTAGGGCGGATCGTCGGTGTAGCCGGGGTCGAGTCCGCGGTAGACCGGGTCCTCCTCCGACGCGGCGAACACCGCCGCGTCCGCCTCGGCCTGCGCGGTGTCGGCCTTGTACACGAGGACCGCCCCGCCCGCGGCCAGCGCCACCGGGACCGCGCCCAGCACGCAGAACAGCACCGTCCGGCGGGACCGCAGAAAGCCCAGGAAGGCGCCGACGGCCGCGACCCCGGCCACGGCGCCCACGACTCTGCCGAACCGCTCGGCGTCGCCCTCATAGGAGAGGTCCAGGCGCAGCGGCCCGGGCAGCAGATACGTCCATTCACTCCCGTGGGCAGCCGGTGCGGCGCCGTCCGCCCCGGCGGCGCCGCCGTCGAGCTCCGCGGCGAACACGTCGACGAGGGCGGTGGCGCGCCGGTCCCCGGTCGGCACCTGCTCGCTCGCGGCGCGGGCGGCATCCTCCGCGCCGGCGGAGACGCCGCGCTCGTGCGCCTCGATCCAGCCGTGGTCGAGCAGCACGTACAGCGCATCGCGGTCCACCCGGTCGGCGACGACGGCGAGGTCGACGCGCCGCCAGTCGGCCGCGACCACCTGGTAGTCGACGCCGAGCGGGGCGAAGCGCTCGTGCAGCTGCTCCTCCAGCGCCGCCGTGTCGTAGCTGCCGCCGAGCTCGCCGCCGACGACGACGGCGCCGTCGGCGGGCTGGGCGGAGAGCTCCTCGGCCAGGTACTCCTCGTAGGACTCCGGAGCGTGGCCGACGGCCTGCCGCGCGGCCTCCGCCGCGTCCCGCGGATCCTGCACCTGGGCGGCGGGCTCAGCCGCCGCAGGCGCCGCCGCGCCGCACACCGCGATGAGCGCACCGCACAGTGCCGCCCTCCACCGCCCCGTTCGCACCGGTAGTCCCCTTTCGCACCGCACACCGCGGATCAGACGACGGTAGAGGACCGACCGTTCCACCGTGGTCGCAGCAAGGACACGGTTCGGCTGGGGCGCCCGCACCCGGGGAGGCCGCCCTCCGGTGCACGGTGCCCCGGTCGGCCGCGCCGTACGGGGGGGGCGGCCGGCTCTGGTGCGGTACGGCCCGGCGCCGCCTCAGGCCTTGCGGAGCAGGAGAACCCCGCTGATGATGCGGTACGCGCCGTACACGACGGGCCCCCACGCGAGGAGGTAGACGCCGCCGTCGGCCGCGGCCGCATAGGTGGTGAAGCTGACGCCGAGCCCGCCCAGCGCCCAGGCGATGCCGAAACCGACGGCGCGCTGGCCCTTCGTCTCCCAGATCTCCTTCTGCTCGGGCGTTGCGACCTGGTAGGGCGGGGGCTCCTCGGCCGCCTCCGCACGGCAGTCCCCGGCACCACCGGGTCCGGGTGGGTGCTGGGCGCCTCCGGGTGCTCCGGCTCCGGCGCCTCCGTCCCCGGCCGGGGAGGGAGGCGCCGGAGCCGGAGAGGGGGTGGCGGGGTCCTGGGGGCGGGGGTCTCCGGGCAGTGGCCGGTCCGCATTCATGGTGTGCTCCTGACGGGGGCGCCGCGGGCTCGCGGCGGCGGCCCGAAATCGGTGGCGTGTTCGGTGGCATATGCGCGGGCGCTCTGCCGCCGCCCGGGTGGCGGGCGCCCAGGGCAGGGTGGACAGGTGTCCACCTACGCCCTAGCGGATCGGGCGCCCGCGGGTGCGGAGCTCGGCCGCGATCCGGTCGACCAGCGCGTCGCGCTCACCCGTGAGCACGAGCGGCACCAGCACCGGTTCCCCTGATCGGGGGAACACCTGGTAGCCGGCGACCTTCCCCTCGGAGCCCTGGCCCTTGTCCAGCACGGCTTCCATTCGGTCGACGTCGTCCCAGGCGTGCGCGGCGATCCGGCGCCCCTTCGCGGAGACCAGCCCGCCGTCGTGCAGGTAGACGGTGCGGGTGGCGATGAACGGCGCCTTCAGTCCCCACACGCCCAGCGCCAACGCGGCGAAGAGCAGCGCTGTGACGAGCGCGCGGAGCAGGCTGTGGCCCAGGGAGAAGTCGTCGACGCCGTCGAACCAGCTCGCGACGGCCCCCATCCCGACCAGGCAGGCAACTGCCCCACCGCACCCGGTGAGGGTCCTACTGCCCTTCCCCGCCCCGCGGCGCTCGGCCACGTGCTCCCCCAGCCCGTGCTCGACCGCCGCGGTGGTGACCGCCGCGGGCAGCTGCTGCTCCATTCGCACCTCCGTCTCCGCACGGCTCCGCGAAGCAGGGCCGCGCCGCTCAGATGAGGGGAACGTAGCCTTCTGACCAGGACCGGGAGGGAGCTTCTCGCTCGCTGGCCGACTGCGGTCGGGTTTCCGCAAACCGCTTGCGGCCGGCCCGGGGCCGCTGCCCGCCGCTCCACCCGGCGGGCGGGCCGGCCGGCAGCGCGGTGCAGCGAGCGGGCGGGCCCGCTGCACCGCGACGCACCGGGAATTCCCGGTGCACGGGTGCGAGCGGGGGCAGCGCATCGGCAGCGCCGGGGCGCGGCGCGGTGGGTGTACTCGGCCGGGCGGGTGCCCTCACGACGCGGGCCCGCCGCAGCCTCCGGCCGCCGCGTTCGCGCGCGGGGCGCTCCGGATTCCGTGCAGTACGGCTCGGCACGCGCCGGCCCGGGGCCGGCCCGCCGCTACTTCTGCGGCGGGCGCGGGTGCGGCGTCTCGCCGCGCAGCAGGCGGTCGACCAGGCGCTCGGCGCGGGCGGTCCGGACCTCAGGGCGCACCGCGGTCTGGACCCGGTGGATGAAGGCGTACCGGTTGGTGGCGTCGAGGCCGTCGAAGAGCGGTCCTGCCGCCGGCGCGGCGGCGAGCGCGTCGGCGAGCTCCGGCGGGATCTCCGCGGTTGCGGAGCCGCCGTAGGCGCGCTCCCAGCGGCCGTCGGCCTTGGCGCGGTCGACCTCCGCCTGGCCGCGCGCCCGGATCCGGCCCTCGGCGGCCAGCCGCGCGATGATCTCGGTGTTGCGCTGCGACCAGACCGACGCGCGGCGCCGCGGGGTGAACCGCTGGTGGAAGGTGCCGGAGTCGCCGCGGCGCTTCTGCCCGTCGATCCAGCCGCTGCACAGCGCCTCGTCGAGCGCCTGGGCGTAGGTCAGCGTTGTGGGCGCCGTGGTGCCCTTCTTCGCCAGCACCAGCCAGACCCCGTCGGATCCGTCCTCGTTGGCGTCCAGCCACGCCCGCCACTCCGCCGTGTCCGCCACGACGAGCGGCTCCTCGTCAGCCATTCCGCCTCCTCCGCACCCCGGCACCGCGCCGGTACCGCCATTCTCCCGCGGAGCACCGACACCCCGCGGCGGCGGGCACCGCTCACACGGCCGGCTCCGCGTCACCGGCGGCGATTGCGGCGAGTTCGTCCGCGACGCGCAGCGCGGCGTAGTGGTTGGAGGCGCCCCAGACGTCGTAGTCGGCGGCGTAGATGCGGTCGTCCTGTACGGCTCCGAGCTGGTCCCAGACGCCGCCGGTGAAGGTGTCGGGGGCGTCGGGGTAGCCGCTGCCGGACATGGCGACGACGGCGTCGGCGTCCGCGCGCTCCAGGTTCTCGTAGCTTTCGGTGATGAAGTCCGGGCCGCCTTCGGGCTTGGCGTGCCCGTCGGGGCGGGCCAGCCCGATGTCGTCGGCGATGCCGCCGGAGAACGAATCGGGGGTCTCGATCCGGATCTCCTGGGCGCTCTGCAGGCGCAGCAGGGACAGCTCCGTCTCCGACGGCGCGGAACCGGACTCCTCGATGCGCTCCTGCGCCGCGGCGACCGCGCCGGTGTACTCCTCCTCGGCTTCGGCGGCCTCCTCCTCGGTGCCGAGCACCTCGGCGACCTCGGCCAGGTGGCCGCGCCAGGACTGCGTCCCGGTCCATTCGAGCAGGACGGTGGGGGCGATCGCCTCCAGCTCGGGCAGCAGGTCGGCCTGCGCGCCGCTCTCGGTCTGCACGCCGATGATGACATCGGGCCGCGCGGCGCCGACCAGCTCCAGGTCGATCTCGTCCTCGGCCGCTGAGGCGGAGACGACCGGGTAGGCGGACGGGTCGGCGTCCTCGGGCAGGAACGGGGCGAGGCCGCCGTCGCCGCCGGGCTCGCCGGCGGTCCCGACCACCTCGGCGCCGAGCCGGACCGCTGCCGAGAGGGTGGGCCGCCACAGCACGGCGACGCGCTCCGGGGCCGCGGGGACGTCGACGGCGCCGTTGGCGCCCTCGACCGTGCGCACCTCCCCCTCCGCGTCGGGGTCGGCAGTGCCGGACGTGCAGGCGCCCAGCGCTGCGGCCGGCAGCAGGGCGCAGGCGAGGACGGCGGCGCGGCGGAGGAGGGGCACGGCAACTCCTTGGAGCAGGGGGTGGGAGGGAGCGCGGCCAACCGGCCGGGGTTCAACTTAGGCAACGCTAACCTAACCATCGCCTCCGTGAACAGTCCGCGCCGGCACCGTCCGGGGTGTCGCCGGCCGACACCGGCCGCGGCGGCCGGGAATAGCCGGGCCGGCGGCGCAGCTGGTGGTCCATAGGCACGGTGCGCGTCAGGGCGCAGACGAGGAGGGTGCACATGCTCATCGGGGAGCTCGCCGAACAGGTCGGTGTCAGTCCGCGGTCCCTGCGCCACTACGAGAAGGCCGGCCTCCTCTCACCCGAGCGGGACGGCAGCGGCTACCGCCGCTACGACGAGCGCGCCGCCGTCCGCGCGGCCAACATCCGCGACCTGCTCGACGTCGGCCTCACCCTGGACGGCATCCGCGGCTATGCCGCCGACGGCTGCCTGGACGCTCCGCTGGACGAGGGCCCCCGCTGCGCGGCCGAGCTGGACACCGCACACCACCGCCTCGCCGCCGTCGAAGAGCGCCTGGCCCGGCTCCAGCGGGTCCGCGACCGGCTGGCCCGGCACACCGCCGAGGTGGCCCGCTCCGTCGCGCCCTGACGCGGGCGCTGCTCCGGCGCCGCGCGTACGCTCCCCAGAACGGGGGGCAGTCGACACGCCGACGAGGCTCCCGCCGATCGGGCGGGCGGCACTCGGCGCGGCGCAGGCGCAATCAGGAGGAAGCGGGTCCGGTCCATCCCGGCGGGAGCAGAGGCAGAGAGCGGACCGCGCAATGCGCCGCTCGATTGTGTGCGGCCGGCTCCTGGCCGTCCTCCTCAGCGCGGCCCGGGGAGTCCTCGGCCGGGCGGCTCTGAGGCCGCTGGGAGTACTGCTGCACGGGGTGCCCGACCGCTCGGCTGGGCCCGGCCGACATCTTCCGGGACGGGGTGCTGGTCCCCGTCGCCAGCGCGGTGTTCCTCCGGCTGCTCTTTCGCGTTCCGGCGTTCACGCGCAACCGGCTGCTGCTGCGGCGCTACGGGATACCGAGGCGCCTCTGCCGCTGGGGGCGGCCAGCCTACTGCTGATGCCGTCCGCGGGGATGGGCGCGGTGTAGGCCGGGACGCTTTCCGGTGGCGAGAGCAACGATTCGGCATGTCGGGCAGGGGCGTCCCCCACTGCGTGGGAGGTGGGCGCGCCCGCCGCGCCCGCCTTCCGAACACGAGCCGGCCGGTCGCGGCTTCCGTGCAGGTCGGCGCGGGACCAAGCCCGATCCCGCCCGTCTGTCGCCGCAGCACGTCACGCGCCCGCACTTGACCTTGCCACCCGTGTCAGGCCCCTAGCGTCCCGCCATGGCTGACAACGACACGGCCCGCGCCCCTCTCGGCGCGGTTCCCCCTCCAGATGCGACCGCGCGGCCCGGCTGGCTGCTCTGCCTCCTCGCCGCGGCGTTCGTGATCGGCACCGACGACTTCCTGGTGGCCGGCCTGCTGCCGGAGATCGCCGGCGACCTGCGGGTGGGCGAAGGAGCAGCCGGCCAGCTGGTGACGGTCTTCTCGCTGACCTACGCGGCCGCCGCGCCGGCCGCCGCGGTACTCACCGCCCGGCTGCCGCGCCGCCGCGTCCTCATCTCCGGCATGCTGCTCTTCGCCGCCGCCAACGCCGCGGTGCTCGCCGCACCCGGGTACGCTGCGGTGCTCGGTCTGCGGGTGCTGGCCGCGGCGTCCGCGGCCGCGGTCACGCCCGCGCTGTTCGGCACGGCCGAGCGCCTGTCGGCGCCGGAGCGGACCGGACGCGCCATCGCGGCCGTCGGCGCCGGGCTGACCATCGCCCTGCTCGCCGGGGTCCCGGCGGGCACGCTGATCGGCGGCGCCTTCGGCTGGCGGGCGGCCTTCGGCGCGGTGGCGCTCGCCGCCCTCGCGGTGGCCGCCGGCCTCGCCCTGCTCCTTCCGCCCCTTCCGGCGCCCCCGGGCGCGTCCGGGACGGCGGCGCGGCTCCGCATCCTCGCGCAGCCCGCCGTGCTGAGCTGCGCGGCGGGCACCGCGGTCGGAGCGACCGGGGGCCTGCTCACCTTCACCTACATCGCGCCGATCGTGCGCGACCTGAGCGGCGCCGGCGGGCCCGCGCTGGCCGGCTTCATCGCCCTCGCCGGCGCGGCCGCCGCGGCGGGCACGTTCGCCGGCGGGGCGGCGACCGACCGCTGGGGCGCCGACCGGGCGCTGCTCGCCGCCTTCGGCGTGCTGCTGGCGGCAACGCTCGGGCTGCTCGGCATCGGGCTCGCCGGCGGCGGCGCGGCCCCCGCGGGCGCGGTCGCGGCGGTGCTCGCGGTGTGGGGGTTCGGCGGCTGGGCGTTCAACCCGCCGATGAACACGCGGGCGCTGCGGCTGGCCGGGGACGCCGGCACGGAGGCGGTCGCGCTCACCACCAGCGCGCTCTACATCGGCGTGGCCGCGGCGGGAGCCCTCGGCGGGGCGGCCGTCGCCTATGGCGGCGGGGTCGCCGCACTGGCCGTCGCCGGAACGGCCGTCGTGGCGGCGCTCGGGGTGATGGCGGTGTCGGTGCACCGGTATCCGGCCGCATCGGGCCGGGGCAGCGGGGATTGACCTGCCGAGCCCCGCGGGGGAGCGTGCTGCCATGGCAGCACAGAGCGGGCGGCAGCGGCACCGGACGGCGCTGGTCACCGGCGGTTCGCGCGGGATCGGGCGGGCGGTGGTGGAGCGGATGGCGGGCGAAGGGGCCAGCGTGGTCTTCTGCTTCCGCAGCGGCGCCGAAGCCGCGGCGGACGTCGAGGCGTCAACCGCCGCCGCGGGAGCGCCGGCCCGCGGGATCCGCACCGACCTGGCGCGGCGGGGCGCGGGCACCGAGCTGTTCGCGGCCGCGGAGGAGCACCTGGGCGGCGTCGACATCCTCGTCAACAACGCGGGCTCAGACACCGTGCCCCGCCCGATCGGGTCCCTCTCCGACGCCGGCTACGACGCGATCATGGACGTCAATGCGCGCGCGGTGTTCGAGCTGATGCGTGCGGCGGCCGGGCGGCTGCGCGACGGCGGGCGGATCGTCAACGTCTCGACGCTCAACACCTCCGCGGCGACCGCCGCGGCGGCCGTGCACGCCGCGAGCAAGTCCGCGGTGGAGCAGTTCGCGGCGGGCGCCGCGCACGAGCTCGGCCCGCGCGGCATCACGGTGAACTGCGTCGCCCCGGGCGCCACCGACACCGCGCTGCTGCACGGCAACAACCCGGGCGTCGACGTGGCCGCCGCCGTCGTGCCGCGCACCCCGCTGGGCCGGCTGGGCACGCCGGACGACATCGCGGCCGTGGTCGTCTTCCTGGCCGGCCCGGACGCCGGCTGGGTCACCGGCCAGACCATCCGGGTGGCCGGCGGCCTGGGCTGACGGCGCTCAGCGCACGTCGAGGACGAGCCGGGCGCCGAGGGCGCCGAAGACCGCGGCGGAGGCGCGGTCCATCCAGGCGCGGAAGCCCGGCCGGGCGGCGATGCGCTCGGAGAGCGTCCCGGAGAGCAGGCCGGCGGTGCCGTCGACGGCCAGCGCCAGCACCACGAAGAGCAGGCCGAGGACCAGCATCTGGACCGTCATCGGCCAGGCGTGCGACCCGGTGGTGGCGAACTGCGGCATGAAGGCGAGGAAGAACAGGATCACCTTCGGGTTGGCCAGGTTGGTCAGCAGCGCGAGGACGAAAGTGCGCCGCAGGGAGCGGCGCGGCAGCGCCGGCGCCGCGGCCGCTGCACCGCCGGCCGGGCGCTCCCGGATGTGCTGGCGCGCGCCGCGCCACGTCGTGACCGCCATGAACAGGAGGACGACGGCGCCGGCGATGCGGACCACCGTCAGCGCGCCGGGAGCGGCCTGGACGAGCAGGCCCAGCCCGAACGCGGCGGCGACGCTGTGCACGAGCAGCCCGGCCGACATGCCCAGTGCGGCCACCACGCCCGCCCGGCGCCCGCCGCTGACCCCGTTCGCCAGGACGAACAGCAGGTCGGGGCCTGGAGCAATGCTGATCAGCAGGGTCGCCGTCACAGCGGCGAGGAGGAGGTGGGGATCCATACCGGACATCCTATGAGCCGACAGCGGCCGGCCCGGCTCCACCGGACCGGTCTCCGCGCCCTCCCGCGGGAGGCCCTGAGGACACTGAGGAGACGTGCGGCGGCGCGCAGCGGGGGGCGCTGCCGCAGCCCTGCGCCGCGCGCCGGTGCGGCACCGGAGCCGGCACCCCTCCCGGCCCCTTCGGAGCACCGGTCGCCATCCTGCCCGGGCCCCCGCGGCCTCTCCTGACTGTGCCGCCGGATCTCCGCACGTGCACCGGAGGGCGCCGGCACGGGCGGAGACCGCCTCGCGGCCGCAGACCCGGGCCGGCCCGGCACGCGCCGGACCGGTCCCGTCCGCCGGGCTCCGGACCGGCGGCAGGCTCAGCTCCCGGCGGACCGGGTGCGGATGCACGTCCGGTCCGGCGCGGCCCCGCTGCTCCGCCGCAGATCGCGGTCGGCCCAGGCGCGAACGCTGCGGTGCGGACCCGCCGGGGCAGCGGCCCGCCGCCCTCCGGCCGGAGCGGCCCCTGTGCGGCGCAGCCCCGGCCGGAGGGCGGCTAGGCGTCGGCCGGCTTGGTGGCGCCGCGCGGCGAGCGGACCGATTCGAGCCAGCGGAGCGCCTGGTCCGAGCCCGGTTCGAGGGGGCCGGGGAGGTCGTCGAGGAAGGTCTGGTCGCCGTGCCGGGCGAGTTCGCCGCGGACGGCGGCCGGGTCGCCCTGCTCGATGACGCGGAGCAGCCGGCGGTGGCGCAGGACGTTGGCGGCCAGTGTCTCGTTGCGGTGCGCCCGCGCCTGCCGGTTGAGCGCCATGCATAGCTGCATCTGCAACTGCAGCGACGCATACGTCTCCTCCAGCCGCCGGTGCCCGGCCAGGCCCACGACGGCGGTGTGGAACGCCAGCTTGTGCTCGCTCAGCCCGGCCTCATCGCGGTCGTCGGCGGCCCGCTCCATGCCGCGCAGGGCGTCCCAGCAGCGCTCCAGCCGCTCCGGCTCGGTGACCGGGACACCGAGCCCGACGGCCATGTCCTCCAGGTGGTGGCGCAGCGTCATGATCTCGTACACGTCGTGCAGGGTGAGCGGCGTGACGATGGCGCCCTTGTGCGGCGTCTGGCGGATCAGGCCCTCGTGCTCGAGGCGGCGCAGCGCCTCGCGCAGCGGCGGCCGGCTGATACCGAGCTGCTGGGTGAGCCGGTTCTCCACCACGCGGTCACCCGGGCAGAGCTCGCCGCCGAGGATCATCCGGCGCACCGAGCGCGCGGCAAGCTCCACCATGCTCGGCGGCTTGACGATCCGGTCCACTGCCCCTCCTCCGCTGGCGGCGCGTCCACTGCGCCCTTGCGCCCCATTCTCGCCGCTGCGCCCGGAGGTCACGACCGGCCCCCGGCGGGCGCGGCGCAGGCGGCGACCAGTTCCACCGGGTGCCAGGAGCGGCGCTCGGTGCCGTGCCCGATCTGCTGCCGGCAGGAGACTCCGGTCGCGGCGACGACGGTGTCTTCGGGCTCCGCTTCGATCGCGGGGAACAGCCGGTCGGCGCCGACCTGCATGGACGTCGCATAGTGCTCGGCCTCGAAGCCGAACGAGCCGGCCATGCCGCAGCAGCCCGCGTCGAGCTCCACGACCTCGGCGCCGGGGATGCGGCGCAGCAGGGCGACGGTCGCCGCAGTGCCGACCTCGGCCTTCTGGTGGCAGTGGCCGTGGAAGAGGATGCGGCGCCCGGCCGGCCAGCCGGCGTCGGACAGGGTGAGCCGTCCGCTGTCGATCGCCTCGGTGAGCAGCTCCTCGACCTGCTGGACGCGGTCGGCGACGCCGGCCACCCGGTCGTCACCGGGCAGCAGCGAGTCGGCCTCGTCGGCGAGCGTCAGCACGCAGGACGGTTCGCATCCGACGATCGGCCCCTGCGCGGCGGGGCCTTCGGAGAGCAGCCCCACGAGGTGGCCGGCCTTCTTCTTCGCGTCGTCGACCAGCCCCTTGGACAGGCTGGAGCGGCCGCAGCAGCCGCGGCTCTCCAGCCGCACGTCCCAGCCGGCCCGCTCCAGCAGGCCGATGGCCGCGCGGCCGATGCCGGGCTCGGTGTAGGTCGCGAAGGAGTCGGCGAGGAAGGTCAGCGTGCCGGCCGGCGCCGCACTCCCGGGCTCGGGGGCGCCGCGGCGGCGGAACCAGCGGACGAGGTTGGCGCGGGTGAAGGTGGGCAGCGGGCGCTGCGCGGTGATGCCCACGGTGCGCTCGACCAGCCGGCGCAGCAGCGGGATCCGGTTGGGCAGGCCGCTCAGCGGCGCGGTGGCCGAGCCCAGCCGGTACAGGGCGCGCACCGACCCGAAGATGCGGGAGCGCAGCGGCACCCCGTGCACGTCGTGGTGGTGGGACAGGGCCTCGCTCTTCAGCTTCGCCATGTCCACGCCGAGCGGGCACTCGCTCTTGCACGCCTTGCACATCAGGCACAGGTCGAGCGACTCGTGCAGCCGCTCCTCGCCCAGCGCGGCCTTCGGGTCGGCCGAGGACAGCGCCTGCACCAGGGCGTTCGCCCGGCCGCGGGTGGCGTGCTCCTCGTCGCGGGTGGCGATGTAGGAGGGGCACATCGTGCCGCTCTGGCTCTTCCGGCACAGGCCGATGTTCATGCACCGGTCGGCGGCGCCGCGCATGCCGCCCACCACCTCGAAGGAGAGGCGGGTGCGGAGCGGTCCGGGCTCGACCGGCTCGGCGTCGCGCAGGTGCTCGGTCATCGGCGGGGCGTCGACGATCTTGCCGGGGTTGAGCGTGCCGTCCGGGTCGAAGAGCTGCTTGACCCGCTGCATGGCGGCGTACAGGTCGGGGCCGAACAGGTCGCGGTTGAACTCGCTGCGCGCCAGCCCGTCGCCGTGCTCGGAGGAGTTGACGCCGCCGTACTCGGCGACGAGGTCCTTCACCTCTTCGGCGACCGCGCGCATCTTCTCCGCCTCCCCGGGCTGGGCCAGGTCGACGAAGGGCCGGATGTGCAGGCAGCCGACCGAGCAGTGGCCGTAGAAGCCGGCCTCCATGCCGTGCTTGTCGAGGATGCCGGCGAACCGGCCGGTGTACTCGGCGAGGTGCTCGGGGGCCACCGCGGTGTCCTCGACGAAGGCGAGCGGGCGGCGGGTGCCGCTGCCGGCCGCCATCAGCAGGCCGAGGCTGGACTTGCGGACCTTCAGCAGCGCCGACTGCTCGGCCGGGGTGACGGCCTGCAGTGTGTGGTAGCCGTGCCCGGCGGACTTCCAGGCGGCGGCGAGGCGCTGCAGCCGGTCGGCGAGCTCGGCGCGGTCGCCGCCGCGGAAGGACACGAAGAGGAGGGCGTCCGGGTCCCCTTCGAGGATGTCGCCGAGCGAGGCGTACTCGATCCGCTGCCGGGACAGGTCGAGGATGGTGCGGTCCATCAGCTCGACCGCGTCCGGGTCGAAGGCGAGCGCGTCGGTGGTGGCGGCGATGGCGTCGGCGGTCGAGGTGAAGTGGCCGACCGCGATGACGGTGTGCGCGGGTTTGGCGACCAGGTCCACCTCGGCCTCGGTGGTGAGCACCAGGGTGCCCTCCGCGCCGACGGTGAACTTGGCGAGGTCCATACCGGGGCCGCCGGCGGCGAGCCGGTCCAGCCGGTAGCCGCCGGCCCGGCGCCAGAACTCGGGGAAGCCGGTGGCGATGGCATCGGCGTCCTCGGCGAGGATGCGCTCCAGGCCCCGGTAGATCTCCCCCTCGCGGCCGGGCGCCGCGGCCTTGGCGGCGCGCGCCGCGGCGTCGAGCGGCTCCAGCCGCGCGCGCGAGGCGTCCGACAGGACCGCATCGAGCGCGCGGACGTGGTCGATGGTCATGCCGTAGCGCAGCGACCCGCTGCCCGCGGAGTTGTTGCCGATCATGCCGCCGACGGTGGCGCGGTTGCTGGTGGAGGTGTCCGGCCCGAACATCAGGCCGTGCTCGGCGGCAGCCGCGTTGAGCTGGTCCTGCACCACGCCCGGCTGGACGACGGCGGTGCGCGCCTCCGGGTCGAGCGAGCGGATCGCGCTCATGTACCGGGACATGTCGACGACGAGGCCGGCGCCGATGGTCTGACCGGCGAGGCTGGTGCCGGCGCCGCGGGCGGTGACGGTGGCGCCGACCGCGCGCGCCGCCTCGACGGCGGCCGCGACCTCGTCGGCGTCCCGCGGCAGCACCACGCCCAGCGGCGGGATGGTGTACATGCTGGCGTCGCGCGAATAGAGGTGCCGGGTCTGCGCGTCGAACCGGGTGTCGGCGACGCCGGAGCGGCGGAGCAGCTCGCGCACTTCGCCGGCGCGCTCGGCGTCCTCGGCCGCGGCGAACCCGCCCGGCGCGAATCCGGCGCGCTCGGCGCCGGGGGCCTCGGTTCCGATAGACAGGGTCATGGGGTGGGCCCTCCTGGGGTCGCTCCTGGTCGCCTCGGCGCGGGCTGGGGCGAAGGTCAGTGCCGGTCGAGCTCGTCCAGCGCCGCCGCGAGGCCGTCGCCGTCCGTGGTGACGCCGGCGCGGGCAAGGCCCATCTGGACCCCGGCGAGCGCCCCGGCGATGGTGAGGTCGTTGGTGTGGCCCAGGTGGCCGATGCGGAAGACCCGGCCGGCCAGCCGGCCCAGGCCCGCACCGAGCGACATGTCGTAGCGGTCGAGGATGACGGCGCGCACCCGGTCGGCGTCGTCGGCCTCGTCCAGCAGCACGGCGGTGAGCACGCCGGAGTACTCGCGCTCGTCGGCGCAGAGGACCTCCAGCCCCCAGGCGCGCACGGCGGCGCGGACGGCGCGGCCGTAGCGCTGGTGCCGCTCGAAGACCGCCGGAAGGCCCTCGGCGTTGAGGATGTCCAGCGACTCGCGCAGGCCGTAGAGCAGGTTGGTGGCGGGGGTGTAGGGGGTGAACCCGGTGGCGTTGGCCTCCAGGTGCGGCCGCCAGTCCCAGAACGACCGGGGCAGCTGCGCCGTGGCGGACGCCTCCAGCGCCTTGGGGCTGACGGCGTTGAAGCCCAGGCCCGGCGGGAGCATCAGGCCCTTCTGCGAACAGGAGACGGTGACGTCGACGCCCCACTCGTCGTGCCGGTAGTCCAGCGAGCCCAGCGAGGAGATGGTGTCGACGAGCAGCAGCGCGGGGTGGCCGGCCGCGTCCATCGCGGCGCGGACGTCGGCGATGCGCGACACGGCGCCGGTGGAGGTCTCGTTGTGCACGACGCAGACCGCCTTGATGCGGTGGCCCGTGTCGGCGGCGAGCCGGTCGGCGATCCGCTCGGGTTCGGCGCCCCGGCGCCAGTCGCCCGGGATGAGCTCGGCGTCCAGGCCCAGCCGGGTGGCCATCGCGTGCCACAGGGTGGCGAAGTGGCCGGTCTCGCTGCACACGACGGCGTCGCCCGGGGAGAGCGTGTTGGCGAGCGCCGCCTCCCATGCGCCGGTCCCCGAGGACGGGTAGACGACGACCGGGCCGGTGGTGCCGAACAGCGGCGGCAGGTCGGCGAGGAGCCCGCTGAGGAGCTCGGCGAAGGCGGGGCCGCGGTGGTCGATCGTCGGCGCGGCCATGGCGCGGAGCACGGAGTCGGGCACTGCGGAGGGGCCGGGGATCTGGAGGAAGTGGCGGCCGGTGGCGGCGTCCATGGCAAACCTCTCGGATATCCGCTATGCGGAAGATCGTTTTCGCTTTATGAATCTCTTCGGACCATAGACATCGAACGAGAGCCTCACAACCCCCTGGCGAATCCCAGAATCCCACTTTACTGTGACTCGCATCTCAAGCAATGCTTGACTGTGCCAAAGCGGATGCGGATACTTCTGCTAGACAGAATTATCTTTCCAATATATGGAAAGGTTCGGACGCACCCCCCGAGACGCTCCGACAGCACCCCCCGTGGCGCCCGTCCGCCATCCCCCAGCCCGCCCCCGCGGCCGGCGGACCACGCGCCCTGCAGCCGACTCCCGCCGACGACCCTTTTCCAGGGGGCCTCGTGCCAGCAGAAGTCATCTCGATCCTCGTCCTCGTCCTCGTCTTCCTCATCGCCACCCTGACCAGCGCGCATATGGGCGCCCTGGCCCTCGTCGCCGCCTTCATCGTTGGGCTCGCCGTCGCCGGCGAGTCGACCGACGACATCTTCGGCGGATTCCCCGGCGACCTGTTCGTGATCCTGGTCGGGGTCACCTACCTCTTCGCGATCGCCAAGAACAACGGCACCGTCGACTGGCTGGTGCAGGCTGCGGTCCGGCTGGTGGGCGGGCGCATCGCGCTCATCCCCTGGGTGATGTTCGGCGTGACCGCCGTGCTCACCGCCGCGGGCTCGGTGGTCCCGGCCGCGGTCGCGATCATCGCGCCGATCGGCCTGGGCTTCGCCCGCCGCTATGGCATCAACCCGGTGCTCATGGGCCTGCTCATCGTCAACGGCGCCAGCGCCGGCGGGTTCTCGCCGGTCAGCATCTTCGGCACCATCACCAACGGCGTCGTGGACCGCAGCGGCCTGGAGGGTTCGCCGCTGCTGCTCTTCGCGGCCTCGTTCTTCTTCAACCTGCTGCTGAGCATCGCCGTCTTCTTCATGTTCGGCGGCCGCGCGCTCCTCGGCCGCCGCGACGGCGACGGGCTCGGCTCCACCGGCGCCGCCCCCTCCGGTGGCACCCCCGCCGGCGGCGGGAGCGGCGGCGCCCCGGCCTCCGGCGACACCCTCCCCGCGGGCGCGGCGACCGCGACCGCAGCACCAGCGAAGGACCCCGACGACGCCCCGTTCAGCCTCAACGTGGGCCTCACCCTGATCGGCCTCGTCGTGCTGGCGGTGGGTGCGCTGGCGTTCGAGCTCGACGTGGGCCTGATGGCGATCAGCGTGGCGGTGGTCCTCACCCTCGTCTCGCCGCGCGGGGTGAAGGGCGCGGTCGACGCCGTCGCGTGGCCGACGGTGCTGCTGATCTGCGGGATCGTCACCTATGTGAGCCTGATGGAGCGCATGGGCACGATCGACTTCCTCGGCGACAGCGTCGCCTCGATCGGCGTCCCGCTGCTGGCCGCGTTCGTGATCTGCCTGATCGGCGGCGCCGTCTCGGCGTTCGCGTCCACCACGGGCATCCTCGGCGCGCTCATCCCGCTGGCCGTGCCGTTCCTGCTCACCGGCGACGTCGGCGCGATCGGGCTGATCACCGCACTGGCGATCTCCTCCTCGGTGGTCGACACCTCGCCGTTCTCCACCAGCGGCGCCCTGGTCGTCGCCAACTCCCAGCCGGAGGAGCGCGACCTGGTGTTCCGCCGGCTGATGCAGTGGGGCATGAGCATGATCATCGTGGCCCCGCTCATCGCCTGGGGCGTGTTCGTCGTTCCCGGCTGGCTGTGAGTGCCCGGCCCGCACCCTGACCGGCCGGCCCTCCGGCGCCGCTGCGGCGGGAGTCGCCCCTCCCGCCGCGGCGGTCAGCCGCGGCGCCAGGCGCCGCGGCGTCAGGCCGCCCCGTCGGGCACGCCGAACCACTCCCGCGCCGTCCCGCCGGCGGCGCCGGCCCGCACATGCGGCGAGGCGCCCGCCGCCGCCACCGCGGCCCGCAGCGCGCCCCACGCCTGCGCGTGGCTGGCGGCGGCGCGGATGACCGGCCAGTTCCCGGCGAGCATGCACCGGTGGGCACCGAACGCGTCGAAGGCGTCGCGCACCCAGGGCCGCAGTTCCGCGGCGCTCCACTCCCAGCCGGCCAGGGCATCGCGGCCCACCGACACCTTCACCGCGGTACCGGGCAGAGCGGCCAGCCGCGCCATGGCCGCCCGCCAGGGTGCGGGATCGCCGCCGGCGAGCGGCGGAGTGCCGAGATGGTCGATGACGACGGGCAGGTCGGGCAGTGCCTGGGCCACCTCGGCCGCGAGGGCGGCGTGCTCCGGGCGGGCGAGGACGACCTCCCAGACCAGGCCGGCGCGGGCCACCCGGGTCAGCGCCGGGATCAGATCGGCGGCGGTGGCGTCCGCGGGCAGCGCGGTCCGCACGCCGCGCAGCAGCGGCACCGCGGAGCGGATCCGGGCGAGCTCCTCGCGCGCCGGGCGCGGCTCCAGCAGCGGCAGCCAGGCCACCACCGCACCCACCGGGAGGAACACTGCGGCGTACCGCGCCAGCCGGTCGTTCTCGGCGCTGCCGGCGGTGCACTGCACCAGCACCGTCCGGCCGATCTCACTGCCCTCCAGCTCCGCGGCCAGGTGCCCGGGGGCGAACTCGCCGTCGAGCTCCGGCGCGGCGGGGTCGGGCCGGCGGGTCCCGGCCGGCCAGAAGTGCTGGTGGGCGTCGACGGCGGCCGCCGAGGACCCGAGGTCGGCGACTGACAGCGCGGCGCCGGCGGCGTCAGCGTCGGCCTCGGCGGCACTGTCCGAAAAGCGTGCAGATCGCATGGCGGCTCCCGGGGGGGTGCGGCAGGCGCCGCCGGAGCAAGCCCCGGGCGGCGCCGCGGAGAACAGATTGTAGACAATAGATCACTAGCTCATAGGCAGGATAGGGAGGCGGACGCCGATGGTGCAGCGCACCGAACCGGAACAGGACCCGCGGCCGGGGGCGGCCCTGGAGGGGGTGACCGTGCTCGAGGTCGGCGTGTTCATGGCGGCGCCGTTCGCCGCCATGCAGCTGGCCGACCTGGGAGCGCGGGTGATCAAGGTGGAGCCGCCCGCCGGCGACCCGGTCCGCGAGACCGGTCCGCACCTGGACGGGGAGAGCTCTCCGTTCCTGCGGCTGAACCGGAACAAGGAGTCGGTGGTCCTGGACCTGAAGTCGGCGGAGGGCAGCGCGGCGTTCCGCGCGCTGGCGCGCCGCGCCGACGTCGTCCTGGAGAACCTGCGGCCGGGCGCGATGGTCCGCCTCGGCCTCGGCCCCGAGGAGCTGTGGGCGGAGAACCCGGAGCTGGTGTACGCCTCCGGATCGGGCTGGGGCCAGGACGGCCCGCTCGCCGACCGGCCCGGGCTGGACATCATGGCCCAGGCGCGGTCCGGGCTGATGGCCGTCACCGGCACACCGGAGTCGGGGCCGGTCAAGGTGGGCGTACCGATCTGCGACCTGACCTGCGGCCTCTACCTCGCGCTGGGCGTGATGGCGGCACTGCGGCACCGCGACTCCGGCGGCGGCGGGCAGCGCGTCGACGTGTCGCTGCTGGAGGCCGGCCTGTCCTACTCGGTCTGGGAGGCCGGACGCTACTTCGGCAGCGGCGAGGTGGGCGCCCGCAGCGGGTCGGCGCACCAGAGCCAGGCGCCCTACCAGGCGCTGCGTGCGCGGGACGGCTGGGTGACGGCGGGCGCCATCACTCCGGCCACATGGACGGGGTTCTGCGCGGCGCTGGACCGGCCCGACCTGGCGGCCGACGACCGGTACGCCACCAGCGGCTCCCGGTTCGCCCTGCGCGCGGAGCTGATCGCCGACATCGAGCGGACCACGGAGCAGTGGAGCCGGGCCGAGCTGGTCGCCGCCTGGACCGAGCACGGCGTCCCCTGCGCGCCGATCCTCGACCACGGGCAGGCGTTCACCGACCCGGCGGTGGCCGAGCGCGGGTTCGTGTGGGAGGCCGAGGACCCCGCGCTGGGCGGGGTGCGCCAGCTGGGGTCGCCGATGCGGCTCTCGGCCACCCCGGCCCGGCGGGACACGCCCGGCCCGCGGCTCGGGCGGGACACCGATGCGGTGCTGAGTGAGCTCGGGCCGCTCCCCGGCACTCCGGCCGGCGGGGTACCGCAGCAGCAGGCCGGCGCGAACGGAGAGGGGAACTGATGGGCGGGCAGACAGAGGCGGACGGCCCCGACCTGATCACCGGGGTCGAGGGCGGCGTGCTCACCGTGGTGTTCAACCGGCCCCGGGCCCGCAACGCCATGACCCCCGAGATGTACGAAGGGCTGTACCAGGCGTGCGAGCGGGCCGACGCCGACCCCGAGGTCAGGGCGGTGGTGCTGCGCGGCGCGGGCGACCGGGCCTTCGTCGCCGGCACCGACATCGGCGGGTTCGCGGACTTCTCCTCGCCCCAGGACGGGGTGGACTACGAGGCCGGCGTGACCCGGGTTGTCAACCGGATCGAGGATCTGGACGTGCCGTCGGTGGCGGTGGTCCGCGGCTACTGCGTCGGCGGCGGCCTGGCGATTGCGGCAGCGTGCGACCTGCGGCTGGCCGACGACACGGCCCGGTTCGGCGTACCGATCGCCCGCACCCTGGGCAACTGCCTGTCGGCGAACACGCTGTCGCTGCTGCACCAGCGGCTCGGCGCGGCGCGCACGACCGACCTGCTGCTCCGCGCCGGCTTCCTGTCGGCCGCCGAGGCGCACACGGCGGGGTTCGCGGCCGAGGTCTGCGCACCGGAGGAGCTTGCGGCGCTGGCGGAGGAGACCGTCGGCCGGTTCCTCTCGCAGGCGCCGATCACCATGTGGGCGGCGAAGGAGCTCACCCGGCGCATGCGCCGCGCCGCGCTGCCCGAGGACGCCGACGTCGTGGGCACCGCCTTCGGCTCGGCCGACTTCGCCGGTGCCGTCCGCGCCTTCACCGACGGCACCCGGCCCACCTGGACCGGCCGCTGACCAGCGGACGCCGCGCCTCTGCCCGGGCCGGCCGGCAGAGGTGCGGCGGGCGGCCGCCCGCACGCGGCGGCTGAGCGCGGTGCCGGGGCCGCGGTCCCGCTGCCGCGCGGGATAGAGGGCCCTCCCAGGCGGACCGCCGCGCGAACCCGGCCGCGCCTGGAGGTCTCCCGGGCCCGCACGGAGGGCCGCCCACTGCACGGGCTTCCCGCGGAGCCCCGGTCCTGCCGCCCGGGCCGGGGCGGGGCCGGAGGGCGGCCGCGCCCGCGTGCCGACGGCAGCGCGCCCCGGCGGATCCGGGCCCGCGCTCCAGACCTCCCCCGGCGCGGCGGCCCGGTCGCAGCCGCCGGTTGGCCGCAGCGGGCCGCGGCGCGGTAGACCTGGACCGGAGCCGGACGGCGCCGCCGGTCCCGCGCCGGCCGCCCGTTCCGGCTCCAGGACCCTGACGAGCTCTGCCAAGGAGGCACACTGTGGCCGCGTCCCAGCCCCCGTCCCCGTACGACTTCCTGCCCGAGGTCCCGTCCTTCACCCTCACCAGCGAGTCGGTGGCCGACGGGGCTCCCCTGCCCACCGCGCAGGTCAGCGGCATCATGGGCGCCGGCGGAGAGGATGTCTCGCCGCAGCTGTCCTGGAGCGGCTTCCCCGCCGGGACGCAGAGCTTCGCCGTGACCTGCTTCGACCCCGACGCGCCCACGGCCAGCGGGTTCTGGCACTGGGCGGTGGCGAACATCCCGGCGTCGGTGACGGCGCTGCCCGCCGGCGCGGGCGGCGAGGACGGCGCCGGGCTGCCCGCGGGCGCGGTGACCCTGCGCAACGACGCCGGGGCGCACCGGTACCTCGGCGCCGCCCCGCCGGCCGGGCACGGCCCGCACCGGTACATGTTCGCGGTGCACGCCGTGCAGGTGCCCGCCCTCGACGTCGACGCGTCGGCGACCCCGGCGTTCCTCGGCTTCAACCTGTTCTCCACCGCACTCGCCCGCGCGATCGTCACCCCGGTCTTCGAAGTGAAGTGACCCCCCGGCCCCGCCGCCGGCCGCGGTCGGCGGTGGGGCCGGTTCGGGGCCCGCCGGAATGCGGGATCGCACGCCGTCCCGGTCCGGGCCCCGCGCGGGGCTCGTGCCCCGGGGCGGATGCGCGCTTTAGGGTGTGTGCGATCGCACTCGCAGTCGCGGTGAACGGAGTCCCCATGGTGCATGACCGCCCGCTGCCCGCCCTCATCGTGGACTACGGAGAGGTCGTCTCGCTGCCGCAGCCGGTCGCCGACCGGGCCGCGATGGAGGCGGCCGCCGGCGTCGATCCGGCCGGGTTCTGGGCGGCCTACTGGGCCGAGCGGAGCGGCTACGACCGCGGCCGCAGCGGCGGCGAATACTGGCGCCGCGTCGCCGACCGCTGCGGCGCCCGCTGGTCGGCCGCGCAGGTGCAGCAGCTGTGGAGCGCCGACGTCGCCTCCTGGCTGCGCCCCGACCCCGAGGTGGTCGACCTGCTCGGCGCACTCGCGGCGCGCGGCGTCCGCCTCGGCCTGCTGTCCAACGCGCCGCACGGCATCGCCGGCGCACTGCGCGCGTCGCCGCTGCTCGCGCCGTTCGCGGCCGCGGTATTCAGCTGCGACATCGGCGCCTGCAAGCCCGAGCCCGCCGCCTACACGCGCGCTCTGGAGGCGGTCGGCGCCGGGCCCGGCGGGGCGCTGTTCGTCGACGACCGCGCCGAGAACGTGCAGGCGGCCGAGGTGGCCGGTCTGACCGCGCTGCACTACACCGGCCCCGCTGGCCTGCGCGCCTTTGCCGCCGAGCACCTGGGCCCCGAACCGCGGGAGGCGTCCGCAGCCCGCTGACCGCACCCGCGGCCGCACCGTCCGGGCGCCCGGCGGAGGCGGTGCCGGAGCGCGCCGCCGCAGCACGTCGATCCCGTACCCGCGGTTGTCCTGGAAACCGGAACCGGCCAACGGGCAGCACCCCCGGACGGCGCCGTCCTACGCTCGGTGCGCAAGGGATCGACCGCCCGCCGGGACCGGGCCCCGCCGCAGCCCCCTCCCCGGGGAGGAGCCTCGGTCGCCGAGGCGCCGCCTTCGGTCCGAACACAGCGAGGTTCCGTGCCATCCGAAGGCACAGCACCCGTAGGAGAGCACCGAGCGGAGAGGGTTCACCGGTGACCGCTGAACAGGCTTCCGAGCGGCCGACCGTGGTGGTTACGACCGCGGGGTCGGCGGCGACGTCGAGCACCATCGTCCATCTGCGGCGGCAGGGCTTCCGAGTCGTCGCCACCGACATCGACTCCTCGGCACCCGGCCTCTACCTGGCCGATTCCAGCCATCTCATCCCGCCGGGGGGCAGCCCGGACTTCGCCGGGGCGCTGGCGGCGGTCTGCGCGCAGGAGCACGCGGACGCCCTGATCCCGCTGGTCGACGAGGAGCTGGTGGCCGCCGCCGGCCTCGACCGCCCCGGCCTCCGGGTCCTGCTGCCGCGGCCCGCGTTCATCCGCACCTGCCTGGATAAGTACGCGCTCACCCGCCGGCTGGCCGCCGCCGGGCTGCCGGTACCGGCCACCAGCCTCGCCTCCGAGTGGGACGGCACGCCGGAACCGCCGGTGGTGGTCAAGCCGCGCTCGGGGCGCGGCAGCCGCGGCGTCGCGGTGTGCCGCACCGCCGAGGAGCTGGGCGGAGTCATCACCGACAGCGGCTACGCCTCCGAGGACCTCATCGTGCAGGAGCTGGCGCCGGGCCAGGAGTACACGGTCTCGGTGGTGGTGTGGCGCGACGGCTCCGTGCAGGCGGTGGTGCCCAAGGAGGTGGTGCTCAAGCGGGGCGTCACCAAGTTCGCGATCACCCGCCGCCACCAGCGCGTCGCCGACGTGTGTGCCGCGGTGCAGGAGCGGCTCGGCGCCGACGGCCCGTTCAACGTGCAGCTCGCGCTGGACGAGGCGGGCGAGCCGCGCATCTTCGAGATCAACCCGCGCTTCTCCTCGACGGCACCGCTGACCGTCGAGTCGGGCGTGGACGAGGTCGCCGGCCTGGTGCGGCAGGCCGTGCTGGACGGGCCGCCGCTGGCCGACGAGTGGCGGGAGGGCGTGGTGATGGTGCGCCGCTGGACCGACGAGTTCATCGACGAGTCGACGTTCGCGTCGTTCTCGGTGGCGCCGGAGCGGTCGGTGCCGATGCGCGAGTGCGAGCCGCCGGTGATCGCGCAGGTGGTGCGGTGAACCTCGGTCCCTACCCGGCGGATGCGCTGCTCCCGGCCGCGGTCCAGGCAGCCCTGGAAGTCGGGGTGCTGCTGCGGGAGTGGCGCTCCGACTCCGGCGCCGTCAGCGGCGTCTGGGAGGGCGCCCAGTTCAAGGCGCGGGCCGACGCGCTGGCGCACACCGCGCTCAGCGAGCGGCTCACCGCGGCGGCGCCGGGGGTTCCGGTGCTCAGCGAGGAGGACCCGGACGCGCTGCCGGAGCTGCGGCCCGAGCGGTACTGGATGATCGATCCGATCGACGGCACCGCCTCCTACGTGCACGGCTTCCCCGGCTATGTCACCCAGGCCGCGCTGGTGGAGCGGGGGCGCCCGGTACTGGCGGTGGTCTACGCGCCGGAGAACGACGTCATGTACACGGCGGTGCGCGGCATGGGCGCCGAGCGCAACGGACGCCGGCTCGCCCCGCTGGCGGCCGCCCCGCCGGGCGCCGGAGCGCTCATCGACAACACGCCGGAGCCGCGCGGGATCGCCCGGGCCGCCTACGACCGCTTCGGGTTCGCCGAGTACCAGGAGTGCGGCAGCATCGCGCTGAAGCTGTGCCGGATCGCGGAGGGGGTGGCGCAGCTGTTCGTCAAGGACGTACCCGTGCGCGACTGGGACATCGCCGCACCGCAGCTGCTGCTGGCCGAGACCGGCGGCGGCCTGCTCCGGCTCGACGGTGCGCCGTTCACCCATTCCGGGGGCTACGAGGCCACCGGGCTGGTCGGCGCCACCAGCCCGGGCACGTGCGCCGAGGTGGCGCGGTGGGCGCGGGAGGCGGGCATGGCGGGCGGGGATCCCGGGGCGCCCTGAGGCGGCGGGCGGTGTCACCCGTTCGGAGGACGCCGCCCCCTCCGCTCGGACCTTGCCGGAACCCGCGGACCGGGCCTAGCGTCGGAGGAGGCGGATTCGGCCGCGGGGGCGGCCGAGGGCCCGTGCCGAGGAGGCTCCCCGTGACCAGTGACCCAGCAGGCGCAGGCGGGCTGCGCGCTTCCGATGCGGAGCGCAGCGCTGTCGCCGACCGGCTCTCTGCAGCGCTCGCCGACGGACGCCTCGACCTGGACGAGTACCAGGAGCGGCTGGACTCGGCCATGCGGTCCACCACCACCGGCCAGCTCGTCCCGCTCACCGCCGACCTGCCGGACGCCCCCGTCGGGGCGGACGGACACGCTGCGGGGCCCGTCGACCTGGGCGCCCGGGAGGACGGGCCGCGGAAGCGGCCGTGGGACCGGATCGACGACGACTGGCGGAACTGGCTCGGCGCGGCGGTCATCATGACCGCGATCTGGGCGGTCACCGGCATCACCTCCGGGTTCGGCACCTTCTGGCCGCTGATCCCGCTCGGGATCTGGGCCGCGGTCCTCGTGGCGGGCCGCCTCACCTCGTCCTGCGACTGACCGGCCGCAGCTGACCGCGGCCGGGCCCGGCCGCGGCGGGCGCAGCACGGCCGCAGGGGCCGTTGCGGTACCCCGGGCCCTGCGGCCGAGCCTTTCCTCGCGCCGCTCCTCCGCGTATCGTGAGGTGCCCCACATCTCGGCAGGGGGTGGCGCCGGTGGAGGACGAGCGTGGCCCGGACGGCGGTATGCGCGCTTCGGATGCAGACCGGGACGCCGCCGCCGAACGCCTCGCCGCCGCACTTGCTGAAGGCCGCCTCACCCTGGCCGAATACGACGAGCGCCTGCACGCCGCGATGGCCGCCGTGCACCGCGCCGACCTCGCGGCGCTCACCGCCGACCTCCCCGAGCCGCCCGCCGCGCCCGCGGACCCGGTCCGCACCGGCGCCGCGGACGGGGACCGCCACCCGGCCGGCGCCGCGATCGGGCCGGCGCCGTCGCGCTGGCGGGAGTGGGGCGAAGAGTGGCGGTGGTGGCTGGGCGGCGCAGTGATCATGGCCGGGATCTGGGGCGTCACCAGCATCATGAGCGGCACCCTGGTGACCTTCTGGCCGCTGGTGCCGCTCGGGATCTGGGCCGCGATCCTGCTCGCGGCCGCCATCTGGCCGGACGAGGACCCGGGGGCGCACAGCTGAGCCCCGGGGCGAGGAGGGTGACACGGATGGGGAGCCACGAAACGCCTGCGGACACCGGTGTCCCGAATCTGCGGCCGGACGCGGGGGTGCCGCCCGCGCGGATGCGGGTGGGCGACGCCGAGCGCGATGCGGTTGCCCGCCGCCTGGCGACCGCCCTCCAGGAGGGGCGGCTGACGCTCGCGGAGTACCACGAGCGCCTCGACCTGGCGCTGGCCGCCGTCGTCGCGGGCGACCTGGAGGGAATCACCTCCGACCTGCCCGAACCCCCGGAGCCGCCGCCGGACGCCGGCACCGACGGCGCCGAGGCCGCCGCCGAGCGCGCCCGCCGGGCGCGGCACCGCCGCTTGGACCCGTGGCGCGGCCTGACCGCGGTCTCGATCGTGCTGCTCGCGATCTGGGCGGTCACCAGCGTGATGGCCGACCGGATCCTGCCCTTCTGGCCCCTGGTGCCGATCGGCTTCATGTTCGTCTTCACCCTCGCCGCGACGGTCGGCGCCCTTCCGTTCGAGGACGAGGAGGAGCCCCGCTAGGTCGTGCCGGGCGGGCGGATGTCCTGCTGCGCGGCGCGGCGGGCGCGGTGGTTGGCGACGTTGACCCGGTTCCCGCACAGGCCGGGCATGCAGTAGCGCCGCCGGCCGGGACGGGTCGCGTCGATGAACACCCCCTGGCAGCCGGGCGCGGCGCAGGGCCGGAACCGCTCCGTGCCGAGGGCGTGCAGCACGCCGAGGACGCCCACACCGCAGACGAGTGAGAGTCGGTCGGCGACGTCCGCCGCAGGCGCGGGCTCCAGCGCCCACCGGGTGCGGCCGGGGCGCGCGGGGTCGGGAGCAAGGGTCGCCCCGCGGGCGGTCCCGGTGAGCGCAGTTGCGCCGCCGATCAGGCGGTCCCGCTCGGGGCTGCCGATCAGGTCGCGCACGGTGGCGCGCAGGGCGTGCACGGCGCTCAGTCCGGCCGCGTCCGCACGGCGCGCCGCCGCGCCCAGCGGGGCTCCGCCGCCGGGCGGATCATCGTGCAGGTCGGCGAATGCGGCGAGGGCCGCCAGGTCGGCGAGGTGGTCGTCGCCGCGCCAGACGTCCGCTCCGGTGTTGGCCAGATCGGTCGCCACCCCCGCCGCCCATACGTAATCCCCTAAAGCGACTTGCATCCCTTACCCACTTCGGTCTAGCTTCACTGAAGCGTCACTTTACCCCTTACCGGGCGCGGGCTCCGGGGCGCGCACCCGCACCACGCGCCGCTCCCCCGCACCTTGGAGGCACCGTGCCGGAAACGGCGATCGACACCCTGGTCTTCGACGTGCTCGGCACGCTCGTCGACGAACCGTCCGGCCTGCGGGCCGGCATCCTCCGACTGGCGCCGGAGTCCGGCCGCACCGAAGCCGACCGGCTGCTCGCGCTCTGGACAGGCCACATCGAACGCGAGCAGCAGCGCGTTCTCGACGGCGGCCGGTCCTATCCGCCGGGGGGCGCCCTGGACCGGGAGGCCGCGCAGATCGTCGCGCGCGCGGCCGGTGCGGCCCATCCGGAGGCGGCGGAGCTCGCGCGCTCGGCCCGCCGGCTCCCCGCCTGGCCCGACTCCGCTTCGGGCCTGGCGCGGCTCGCCGAGGGCTTCCCGGTCGTCGGCCTCTCCAACGCCGGCCGGGCGGCACTGCTGGAGATCAGCGCGCACGCCGGTCTGCGCTGGCACCAGGCGCTCTCGGCGGAGGAGGTCCGGAGCTACAAGCCCGACCCCGCGGTCTACCGGCTCGCCGCAGAAGCCGCCGGCCGGCCCCCGGAGCGGCTGCTCATGGTGGCGGCCCACGCGTGGGACCTGCGAGCGGCGCGGGCAGCGGGCCTGCGCACCGCCTATGTCCGCCGCCCCGCGGGAGACCCGCCGTCCCCGTCCGACCGCTTCGACCTGCACGCCGGCGGACTGGATGATCTCGCCGGCCAGCTGGCCGGAGGTGCCGCCGGGCTCCGCTGAGCCGCGGCCCCCGAACCGGGCCGCCCTGCCGCCGGCGAGCAGGGGTTGCGGACAGGCCGGCAGTGGCGGGCCGGACCGGCTGGATCCGAGGGCGGTGCGTCCGTATCCGGCCAGACCGCCGTCAGCCGGCGGCGTGCAGCCAGCGGACCGGGGCGCCGTCGCCGGCGTAGCGGAACGGCTCGAGCTCCTCGTCCCAGACCCGGCCGGTGAGCCGGTCCAGCTCCGCGTCGAGCTCGATCTCCCCTGCCGCGGCGCGCTCCAGGGCGGCGCGGATGCGCGCCTCGGGCACCAGGACCTCGCCCGCCGCGCTCATCACCGAGGTGAACACGCCGAGGGCGGGCGTGTAGCTGTAGCGCACGCCGTCGCAGCCGGGCGACCCTTCCTCGGTCACCTCGTAGCGCAGGCGCTGCCACCCGTTGAGGGCGGAGGCCAGCGCGCCGGACGTCCCCGGCGCGCCCGCCCAGTTGAGCTCAGCACGGTGTGCCCCGGGAGCTGCGGGCTGATCGCCCCATTCCAGCTTTACGGGTACACCGACGACGCCCGCGACCGCCCACTCGACATGTGGGCACAGCGCCGCGGGCGCGGAGTGGACATACAAGACGCCACGTGCGGACACCGAACCTCCTGATGTGAACGAGTGCGCTTCCCCGACGCCCTCGTTCACCGCGGAGGAACCGTCCGTTCGAGAGTTCTCCGGTGGCCATTGTGCCCCATCGACCCCCGGGGCACCAGGGCGCCCGTGACCGGATCCGGTATTCCCGCCCGCAGGGGGCGTGTCGCGGCTAGCGTTGTCGGCAAAGGGTCCGCGAGTCTACTCGGGGTGCCATTGGGAGACCAGACCTGTCAGAGCGTCCAGCCCGAAGTCCTACTGCTGCGCGCACGCGCCGGAGACGCCGATGCGTTCGCCGCCCTCATGCAGCGCTACCGGGCGATGGTGGGCTCCATCGTCGCCCTCTACCGACTCACCCACGCCGACGCCGACGATGCCAAGCAGACGGTCTGGTGCCTGCTCGCCGAGCACCTCGACCGGATCCGGGAGCCGGCCGCGATCGGCCGGTGGATCGCCCGGACCACCCACGACGCCGCCGTCCGCCAGCGCCGGCGGGCGAGCCGCACGGCGCCGACCGACCCCTCGGAACTGCACGCCGTCGACCACCGCGACCCCGAGACCCAGACGCTCGCCGAAGAGCGCGACCGGCGCGTGCACGCCGCCATCGCCGCCCTGCCCGAGCCCGACCGGACCCTGCTCGCCCTCGACCTGTACCGGCCCCGGACGTCGGCCGCCGAAGCCGCGGAGTGCACCGGCCTGCCGAAGAGCGAGATCGAGGTGGCCCGCAAACGCGCGCGCCGCCACCTCCGCAGCCGGCTGCGCCGCGACCCCCGCGCTTTCGGCATCCCGGCCCTGGACGACCGCCCAGAGCCCCGGCCCGCCCCGTCCGAACCACGCTGGACCCTGTGATGTCTGCCCCCTGCAACGGCCCGGCCGGCGACGGCCGGGCCGCCGCTGCTGAGGGCGCCGGCGGCCCCGGCAGCGGCTCTGCGGACGCCGAAGCGTTCCTGCACCGCGGCACTCCCGAGCCCGGACCAGCGGACGGCGCCGAGCCCGCCCGCTCGCACGGCGAGCCCGCGCCCGCGCCGCCTTCCGGCGAGGCCGACGAGCGCTTCATCGCGGCGCTCCGCAGCCAGCTGGCCGCAGACCGCGGCGCTTCCGGGCCCGGCGGGGCCGAGAGTGCGGGGCCCGCCAGCGAACTGGCGCCGGTGGTTGCGGCGGCCTTCCGCCGCCGACGCCCGGATGCCGCGATCGCGGCCCTCTCGGGCGACTCCGCGGTGGCACCGATCCCCGGAACGGCCACGGTCCGCTCGGGGCCCGGTGCGCCGCGCTTCCTCGTCTTCACCGCCCCGCCGCCCGACCGGTCTGTACGGGTCCAGATCACCGAGGACGGTGGCCTCCGCCACCTCGCCGGCCGCCTCGACCCGCCGTCCCCGGGCCGCGCCGTCCTCGACCACGCCGCCGGCACCACTACCGCCGAACTGGACCCGGACGGCGTCTTCGTCGCCCGCTCCCTCCCCCGCGGCCCGCTCCGGATCCTCTTCGAATCCGCCGGCCTCCCCCCGTTCACCACCGAGTGGACCGCCATCTGAGCCGCGCCGCGGCGGACACTGCCCCTCCAGCACGTCCGGCTGCACCCGCGGGCCGGCCCGGCACCCCGTTCTCGGCCGGGAGCCCGGCCAGCGGCCGCTGGACCGCGGACCTGCACCCGGTGTACCCGGCCGCCGGGGACGACCACCGCCGGCCAGGCGCCCTCCAGCGGTCCGGCACTCCCCCGCACCCCGGCGGCGCGGGGAGGGGTCGAGGGCCCTCGCCGCAAGCGCCGCTGACTCCAAACCCGCCTCCACAGCGGTGCGGCGCCCCCCGCGGTCGGAGCGGGGGATCGCGCCCCCGGCTGCGGGCCGGGGCCCGGTCCGCCACCGGGTCCGGCACCCGGCGCGCGGAGAGCCCTCAGCCGGTGTTTCCGCAAGCCCCTTGCAGGACGTAGGGCAGGGCCGGAAACCGGCGCCGGGCAGGGTCCTCCCGCGCCGGGAGGGACTTCCCCGGGGCGGATCCGGACAGCGCAGGCGAGCAGGTCTGCGGGGCCCGCAACACCGTGCGGGCCGCCGCCGCGGGGGCGGTTCGGCCGGATTTCCGGTCAGTCGGCGACCGGGAGGTCGCGGCCCCCGGTCAGCGCAAGGAGGTCGGCGCGGGTGGTCGCGAAGACGGTGTTCGGGGTGCCGGCAGCCGCCCAGACGCGGTCGTAGGCGCCCAGGGCCGGGTCGACGACGGTGAGCAGCGGCGCGGGGTGGCCGACCGGGGCGACGCCGCCGATGGCCTGTCCGGTCGCGGCCCGGACCAGCGCGGGGTCGGCGCGGTCCAGCGACGGCAGTCCGAGGCGTCCGGCCAGCGCCTTCGTCGCGACGCGGTGCGCGCCGCTGGTCAGCACGAGGACCGGGGTTCCGGCCGCGGAGAAGACCAGTGAATTGGCGATCGCGCCGACCGGGCAGCCCAGTGCCTCCGCTGCCAGCGCCGCGGTCCGCGCGTCGGAGGACAGCACCCGGACCGACACCGGGTGGCCGGCGGCCGCGAGTACCGCGGCGACCTTCCTGCTGCGCTCCGGCAGCGCCTCTTCCGCCACGGCTTGCGCCCTCTCGTCCGCCACCGGTCCTCCCATCGCCGTTTCCGGGCCCGGGCGGGCCCGAAAGCCACCGTAGCTGCGCTCTCGCCCGGTCGGCCAGAGTGGCAGTTCCTCTGCCCCACTGGACACCGGGACCGCGGTGTGCGGTGCTTCTGTTACGCACCGCGAGCACTCGGCCGCGGCGCCGGACGGAGGGGCAGCGTATGGCGAAACCGCAGTGGGCCGCGGGACGCGGCGGAGCAGGGCGCGCAGCGGCGGTCCCGGACACGGCCGGCCTGCTCGCCGCGGACCCGGTGCGGGCGGCGGCGCACGCCCGCGGCGTCCGGGAGTCCCCGGGGGCGAGCGGCGGCGAGCGCGCCGAAGCCGAGCGGCTGCTGGGGCTCTGCCTCTACGAACAGGGCAGCACCGAGGCCGCGGTGAGCGCCCTGCGGCACGCGGGACAGGCGGCCGCGGCGGCCGGCCATCCCGGCACCGCGGACCGGGCCCGCGCCGACCTGATGGCCATCCGCGCCCAGGACGGAGCCGACGGGACCGACGGGACCGCCGGCGCCGCCGGGCGCCGGGTGGCGCAGCGG
>NZ_BAAGXT010000042.1:0-55268 GCF_054779695.1 Nocardiopsis coralliicola | reverse complement strand
CTGCGGCGCGCGAAGGCGGCCTCGCCGGCGAGCTCGGCCCCGCGCTGGCGGCGGCCGAGGCGGGTGCCGACCCCGTGCCGCACCTGCACCGCGCCGCGGAAACCCCGGGGCTGGGCGGGGCTGCGCGACTGGCCGCCTGCTGGACCGTCGCAGCGGTCTCCGGGGCGGGGCTGGCCGACGTGGCCGAGCGGCTCGCCGCGGCGCTGGCGCGCGAGGAAGCCCAGCGCGCCGACCTGTCGGCGCAGCTCGCCGGAGCGCGCACCACCGCAGTCCTGCTCGCGGTGCTCCCGGCGGGAGGGCTGCTGATGGCGGCGTTCAGCGGCGGCGCCCCGCTGGCGTTCCTCTTCGGCAGTCCGGCGGGGCTGGCCTGCCTCGCCGGCGGGGCCGCGCTCGACGCCGCCGGCCTGTGGTGGACCCGCGGCATCATCCGCAGGGCGCTGCCGCCGGCAGAGGGGAGATAGGGGAGCGATGTCCGGCACGTGGCACAGGATCCGCCGTATCCGGCAGAGCACCGAACCCGAGCGGCAGGCTGCCTGCGGCGGAGGCAGCGGATGACGGCGGTATTCCTTGCCCTCGCGGGAGCCGCCCTGGCAGGGGCGGTGTTCCTGGCATACGGCGGCAGATCGGTGAGCGCCGTGCGGCTCAGCGCAGCGGCGCCGCAGAGACCGGAGCCGCGCGCGATCGGCACGGCGGAGCGGACACCGGGGCGGGGTCTGCAGGTGGCGTGCGCGATGGCGCCCGCGGCGGCGCTGGCGGCTGCAGCGGGGCTCCCCGCGGCGCTGCTGCTCGGACCGCCGCTGGGGGCGGCGTGCTGGTGGGGACTGCGCCGGACCGCCGGCCGGCCGAGCCGCCCCGCCGCGTCAGCGGCGGGGCTTCCGCTTGCAGTGGACCTCCTGGCGGCGGGGGTGCGCGCCGGCGGCGAGACGACCGCGGTGCTGTCGGCGCTGGCCCCGTCGGTGGGCGGCCCCCTGGGCGCGCTGCTGAGCGAGGTGGCGGACCGGCAGCGCCTCGGCGAGGCACCCGGGCGGGCCTGGGCCGCCGTGGGCGGGCCGCCGGAGGTCGCGGCCGTGGGGCGCACCCTCGACCGCGCCGCGCAGACCGGCGCGCCAGTCGCCGACCTGCTGGACCGGCACGCTGAGGAGGCGCGGGAGCAGGCACGGGTGCGCGCGGCGGCGCGTGCGCAGCGGGCAGCGGTGCTCGTGGTGGCGCCGCTGGGGCTGTGCTTCCTGCCGGCGTTCGTACTGATCGGCGTTCTCCCTCTGGTGGCGGGCCTCATCGGCGGGGCTGCGCCGTGATCCGGCGCCGCCCGGTGTAGCGGGGCGGGAAGCGGGGCCATCCCACCGCCAGCCGCATTCCCAGCACCGCGGCGAGCAGCAGCACCAGCGCCCACGACGCGGCGGCGGACACGGGCGAGGCCGCGGGCGGCGCCGCGGAGTCGGCGGCGGACGAGCCGTACCGGATGATGGGCTCCTCGCTGACCGGAACGCTGCCGCCGGAGGCGGGTTCCGAGCCGTCCTCCTCGGGTGCGGCTTCGGCATCGGCACCGTCCGGTTCCGCGGCGTCGGACGGTTCCTTCTCCGCTGCGTCTTCCGCTGCGTCGCCGGACTCGTCCGCGCCGGGTTCGCCGTCGGCGCCGGTGGAGTCGTCCGGGGCGTCGTCGGAATCGGGCCGGTCGTCTTTCGGCGGGGCTGCGCCGGCGGAGCCGCCGACGGCTGCCGGCGCGGCGGGCGGCGCCGGCGGATCCGGAGGAGCGGGTGCCTTCGGCGGGGCCGGTGCTGCGGGCGGCTCCTTCGGCGGCGCCGCGGGCGCCTCGGCTGCCGGGCGCGGGGCGGCCGCGGTGAGGCCGCCGACACTGACGGACTGGTTTTCCGGGTCGAGCTCCACCGGGCCGATCGGCGTGGTGAACCCGCCGGCGGTCGCGCAGAGCGCGCCGCAGGCGGCGAGGGCGGCGGCACCGGAGCGCAGCCGTGCGAGCCGAAGTTTCATGGCAGGGACCTCTCGGTACATCGGAACGGACGGGGCGGTCGAGACGGAGCACGGGGCGGCCCGAACGGCCACCCGCCGCCCCTCCGCTCGGGGGCCGGGCCGGCCCCGCCTCGACGGCGCCACCGTGACCTGCGGCGGAGCCAGCGCGAGGCCGCGCAGTGCAGCGCGGCCGGTGTCCGCACACGCCGATGCGGTCGGCCCGAAGCCGGGGAAGCATGCTGACCGCTTGATGGGCCGGGCGACAGCGGGGCGGCGGTTCTATTCGGCCGCCCGGTGCGGCCCCTCGGGAGCGGGTCGGATGCTGCGCCGCCGGCCGCCGCCGCGCCGCAACGGCGGCTTCCCGACCGTTGATGGGGGTGGTGTCCTGGTCAGTGGCCGTAGGCGATCAGTGATCGCTCGACCAAGGCGCCGATCAGCCGGTGGGGCCGGACCTCGGCGTTGAGCGCGCAGATGCGCTGGCGCACGCAGAGCGGGAACGTCGGCCGGCACCGGCTCCGCGGGCTCTTCCGAGGCTGGATGAGCTGGATGAGGAGGTGGCCCGGGGGCCTGGGCGGCAGTCTCGACGCCGGCTCCGGTGAAGCCCTTGCCGCACACGATCGGGCACGGCCCCGGCGCGGCCTGCTGGGCGCGGAGCAGGTGCAGGGCCGGTCCGCGCTCGTCGAGTTCTCTGGGGCGGCCAGGGGTACGCGGTGACTGTGCAGTCGGGGGTTGTGATGAGCATGCGTGTGGCGCCCCAAGAAGGCGTGGTGGGAGGCATCGCGGCCGTAGCCCGGCGATCTCGCCCCGGCTGGAGTTCTCGGCAGTGGCACGGCCAGCGCAGCAGCGGAGTGCCGTGCATCAGACGCAGCCTCTCGTGCCAGGTCGGGGCTGCGCGGGCCAACCGCTGTGCGGCGGCGTGCAGGGCGGGGCGGCATCACGCAGGTGGCGGTGGTATTCGGACTGGCCGGGCAGGCGGCTGAACAGGTGGCCGATCCGCCGGGGGCGGTGCGCAGCCAGCGGCGCTCGCCGCCGCAACCCCGGAGTACGCGGGCGGTGGCGCAGGCGAGTTCGGCGCCGGTGAGCAGGCGCGTCGCGGGCCCGCTAGGTGGCACCGCTGGCTGCACGGCGACCGCGAGCTGCCCGGCCGGGGCAGCGGCGGGCGGGCCCTCCGGGCATAGGGCGGCGGTCCGGCTGCTGCCCCGGCGCCGGAGACCAGCGAGCGCTCTCGGAACGAGAGGGGCGGATCGGCGGCACCGCGCCCCTCGTTGGGCGCAGCGGGTACAGCCGCCCGGTGGGCCGCGGCCGGGGCACCGCGCCGGTCGGCTCTGGCTCCGCCGGACGCGCAGTGGCGACCGCGCCGCACTGCGGAGCGGCCGGGGTGGCGCTGCGGCATCCGGCGGGGCGGTGTGCGGGCCGGCACGGGCGCGGGCCGTGGCGGCGGCGCCGGGGAGGGAGCGCGCAGGGAGGACGACCTCGACGACGGCGTCGAGGCCGTGCAGCGTGCAGGAGGTGAGGCGGGCCCCGTTGGCTGCCGCAGTGGCGGCCGCGGCTGCACACGCCTCCGGCTCGCCGCGGGCCGCCGCTCCGGCGGCGGAGATCGCGGCGAGGTCGGCGGCGGAGACCGCCCGGTGCCGGTCGGCGCGGGCGCCGCCGACCAGGACCGCGGCCACCGCAGCGGCCCAGATCAGCAGGGAGAGCACCAGCACCCAGAGGGTGCCCGAGCCCCGGTCTGCCCCCGGGCCGGCCGGAGCGCGCACGGGCGTCACGGCGGGACCGCCTCGAGCGGGGCGGTGGCGCGCGACCCGACGGTGATGGGCACGGCGCCGGTGCCGGGGACGAGCGGGACCGCCGCGGTGACCTCGACCCGCACCCGGTCGCCGTGGTGGGCGACGTCCGCGTCGGCACCGGGCGGGGCGGCTTCGGCGATGACCGCCAGGACCGAGCCGGCGTCGTCGCCGCGGGCGTGCGCCCGGGCTCCGGCGCGGGCGGCGTCCACGCAGGCCAGGTGCGCGGCCACGGCGGACACCGCGGCCACGCCCACCGCAAGGACGAGGACGAGGGCGGGGAGCGCCGCAGCGGTCTCCGCCGTGACCATGCCGGACTGCGCCCGGCCTCTGCGCCTGACCATCGCCGTCAGCCCGTGGACTGGAGCGCGCTGACAACGATCCCGGTGAGGACCTCGCGCACTTCGCCACTGGTGAGAATGGCGTAGAGCACGGCCGCGAAGGCGACCGCGGAAACGGTGCCGATGGCGTATTCCGCCGTCGACATGCCGCGATCGCGGAAGCGGTGCGGGAGGACTGGACCGCTGGGCCGGAAGAGGCGGTGCCGCAGGAGTGCGGCGGCGAGGCGGATGGCGCTGCTGATGCGGTGGATGCGCGGGGTCGGTTCGGGGGCGGACGGCGACGGCGATACTGCGGGCACAGGGCCTCCTGCAGGCGTGGACGTGCCGCGCGACCTGGGGTGTCGCGGGCTCGGAATCCACGGTGCAGCGGATCCGGCGCGCAGGGAATGGGAAATCTCCGGCCTGTGGATAACCGGTCGGGAATTACCCACAGCCTGTGAATTGAGGTGTGGAAAACTCGGCTCGTCCGCATTCTGCTCCGGCTCCCGACAGGGTTGCGGAAGGGCGGATTCGAGTCTTCCCGCCGCGGCCCCGCCTCCCTGATCACGGGCGGATATCGGCCGTTCCAGCACCCCGGGTTCCGGATGGGCGGCTCTCCCGCCCGTCCACCGGCGCGCCGCGCCGAATCCCCGCGATCCCCAGGAATTCCCGGCGTCCGCAACCCGCACCGGCGACTGCCGGGGGGGAGACACACCACGGCGGCCCGCCGTCCACAGGCGGGTGGCGCCGGCGTGCCGGGGACGCCGGCCGGCTCCGAGCCGCGCCGCGCGCAGCCCCGGCAGCCTGCCGGGCCGCCCGGTGTTCACCGCGGTTCTCCGGTGGACCCGCCCCGCTCACTCGCTCGGGCCGCTCAGGCGGGGGCGGCGGCGAGGAGGGCGTCGAACAGGCGGAGGGCGCCGGATTTGCTGAGGGGGTCGTTGCCGCTGCCGCATTTGGGGGACTGGATGCACGAGGGGCAGCCGGCGGCGCATTCGCAGCCGGCGATGGCGCCGCGGGTGGCGGCGAGCCAGTCGCGGGCCGCGTCGAAGCCGCGCCCGGCGAAACCGGCGCCGCCGTCGTGGCCGTCGTAGACGAACACGGTGAGGCGGCCGGTGTCGGCGTGCAGGGCCGTCGACACTCCGCCGATGTCCGAGCGGTCGCAGGTGGCGAAGAGCGGCAGCAGGCCGATTGCGGCGTGCTCAGCGGCGTGCGCAGCACCGCGGGGCTCGACGCCGTCGGCGCGGAGCCGTTCCAGGGCCTCCTCCGACAGCGTCCACCAGACCGCACGCGAGTCCAGCGGCCGCTCGGGCAGGTCGAGGCTCTGCTCGCCGAGGACGGCGCCGGTGCGCACGTCGCGCTTCAGGTAGCCGACGACCTGCCGGCCCACCCGCACATCGCCGAAGCCCACGGTGTGCGGACCCCACGCCTGCTCCCGGAGCGTCGACCGGATTTCGATCTCGGTCACTTCGCGCGCGAACGTCGCGTAGCCCGGCTCCTCGGCGTGCACCAGCGCCACCCGGTCGTCCAGGTCCAGCTCGTCCACCAGATAACTGCGGCCCTGGTGCAGGTAGACGGCGCCCTGGTGGACGCTGCCGAACGCCGCCGCCTCGTCGATCGAACCGAGCAGCTGGCCGCTGCCGCCGTCCACGATCTGCACCGGGGGGCCGCCCGCGCCGCGGATGTCGGCCAGGTCGCTGGCCCGCTCGCGGCGGGTCCAGAACCAGCCCCGCGGCCGCGCCCGCAGCAGGCCGCGCTCGACCAGGCCGGCCGCGACCGCGCCGGCCCCCGGGCCGAACGCCTCCAGGTCGCCGGCGGTGAGCGGTTCCTCCTGCGCGGCAGCACACAGGTGCGGACCGAGGACGTGCGGGTTCTCCGGGTCGATCACCGAGGCTTCGACCGGCCGGCCGAACACCGCGCCGGGGTGGTGCGCCAGATAGGTGTCGAGGGGGTCGTCGCGGGCCACGAAGACGGCGAGCGCGTCCCGCCCGCGCCGCCCGGCCCGGCCCGCCTGCTGCCAGAGCGACGCGCGGGTCCCGGGCCAGCCGGCGATGACCACGGCGTCCACCCCGGTGATGTCGACGCCCAGCTCCAGCGCGTTGGTCGTGGCCAGTCCGAGCAGCGAACCCTCGCGCAGCGCCGCCTCCAGGCCCCGCCGGTCGCCGGCGAGGTAGCCGCCGCGGTAGGCGGCGACCTTCTCCGCCAGGTCGCCGCGGCCGCCGTCGGCGAGCAGGCGCTGCGCGGTCAGCGCCACCACTTCGGCGCCCTGCCGCGACCGGACGAACGCGAGCGTGCGGACCTGCCGCGCGACGAGGCCGGCGAGGATCTCGGCGGTTTCGGCGGGTGCCGTGCGGCGCACCGGGGCGCCGTTCTCGCCGGTGCGCTCGGTCAGCTCCGGTTCCACCAGGGCGAAGTCGACGGCGGGGCGCGGCGAGGCGTCCCGGGTAACGGCGGAGACGGGCGCCCCGACCAGCCGCTCCGCGGTCTGCTCCGGCGTTCCGGTGGTGGCGGAGGCCAGCACGAACACCGGCGCGGTCCGGTACCGGGCGCAGACCCGCTGCAGCCGGCGCAGGATGAGCGCCACGTGCGAGCCGAACACGCCCCGGTAGTGGTGCGCCTCGTCGACGACGATGTAGCGCAGCCGGCGCAGGAACCGCGCCCACGAGGAGTGCCAGCCGAGGATCGCGTGGTGCAGCATGTCGGGGTTGGTGAGCACGTAGTCGGCGTTGGCGCGGATCCACGCCCGCTCCTCGCGCGGGGTGTCGCCGTCGTAGACCGCGGCCAGCGGGCCCTTCGGCAGCACCTCCTGCGCGGCGCGCAGCTGGTCGGCGGCGAGCGCCTTGGTGGGGGCGATGTAGAGCACACTGCCGCCGTCCAGGAGCGCCTCAGCGGCGGGCAGCTGGAAGCCGAGCGACTTGCCGGAGGCGGTTCCGGTCGCGATGATCACATTCCGGCCGGCGCGGGCGGCTTCGGCGGCGTCCACCTGGTGCGTCCACGGCGCCGCGATCCCGGCGCCGGCCAGGGCCGCGCGCACCTCGGGAGGTGTCCATGCGGGCCACTGTTGGGTCTCTCCGCCGCCACGGGGGAGTCGCTCGACATGTGTGACCTGGGCAGCGCGGGTAGGGTCACGCCACGACCGACCGAGTGTCGCCTCCCACAGATCCGCCCGATCCACCTGCCGCTCCCCTCCGTCCGCTCGATTTCCGCGCCCGCTCAGGCCGTCTGCGGTTTCGCACCGGCTTCCGGGGGAAGAGACGCGCGGAGCCCCCGTTTTCTTCCGGGAAGCGTGAGGGCGCAGTCGGCGAGCGTGGTTGAATGCCGCTCTGTGGGGTAACGCCCGGCACAGATCACTCGCGATATTCCGCGGTTCGGCGTTGGAGGACTCTAGTGGACCTGAAGCTTGATCACTACAGCAAGGACGACACCGAGATCGTCGTTGTCGAGGGTGAGATCGACGTCTATACCGCGCCCCGGCTCCGTGAGCTGCTGATCGACCTGGTCAACAAGGGCAACTTCCACCTCGTGGTGAACATGGAGAAGGTGGAGTTCCTCGACTCCACGGGGCTCGGTGTGCTGGTCGGCGGACTCAAGCGGGTCCGCGCGCACGACGGCACGCTCGACCTGGTGTGCACGCAGGAGCGCATCCTCAAGATCTTCCGGATTACCGGCCTCACCAAGGTATTCGGCATCTATGAGTCGGTGCAGGAGGCCATCGACAAGCGCTCCGCCAAGTAGCGGGCCGAGCGAGAGAGATGGCCCTCGTCCAGCTGACGATCAGCGCGCTGCCCGCCCATGTGCGCACGGCCCGCCTCATGGCCACGGCCGTGGCGCGCCGGGCGGGCATCGCCGAATCCGCCCTCGACGAGATCCGGCTCGCCGTCGGGGAGGCATGCTCGCGCGCCGTGGAGGCGCACCGGGCGCACTGCCCCTGGCGGCCGATCGAGATCGAGCTCATCGACGGCTCGGCCGACGGCATGCGCCGCGGCGGGGCCGCCGAAACCGCCCCGGAAGGGGCCGGCGCCGCGCCGCGCCGGTTCGAGGTCGCGGTGTTCGACCGCGCCCCCGCGAAGGAGCCCGACCCGGTTCCGCCCCCGGCCGGAACCAACGGCACCGCCTCCGCAACTGCACCGGAGGCGGTCCGCCTCTACCCGGGGGAGCACACTCCGCCCGGCGGTGTCACCGGCCTCTCTCCGGATGTGGGCCTGGCGGTGATCCAGGGCCTTGCCGACGAGGTCAGCATCGAGCCCGACGAGCGGGGCACGGTCGTGCGCATGAGCTGGCCCCTGGAGGAGGCCGCCGCCGCCTGAGCCGCCTCTCCGGGCTCTCCCGCTGCGCGGGGCGGGCCCGGAGCGCAGCGCCGCACAGGCGCGCGCACAGCGCCGCTCACGGCGCTGTGCGCGCATCGGGCCGAAGGGCGGCTACCCCTCGCGGTGGATCTGCACCGATTCCAGGACGATGTCGTCGACCGGCCGGTCGTCGGCGTCGGTCTCGGCACCGGCGATCTCCTCGGCGACCGCCAGGTCCTCCTCGCTGGCGACGCGGCCGAAGATGGTGTGCGCCCCGTTCAGGTGCGCCGTCTCACCCGTGGTGATGAAGAACTGCGAGCCGTTGGTGTCCGGCCCGGAATTGGCCATGGCCAGCACCCCGGGCTCGGTGAACTCGAGTTCCGGATCGATCTCGTCGCCGAAGGTGTAGCCGGGGCCGCCGGTCCCGGTGCCGGTCGGGTCGCCGCCCTGGACCATGAAGTCCTCGATCACCCGGTGGAACACCGTGCCGTCGTAGAACTCCTGCTTCCCGGTCTCCGGGTTCTCGCCGCGCTCGCCCTCGGCGAGTTCGGCGAAGTTGAGCACCGTCTCCGGTGCCGACTCCGGGAGGAGCTCCAGCTCGATCTCGCCCGCGCTGGTCTGCAGCGTCGCCCCGGTGATGCCGGCGGCAGCGTCCAGATCGGCCTCCGGGGCACCCGACTCCGGGCCGCCCGGTGCGCCGCCGTCGGCGGACGCCTCACCGTCGGAGCCGGACCCGCCGCAGCCGGCGGCGAGCAGCACGGCCGCGCCAAGGGCGGCGAGGGGCACGATTCTGGGCATAGGACGTCTCCGCGGTTGAAAGGCTGCAGGGCGCGCCCAGATTAGCCGGAGCTGCCGCTGCGCGCCGCGGAGCACCCGGGCGCAGCCCCGCGCGGCGCCCGGCCCGGCTACCGGGCGTGCTCGGCCGTCCGGAACCGGGCGCCGGCCGTCAGTCGCACTGCATCGTGTCGACCTGCTCGGTCGCGGAGCGGCCCTCCGCGGCGTTCTCGGCGACCTCCTCCGCGGTGAGCACGTAGCCGGTCTCCTCCTCGTTGGTGGCCGCCGCGAACACCACGCCGTACACGGTGCCCTCGGGCGACAGCAGCGGCCCGCCCGAGTTGCCCGGCCGCACCAGCGCGCGGACCTGGTAGATCTCCCGGCTGACCTGCTTCTCGTGGTAGAAGTCCGGCCCCTGCGCGGTCTGCTCGGCGCGGATACGCGCCGGGACCGCCGTGAAACCGCTGTTCTTCGGGAACCCGGCGACGACCGCGTCGTCGCTCTTCTCCGCGTCAGGCTCGAACTCCAGCGGATCGAGGCCCAGGCCGGGCACGTCGAGCACCGCCGTGTCCTGCTCGGGGTCGTACAGGACGACCGTGGCCTCCAGCTGCTCGCCGGAGCGGGTCACCACGCGCAGGTCCTCGGTGACGCCGGCGACGACGTGCGCGTTGGTCATGATGCGGTCCGGCGCGTAGGCGAATCCGGTGCCCTCCACGCGGCGCTGGCAGGACGGCGCCGTACCGAGCACCTTGACGATGCTCTGGCTGGATGCGCGGAGCTCCTCGGTGGTCAGCACGGCCGGGTCCGGCGGCTCCACCTCGGCCGGCTCGCCGGTGCCGAGCCCGCTGAAGACCTGCGGGAACGCGCTCTGGTCAACGATCTTGCGGAAGGTGGAGAACCAGGTGTCGGCCTGTTCCGGCATGACCCGGTCGACGGCGCGCAGCACCCGGGAGTGCTGCACCTGGTCGGTGACCACGGGCAGGGACGAGTTGGCGACCGCGCTGCCCACCAGCCACGCGACGAGCAGCACCGATGCGGCGCTGACCAGGGAGCCGCCGACCGCGTCGAGCACCCGCGCCGAGTCGCCGGTGACCCGGTTGCGGAGTACGGCCCCGATGTAGGAGGCCACGAACTGGCCCATGGCGGCGGAGAGGAACACCACCGCGATGGCGAGCAGCGCCTGCCGCCCCGGATCGGAGACGAACGACTGGATGATGCCGGGTGCGCCGAGCGCGGCCAGCACGCCGCCGCCGATGAACCCGGCGAAGCTCAGGACGCCGACGATGAAGCCCTGCCGGTAGCCGGAGCCGGCGAAGAGCAGGACGAGGACGATCAGCAGCGCGTCGAGGAGGAGGCCGTCCATCCGTCACCCGGTCCCGGGCGATGCGGGTGCGTGCGCACCGGGACCGTCCGGCGCCGGCGCACCGGACGGGGGCCCGGCGGGCGGCCCGCCGGGCGGTACCGGGGCGGGCGTATCCGCCGGCGGGGTGAGCGGAACGACCGGCGCGGCTCCGCCGGCGTTCCACGGCTGCTCCCAGCCCCCCATCCGGAGCAGCTCGTCGACCACGCCCGCGGTGAAGCCCCACACCAGCAGGTCGCGGACGCGGAAACCGGGGCCCGCACGGCGGCCGGCGACATCGACCACCACCCGGTTGGCCGGGTCGGACAGCTCGGCGACGGGCACGGTGACGGCGTTGGCGACTTCGCCGGCGTCGGCGGCGTGCACCGCCGAAGGGGTGCGCCACCAGGCGATGACGGGCTGCACGCGGAAGCCGCTGTGCGGGATGTAGAGCTCCGGCATCCGGGCCAGCGGCTCGATGCCGCCGGCGTCGACGCCGGTCTCCTCCACCGCTTCGCGGACCGCGCACTCCTCGGCGCTGCGGTCGCCCGCCTCGAACGAACCGCCGGGGAACGCCGGCTGGCCGGAGTGCCGGCGCAGGCCGTTGCGGCGCTGGATCAGCAGGAGTTCGGGCCCGCCGGCGCCCTCGCCGAAGAGCACGAGCACGGCCGAGCGGCGGCCGCCGTCCACCGGCGGGCGGAGCAGGGCGGGGACGCGCATGCGCGGCGCCGCGTCGGCGAGTGACGCGAGCCAGGGGGGCGGTGCTTCGTTCATGGTCGCCTTTCCACTTCCGCGGCCGGCCGCACCGGAGCCTGCCCGGAAACGCCGCTGCGGACGCGTCATGACCGGGGCCCGTCGCGCAGAAGGGCGCGCGCCTCGTCGGGGTCGGTGGGGCCCTCACCGTAGGACGGGCACAGCGGCGCGAGCGTGCAGGCGCCGCAAGCGGGCTTGCGGGAGTGGCAGACGCGGCGGCCGTGCCAGATGACCCGGTGCGAGAGCATCGTGTGGTCCTTCGGCGGGAACAGCGCCCCGATCGCATGCTCGACCTTCACCGGGTCGGTCTCCGCCGTCCAGCGCCACCGGCGGACCAGCCGCCCGAAATGGGTGTCGACGGTGATGCCGGGGACGCCGAACGCGTTGCCGAGGACGACGTTGGCGGTCTTGCGGCCGACACCGGGCAGCTTCACCAGCGCGTCCAGGGTCCCGGGCACTTCGCCGCCGTGCTCCGCGCAGAGCGCCTGGGAGAGCCGGATGACGCTGTCGGCCTTCGCGCGGAAGAACCCGGTGGGGCGCAGGATCTCCTCGACTTCGGCGCGGTCGGCGCCGGCCAGGTCGGCGGCAGCGGGGTAGCGGGCGAACAGCCGGGGCGTGACCGCGTTGACGCGCTTGTCGGTGGTCTGCGCCGACAGCACGGTGGCGATGAGCAGTTGGAGCGGGGTCGTGAAGTCGAGCTCGGCGCGCGCGTCCGGATAGACGTGCACGAGCTCGCGGTACATCCGGCGGGCGCGGCGGACCAGCGCGAGGCGGGTCTCGCCCGGCTTGCCCGCCGGTCCGGCGGGCGGCGCGGCGGAACGCGCTCGGGCGCCGCCCGCGGCGCGCCCGCGCGCGGCGGCGGTCGACTTCGGTTCACCAGGCACACCCGAAGCCTACGTACTCGCCCGCCGTTCCGCCGGATTCGGCCCCGCCGGCGGGCACACAGCGGCTGCGCCGCACGTCGGAGGGGGCGGGCCGGAGCGCCCCGACGCCGGGTGGACGGTGATCCAGATTATGTCCGCATTGGCCGGTTAACGGCGGTGGCGGCACGGTTCGGGGAGCAGAGGCGATTAAGATCATGGGGGCTGACGTCGGCTGTGACGGGCTGGTCGGTCACCCGGACGACAAGCCGAGATAACGACCTGGTTTCACACACAGGTGCGATATAGGTCACACTGTTGACGGTCAGGTTGCTAGGAGGAAGCGGTGGACGAGACCAACGAGGTGCTGCGAAAGGCACCCCTATTCGAGGCGCTCGACGAGGATGCGACCAACGCGCTGCGCGCGTCGGTCAGTGAGGTGCGCCTCGGCCGGGGCCAGACCCTCTTCTCTGAAGGCGACGAGGGCGACCGGCTCTACGTGGTGCTGAGCGGGAAGGTCAAGCTCACCCGATCCGCGGTGGACGGCCGGGAGAACCTGCTCGCGGTGCTGGGGCCGGGGGAGATGTTCGGCGAGCTGTCGCTGTTCGACCCGCGCCCGCGCACGGCTAGCGCGATCGCCGTCACCGACACGGTGCTGGCCGGACTCGGCCACGACGACCTCCGCCCGTTCATCGCGAACCAGCCGCAGGTCGCCATGCAGCTGCTGAAGGCGCTCGCCGCGCGGCTGCGGCACACCAACGACGTGATGAGCGACCTGGTCTTCACCGATGTGCCGGGCCGCGTTGCCAAGCAGCTCCTGGAGCTCGCCGACAAGTTCGGCAAGGAGGGCGAGGACGGCCTGCACGTCCACCACGACCTCACCCAGGAGGAACTGGCGCAGCTCGTCGGCGCCTCCCGGGAGACGGTGAACAAGGCGCTCGCCGAGTTCGCCCTGCGCGGCTGGCTGCGGATCGAGGCCAAGGCCGTCGTACTGCTGGACGTCGAGCGGATGCGCCGCCGCGCCCGCTGACGCGCTCCAGCACGGCACCTGCACACCGCGCAGCGCCGCCCTCAGCCCCGCCGGAAGGCACGGGCAGGGCGGCGCGCGTCGTTTCCGGCCCCCTCACTCGCGCTCCGCGCCGCGCCGCCGCCGGGCCATGCCCACCCCACCCGCTTCGGCCGGGCGCGCTCTCCACGCGGCTCAGCGCCGCACACCGGCATCGCCGGGCAGCGAGGAGCCCGCCACCGGGGCCGGGCGCGGCCGGCTGGGATGCAGCCGCTGTCCGGCCGCGCACCCGGGCAGCAGCGGGAACCGGGCGCGCCGAGAAGCCAGCGGGGCTGCAGCGGGCAGCCGCGCCCTCCCCGGGTGCCGGCCGTGCGGCCCGCGCCGGAGCGGCTTCCGCGGCACCCGCCGCGGCACCGCCGCCAGCGGCATCCGAGCGAACGGATGGGCGGGGCGCCGGAGCAGCCGGAGCCACGGCGGGTCTTCACCGGAGGATGCCGCGGGGGCCGGATACAGCTGAGGGCGCAGCACCGCGGAAGGCGCAGCACCGCGGAAGGCGCGGCCGCCCCGCCCCGCACCGGCTCAGCAGGACGCGCATCCCGGGCGGGCTCGGGCTGCGCAGCCGGGAGCAGCACGCTCGGACGCGGGCGTTCGCGCGGCGCCGCACCGCGGGGACTGGTGCCGGCCGGGCCGGCCCCGGCCCGGCCAGCGCGCAGTCGCGGCCGGCCCGGTCCGCGGCGCGGAAGGGGCGGCCCGGCAGCGTGCCGCAGCTCAGGCTTCGGCGAATTCGGGCGGGACTTCGCCGCGTGCGGCCAGGTAGCGGAGCTGGGAGCGGGCCGAGGACTCGGCGGCGGCGCGGACCGAGGGGTCGACATCGGCGTAGACGTGCGCGACGACCTCGGCGGACGTGGCGGCGCCGGCCGCGACTGCGGCGGCCACCTGGGCGAGCCGCTCCTCGCGGTGCGCGATGTAGCCGTCGATCGCACGGCGCGGGTCACCCAGGACGGGGCCGTGGCCCGGCAGCAGGGCGCGGAGCTCGGCCTCGCCGGCAAGCGCGCTCAACCGGCGGAGGGTGTCCATGTAGGGGGCGAGACCGCCGTCGCCGTCCATGATCACCGGGGTGCCGCGGCCGAGGATGCTGTCGCCGGTGAGCAGGACGCCGTCGGCGGGCAGGTGGATGCAGACCGAGTCGGCGGTGTGGCCCGGCGCGGCGATGATGCGCAGCCCCAGGCCGCCGGCGTCGATCACGTCGCCGTCCGCCAGCGGTGCGCCGCCGATGAGGAACTCGGGCGAGACCGACCGCACCGGCGATCCGGTGAGGTCGGAGAAGTACCGGGCGCCGCCGGTGTGGTCGTCGTGGTGGTGGGTGAGCAGCGTCAGGACGACGCGGCCGCCCTGCTCCTGGACGGTGCGGGCGACGCGCTCGAGGTGGCGCTCCTCGTGCGGCCCCGGGTCGACCACGACCACGTCGCGCGAGCCGGGCTCGCGCAGCACCCAGGTGTTGGTGCCGTCGAGCGTCATCGGGCCGGGGTTGGGGCAGAGCAGGCAGCCCGCCCGCAGCGTCCCCGATCCGTCGATCCTCATCGGACCCCTCCGTTCTCCGCTCCCCGCTGCGCGGCCCGGGAACCCGCGCTCGCGCCGGCGGCGCTTGCCGCACCCTCCGAGCTGACCGCGCTGTCTGCGCCGCCCGCGCGCGGAGGCGACGGGCGCCCCTGCGGCATCGGATAGCGCGTGCCGTCGGGCGCGACGATGCACAGGCCGCCGTCCACCGCTTCCAGGCGGGGCAGGAGCGGCTCGATCGTGCGCTGCTGCGCCATGACCCCGGCCGCGGTGCCGCACGCGTCGAGGTCGAGGCAGGTGGAGACGGTGGGCGCGAGCATGAACAGGGCGCCGTCGCGCCACTGCTCCACGGCCCGCTTCGGCCGGACCCACTCCACCCGGTCGGCTTCACCGCCGACGTCCCGCGTCTGCTGCCCTTCCGGCAGCAGCGCGGCGAAGAAGCGGGTGTCGTAGCGGCGCGACTCGCTCTCCGGGGTGATCCACTGCGCCCAGGCCCGCAGCAGGTCGGCGCGGAGCACCAGGCCGCGCCGGCGCAGCATCGACGCGAACGGCAGCGAGCGGTCGATCAGGGCGGCGCGGTCGGCCTCCCACTCGGCGCCGCGGGTGTCGGCCACGACGGCATCCGGCGACGGGCCGGCGAGCAGCACGCCGGACTCTTCGAAGGTCTCCCGCACGGCGGCGCAGACGAGCGCGCGGGCCGTGCGGACATCGGTACCGAGGGTGTGCGCCCAGGACTCGGGCGGCGGGCCTGCCCAGACCGCGTCGGTGGCGGGGTCGGCGTCCCGCTCGTCGACGCGGCCGCCGGGGAACGCGTAGACGCCGGGCGCGAACGGCATGGAGGGCGCACGGCGCAGCATGTAGACCTCGACGGCGCCGGCTCCGGCTGCGGGGCCGGGGGCGTCGCGGACGAGCATGACGGTGGCGGCGTCGCGCGGTGCCACCGGCGCGCCGGGGCCGGTGCCGGACGCGGGCTCCGGCGGAGCGGGGACCGCCGACGTGCCGGGCGCCGCAGCCGAAGCGGCCCCGGATGCGGCGCGGGGGGCGGGGCCGGGTGTCGGGGACGGTTCGGCCATGGTCGTCCTCCTCGGGGCTCAGAGGCACGGCGGCGCGGGGCCGCCAGGGCGAACGGTACTCCGCGGCACCGCCCGCCCCGCCGGCCGGGTGGCGCCCAGTTCAGGCCACCTCGACGATCATCTCCACCTCGACCGGGACGTCCAGCGGCAGCACCGCGACGCCGACGGCGCTGCGGGCGTGCACGCCGGCCTCGCCGAAGACCTCGCCGATGAGGTCGCTGGCGCCGTTGATGACGCCCGGCTGCCCGGTGAACGCCGGGTCGCTGGCGACGAACCCGACGAGCTTGACCACGCGGCGGACCGCCGACAGCTCGCCGACCTCGGCCTTGACCGCCGCGATGGCGTTGAGCGCGCAGATCCGGGCGAGCTCGGCCGCCCGCTCGGGCGTGACGCCGGCGCCGACCTTGCCGGTACCGGCCAGCGCGCCGCCGGCCACCGGGAGCTGGCCCGACACGTAGACGTGGCTGCCGGTGCGCACGGTGGGCTGATAGGACGCCAGCGGCGGCACGATCTCCGGCAGCTCCAGGCCGAGCTCGGTGATCCGCTCCTCCGGCGTGGCCACGGCTACTTCTCCCGCTTCATGTAGGCGACCAGCTGCTGGTTGCGCGGGTCCCCGTCCACCGACGGGCCGGGGATCACGGTGACGAGCTCCCAACCGTCCTCGCCCCAGTTGTCCAGAATCTGCTTCGTCGCGTGCGACAGCAGCGGCACCGTCGCGTACTCCCACTTCGTCATGGCGGCAAGCCTACTCACCCCGGTCGGCCCCGTGCTGCGCTCCCGCCGGGCTGTGGATCACCCGCATAGACTTCCGGAGGTGAGCGGAGGCGAACCCCACCCGAGTCCCGGCGCGCGGCTGCACGTGGTCACCGGCAAGGGCGGCACGGGCAAGACGACGGCCGCGGCGGCGCTGGCACTGGCGCTGGCGTCCGGCGGCGGCCGGGTGCTCCTGGTCGAGGTCGAGGGGCGCCAGGGCATCGCCGAGCTGTTCGGGCTCGACCCGCTCCCCTATGAGGAGCGCCCCATCGCCGAGGCGCGCGGCGGCGGTGCCGTATCGGCGCTCGCGGTCGACGCGGAGGCCGCGCTCCTGGAATACCTGGAGATGTTCTACGGGATGCGCCGCGCCGGGCAGGCGCTCACCCGGTTCGGCGCCGTCGACTTCGCCACTACCATCGCGCCCGGCGTGCGCGACGTGCTGCTCACCGGCAAGGCCGTGGAGGCGGTCCGGCGCCGCCGCGACGGGCGCCGCCTGGGTTCCGGCGGCGGCCCGTCCGCCTACACCGCGGTGGTGATGGACGCCCCGCCGACCGGGCGCATCGCGCGCTTTCTGAACGTCAACGCCGAAGTGGCCGGGCTCGCCCGGGTGGGGCCGATCCGGACGCAGGCCGACAAGGTGATGGACACGATCCGCTCGGCCGCCACCGCCGTGCACTTCGTGGCGCTCCTGGAGGACATGCCGGCCCAGGAGACACTCGACGGGGTCGCCGAGATCCGCGGCGCCGGCATGCACCCGGGCCGCCTCATCGTGAACATGGTGCGCGCTCCGCTGTTCGCGCCCGGGGTACTCGCGGACGCGGCGGCGGGTGCGGTCGACACCGGGGCGCTGGCCCGGGGCGCCAAGGCCGCCGGGCTGGATATGCCCCAAGAGGTGGCCGCGGGGCTCGCCGGGGAGATGGCGGCGCACGCGCAGCGCATCGCAGCCCAGGACCGGGTGCGCCGGCGCCTGGACCCGCTCGGCCTGCCGGCGGTCGACCTGCCCTACCTCGGGGAGGGGGTCGGCGTGCCCGAGCTGTACCGGCTCGCGGACCGCCTCGCGGCGTCGCTCGGCGAAGGCGGCGAAGGCGGCGAAGGCGGCGAAGGCAGTGGAGGCTCCGGCAGCAGGGAGGACGGGTGACCGCGGATCCGGGCGCACGGCCCGGCGGGGGCGGCGGCCGCCCCGCCGGGCGGCTCGACGTCGATGCGCTGCTGCACGACCGCAGCATCCGCACGGTGGTGTGCTGCGGATCCGGCGGAGTCGGCAAGACCACCACCGCCGCCGCCCTGGCGGTACGCGCGGCCGAGGCGGGCCGGGACACCGTCGTCATCACCGTCGATCCGGCGCGCCGGCTCGCGCAGTCGCTGGGCCTGACCGAGCTGGACAACACCCCGCGCCCGGTGGCGGTGCCGGGCGCAGCGGCGGCCGGCGGGTCGCTGCACGCGATGATGCTCGACATGAAGCGGACCTTCGACGAGATCGTCGAGGCGCACGCAGACCCGGAGCGGGCGGCGCAGATCCTGGCCAACCCCTTCTACCAGTCGATGTCGGCCAGCTTCTCCGGCACGCAGGAGTACATGGCGATGGAGAAGCTCGGCCAGCTGCGCGAGGCCGGCGAGTGGGACCTGATCATCGTGGACACCCCGCCGAGCCGGTCCGCCCTGGACTTCCTGGACGCACCCAAGCGCCTCGCCCGGTTCCTGGACGGCAAGCTGATCCGGGTCCTGGCGGCGCCCGCGCGCGCGGGCGCGTTCCGCCTGCTCGGCGCGGGGGTATCGCTGGTGACCGGGATGGTCTCCAAGATCGTGGGCGCGCAGATGCTCAGCGACGTGCAGTCCTTCATCCAGTCCTTCGACACGGTCTTCGGCGGCTTCCAGGAGCGCGCCGAGCGGACCTACCGGCTGCTGCAGGAGCCCGGAACGGCGTTCCTGGTGGTGGCGGTGCCCGAGCCGGACGCGCTGCGCGAGGCGGACTACTTCATCGAGCGGCTGGCCGCGGAGGGGATGCCGCTGACCGGCCTGGTGCTGAACCGCACGCACCGGCCGGCGGTGCCCGGACTCTCCTCCGCCGCGGCGCTGGAGGCGCGCCGCGCCCTGCAGGAGCTGCCGGACGGGGCCGCCCACCCGCTCGCGGAGCAGGCGCTGCTGCTGCACGCTCAGGCCGCGCGCACGGCCGAGCGGGAGGCGGAGCTGCGGGCGCGGTTCGCCGAGCGCCATCCGCGGGTGCGCACGGCCGAGGTGCCGATGCGGGCCGAGGACGTGCACGACCTGGCCGCGCTGCAGGACGTCGGCGGCGCGCTGGCCGGCCGTCCGGCTGCCGGAGGCGGCCAGCCCGAGGGGTGACGCATCCCGCCCCCTCCCCGGCCGGTCACTCCCGGCACTCCGGCCGCCGGGGCCGCTCCCGGAACCCGCGTCACCCCCGCTTCTGATCCGGACGCGCACCCCGCTGCGCGGCGGCCGCCGGAGCCCGGGTACACCGGCGGTGTGTCAGGATGAGGACAGTGCGTGAGAGACCACTAAGCGGACCGAAAATCGGGCCTTACGGTGGGACGAGCGCCGCCGCCGTCCCTTCTCCGTGCTCACACACCGGGCGGATATCCCCCTTCGCCACCGTTTGCCCCGTGAGCCGTCGAACACATGCACCGCGGGCGCTCTGCCGTACGTAGTCTGATGGGGTGGGTCAGGGGAGAATGCTGCAGAGAATCGGTCAGCTGGTCGGAGTCGGCGTGATCGCCGGCGTACTCGTCGCGGCGCTTGCGCTGCCCGCGTTGGGCGGGCTCGGCATCACCGCGCGCAACGTCGCCACCGGCTTCATGAACATGCCGAGCGACCTGGAGACCCCGCCGCCTCCTCAGCGGTCGGTCATCTACGACAACGAGGGCGGCGTCATCGCCGAGATCTACGACCAGAACCGCGAGCTGGTCGGCCTCGACAACATGTCGCCGGTGATGCAGGACGCGATGATCGCGATCGAGGACTCGCGCTTCTACGAGCACGGCGGCATCGACATCTCCGGCACGTTCCGCGCGGCGCTGCGCACGCTCAGCGGCTCCACCCAGGGCGGCTCCTCGCTGACCCAGCAGTACGTGAAGAACGTCCTCGTGGAGAGCGCCAGCACCCAGGCCGAGCAGGAGGAGGCGCAGGAGACCAGCCTCGCCCGCAAGCTCCGCGAGCTCCGCTACGCGATCACCATCGAGAAGCGGATGACCAAGGACGAGATCCTCGAGGGCTACCTCAACATCGCCTACTTCGGCGACGGGGCCTACGGGGTGGAGTCCGCGGCGCAGCACTTCTTCGGCGTCCCCGCCTCCGAGCTGGACCTGGCGCAGTCGGCCACGCTGGCCGGCACGGTCCGCTACCCCTACCTGTACAACCCGCGGCTCAACTCCGAGGACGCCCAGGACCGGCGCAACGTCGTCCTCAACCGGATGGTGCAGGTCGGCGCGGTCTCCAAGGAGGAGGCCAAGGAGGCCAAGGAGGTCGACCTCGAAGAGCAGCTGGACATCACCAACCCGTCGAACGGGTGCGTCCCCTCGGACCAGCCGTTCTTCTGCGATTACGTGGTGCAGGAGATCGAGAAGGGCGACCGGTTCGGCGAGAACGAGACCGAGCGCGCCCGCTGGCTGCGCACGGCCGGCCTGAAGATCCACACCTCGCTCGACCCGGACATGCAGGACGCCGCCCAGGACGCGGTCGACAAGTGGGTGCCCCGCACGAACGAGTCCCGCAAGGTGGCCGCCGAGGTGCTGGTCGAGCCGGGCAGCGGGGAGATCCGATCGATGGCGGTCGGCCGCGACTACGGCCCGGACGAATCCAAGCTCGGCGAGACGTCGGTCAACTTCGCGACCGACGCCGACCGCGGCGGCAGCACCGGCTTCCAGGCCGGGTCGACGTTCAAGGCGTTCACCCTCGCGGCGGCGCTGGAGCAGGGCAAGGGCTTCGGCACCGGCTACGGCGGCGGTTCCTCGACGACCATCACCGGCCAGCGCAACTGCAACGGCGATCCGCTGGCGCCCTGGCCGGTGAAGAACGCCGGCGACACCGAGGGCGGCTCGAGCAGCATGGTGTCCGGCACCAAGGGGTCGGTCAACGTCTACTTCGCCCACCTGCAGAAGGACGTGGGCCTGTGCAACACGATCGAGATGGCGGAGAAGCTCGGCGTGCACCGGGCCGACGGCCAGTCGTTCGACAACCCGCAGACCAACGCGAACAACTCCTTCACCCTCGGCAGTGAGGAGGTGTCGCCGCTCACGGTGGCCAACGCCTACGCGGTCTTCGCCTCCGGCGGCACCTACTGCGAGCCGCAGGCCATCACCTCGATCGAGGACCGCCAGTCGGGCGAGACCATCGAGATCGAGTCGGAGTGCGAGCGGGCGATCGACAAGGACGTCGCCGCCGGCGTGAGCTACCTGCTGCAGCAGACGTTCAAGGGCGGAACCACCGACGGCCTGGGCATCGGCCGGCCCGCTGCGGCCAAGACCGGGACCACCGACGGATCGGCTGCGGCGTGGTTCGCCGGGTTCACGCCGAACCTGGCGGGCGCGGTGTTCGTCGGCGACCCGCGCGGCCCGCAGAACTACCCGCTGCGCAACGTCAACATCGGCGGCCGCCACTACGGCGCGGTCTACGGCGCCACCATCCCGGGCCCCATCTGGCAGGACACGATGGAGAAGGCAGTGGACAAGGTGCCCGAGGAGAAGTTCCCGGGCGCGCCGTCGAAGTTCCGCGGCGGCGGCTCGGCGTCCGGCCCGTCCGCGCCGAACATGACCAACGCCTCCGTGGACGGCGGCGTGCCGGACGTGGTCGGGCTGCGGGAGAGCGAGGCCGTCGCCGAACTGGAGGAGGCCGGCTACACGGTGAACGTGTCCGGTGCGGGCGTCCGGTCGGGCGAGGCGGCGGGCACCGTCGCCGCGATCAACCCGGACCCGGGCACCGACCTGCCGGAGGGCGCCACCGTCAACGTCTTCCTCAGCCAGGGCTCGGAGCGCCGCACCGGCGCCGCAGGCGGCGCCCCCGAACCGCCGCAGTACGCGCCGGCCCGCTGGGACGAGTAGCCCGGAGGCGGCACAGCCGCCGCACAACCGAACGGGCCGGGGCCGGCGCTGCAGCACAGCGCCGGCCCCGGCCCGTTCCGGCCGCCCGGCTCAGCCCGCCAGCTGGCGCTTGACCTCGGCGGCGACGCGCGAGCCCTCGGCGCGGCCGGCGACCTTGGGGTTGGCCAGCTTCATGACGGCGCCCATTTGCTTCGGACCCGTCGCGCCGGCCTCGCTGACCGCGTCGGCCACTAGTGCGGCGAGCTCGTCGTCGCCGAGCTGGGCCGGGAGGTAGTCGGCCAGCACGTCGGCCTCTTCCCGCTCGGCGGTGGCCTTGTCCGCACGGCCGCCGGCGTCGAACGCGTCCGCGGCCTCGCGGCGCTTCTTCGTCTCGCGGGTGAGCAGGCGGACGACGTCGTCGTCGCTCAGCTCGCGGGCGGCACCGCCGGAGACCTCCTCGGTGGAGACGGCGGTGAGGGCCATGCGCAGGGTGCGCAGGCGCACCGCGTCGCGCGCTTTCATGGCGGCGGTGAGGTCGGACTTCAGGCGGTCTTTGAGTTCGGACATGGCAACGATCATAGGGTGGACCGGCCCGGGCGGCACGGGAGTATCGGCGGCCCGCAGCGGGAGCGGGCGGATGCGGCGGGTGCGTAGGCTGCAGCAGCGACGACCACGAGGAGAACGGCGAACAGTGAGTACGGGACGAGGACTGCGGCGCGCGGCGGCGGTGGCGGTGGCGGCCGGCGCCGCCGGAGTGGGGTACGCGGCGCTGATCGAGCGCAACTGGTTCCGGCTGCGGCGGCACACGGTGTCGGTCCTGAACGGCACTCTGCCGGACGGCCGGACGCGGCTGCGCGTGCTGCACCTGTCCGACGCCCACCTCTCCCCCGAGCGGCGGCGGCTCATCGAGTGGGTCCGCGGCCTCGACGCCTACGAGCCCGACCTGGTGGTGAACACCGGCGACTCGCTCGGCCACCCCGATGCGGTCGAGCCCTTCCTGGAGGCGCTGGGGCCGCTGCTGGACCGGCCCGGCGCGTTCGTGTACGGCTCCAACGACCTCTACGGGCCGACCGTGAAGAACCCGGCCCGCTACCTGTGGCGGAGCAGCAAGGCCGACTACGAGGAACGCGGCGAGCCCGACCTGCCGTGGCGGGAGCTGGGCGCCGGCATGGTGTCGGCGGGCTGGCTCGACCTCAACAACCGCAAGGGCCGGATCAGCGCGGGCGGCTTCAGCGTCGCCGCCGCCGGCATCCACGACTCCCACATCGGCCTGGACGCCTATGGCGACGTCGCGGGCCCGGCCGCCGACGCGCACCTGCGCCTGGGGGTGCTGCACTCACCCGAGCCGGGCAATCTGGACCGGTTCACCGGCGACGGCTACGACCTCCTGCTCGCCGGGCACACCCACGGCGGCCAGCTCTGCCTGCCCTTCTACGGCACGCTCGTCACCAACTGCGGGATCGACCGCCGCCGCGCCTGGGGCCTGAGCCGCTACGGCAGCTCGTGGCTGCACGTCTCCGGCGGTCTCGGGACCTCCCCCACGGCACCGGTCCGCTTCGCCTGCCGGCCCGAGGCGACGCTGCTCGACCTGGTCGCCGCGGAGTAGCACGGCGCCGCCGGCTTCCCCGGCCGGCCTCCTCCCCCGGCTGTGCCCCGGCCGCTGCGCCGGGCAGCGGGAGCGTGTCCCGGCGACCGCCCGGCACCGGGTGCGGCCCCGGGGCGGCAGCTCCCCAGGCAGCGCTGCGGTGCAGGCACCGGCGCTGTCCGGCGGCGGTCCGGCACCGAAGCGGCGGTGCCGCGCTGCGCGCAGCTGCGCGCGGAGGGGGCTCCGCTTCGATTCCGCCGCTGCCCTCCCCGCCCCTCCGCCGCCCTGTGCCCTGCCGGCCGGCGGTGCGGAGCTGAGCACCGCCCCTGATCCTGCCGCTCATCCATGCCCTGACCAGCTCCGATTCTCCGAGCACGGGAGCCCGCTCGGACCGGTGGAGAAGGCGGGAATGGAATCGGGCAGGGTCGTGTTCCCTGGAAGTAGTTGAAATTGGAACCAAAATGGACGCGGTTGGGCGTCTGGAGGGCGGAGAGCATGCAGTTCGGGATCTTCTCGGTCGGCGATGTGACGACCGACCCCACGACGGGCCGCACGCCCACCGAGGGCGAGCGGATCAAGGCGGTCCTGCGGATCGCGCAGAAGGCGGAAGAGGTCGGCCTGGACGTCTTCGCGACCGGCGAGCACCACAACCCGCCGTTCGTGCCGTCCTCGCCCACCACCCTTCTCGGCTACGTGGCAGCCAAGACCGAGCGCATCGTCCTCTCCACCGCGACCACGCTGATCACCACCAGCGACCCGGTGAAGATCGCCGAGGACTTCGCGACGCTGCAGCACGTCGCCGACGGCCGGGTCGACGTCATGATGGGCCGCGGCAACACCGGCCCCGTCTACCCCTGGTTCGGCCAGGACATCCGCCAGGGCATCCCGCTGGCCATCGAGAACTACCACCTGCTGCACCGGCTCTGGCGCGAGGACGTCGTCAACTGGGAGGGCAAGTTCCGCACCCCGCTGCAGGGCTTCACCTCCACGCCGCGGCCGCTCGACGGCGTCCCGCCGTTCGTCTGGCACGGCTCGATCCGCAGCCCGGAGATCGCCGAGCAGGCCGCCTACTACGGCGACGGCTTCTTCCACAACCACATCTTCTGGCCCAAGGAGCACACCCAGAAGATGGTGGCCCTGTACCGGCGCCGGTTCGAGCACTACGGTCACGGCAAGGCCGAGCACGCCATCGTCGGCCTCGGAGGCCAGGTGTTCATGCGCAAGAACTCCCAGGACGCGGTCCGCGAGTTCCGGCCCTACTTCGACAACGCGCCGGTCTACGGGCACGGGCCGTCGCTGGAGGACTTCTCCCGCGAGACGCCGCTCACCGTCGGCAGCCCGCAGGAGGTCATCGACCGTACGCTGGGCTTCCGCGACTACATCGGCGACTACCAGCGCCAGATGTTCCTCCTGGACCACGCCGGCCTTCCGCTGAAGACCGTGCTGGAGCAGCTCGACATCCTCGGCGAGGAGGTCGTCCCGGTGCTGCGCCGCGAGTTCGCGGCACGGCGCGCCCCGGGCGTCCCCGACGCCCCGACCCACGCCTCGCTGGCCGCCGCGCAGGGCGACCGGGAACTGCAGGCCGCCGCTGCGGCCGGAGAGGAGCAGGAATGAGCGAACGCCGCATCGCCGCCGTCTCCGCGGGCCTCAGCGTGCCCTCGTCCACGCGGCTGCTGACCGACCGGCTGTCCGCCGCAGCCCAAGGCGCCCTGCGGGCACAGGGGGAGGCGGCAGCGGCGTCGGTCACCGAGCTGCGCGACCAGGCGCACGCCCTGACCGACAACCTGCTGACCGGGTTCCCGGCCGGCGACCTCAAGGCCGCGATCGACACCGTCGCCACCTCGGACGGCCTGATCGCGGTGACGCCGATCTTCAACGCCTCCTACAGCGGGCTGTTCAAGACGTTCTTCGACGTCCTTCCGGAGGGCGCGCTGCGCGGGAAGCCCGTGCTGATCGCCGCGACCGGCGGCTCGCCGCGCCATTCGCTGGCGCTGGAGCACGCGCTGCGGCCGATGTTCGCCTACCTGCGCGCGACGGTCGTGCCGACGTCGGTCTATGCGGCGTCGGAGGACTGGGGCACCGGGGACACGGCGCACAGCGCGCTGACCGAGCGGATCGAGCGCGCGGCCGGCGAGTTCGCCGAGCTGGTGGCCGCCCGCACCGGCGGTCCGGCCGACGACCCGTTCGCCGAGCCGGTCCCGTTCGAGCAGCTCCTCGCCGGCGACTGACCAGGTCCCGCTGCCGACCTACTCCGCCCCGCTCTGCATGCGAGCGGGGCGGAGCCGTGTCAGGGGCCGGCTTCGGCCACCTTGAGGCAGACGGCCGACCGGAAGGCCAGGTACTCGTCCAGGGGGTCGCCGCTGTACTGGTTCCACGGGTAGGACGTGGCATGCGGGCCGAGTTCCAGCAGGTGGCCGTATGCCTCGTCGCAGCGGTCCTGTGCGAGTAGGGCCCCGCCGATCCCGCCGCCGAACCCGACCGAATACGGCGTGGCTGATTGCCGAGGACAGAAAAGAGGAAAGAAAAAGGGCCCGCTGGTTCCCTGCCGACAGCAGGCGTACGCTTTCAGCGCCCAGTAGGGGGACCCATCTGTGCCGCAGCAAGGGCAGGTCGCGGTCGTCTGCCCAGCCGAACGGATGGCGTATGGAACTGCGCGACGATCTTGCCGCGCAGGTGCAGAAGTACTATGACGGGCAAACCAGCCCCGCAGCGGAACTCAGGCCCACCGATACGAGCTTCAGCGAATGCGTCCTCTCGGGGATGCACCGGGCGGATATCGTCCAGGAGCTCTGGCAGAACCGAGCCGGAAACGACGTCTGGAAGTGTATGACTCCCCTTCGCACACTGGCCGCGGCGGCAGCAGTCGCCCTCCTATTTACCGGCTGCTCTATCGGGTCCACAACGGACCCCCGACCGTCTCAGTCACCGTCGCCCTCTCACGCGTCCTCCCCCTCCGGCTCGCCGGAGGAGGTCATTGCCGAGATGACCGACCTCACCGTGCCCGACGGGGCGAAGGATGTCGTCGCCGAAACCGAGACGAATAGGGACGGTCGCCTAGTCCTCTCCGCTTCGTTTACCACCGACCGCGATGGCGCCGAGTCCTTCTGCGAGGGCGAGAATCTCGGGGTCTACCGGGACCCCGAGGGCCCGTCCGAAGAAGCCCGGAAGACGCACGACACCGCCGTGGAGACCGTAGACGGGGCCATTGAATGCCGCGGCGTCAAACCCGATACCGGCACTATCCAGCGCGAAATCCTCATCCTCTACCCGGAGGAGGACAGCGCCGAGGTGCACGTCAGCGCCTTCGAGGTCGATTAGAGGGACCGCCGGTCATCCGCACATTGCTGCAGCCCTCAGCCGCCGCGCCGGGTCCACCGTCTCGCCACATCACTTTTCCCAACTGGCTTCATTCACAAGTCCAGGCAGGCGGACTCCTTCTCCACAATGCTGTATCTGCAACCCGATACCAACTCTCTCCGCCCCGCGACCTACATCGGCCGTGGCGTGATCCGGCCAACCCGCCCGGGGCAGAGGCGGGCGCGCGAATCCTGGGCGGCCCGGCAGCTGACTTGTCCAGCCGGAGAAGGCCAGTGAAGACGAATCGGAGTCGTTCCACGATCGGCACCGCCGTTCCGCGAGTTATGCGGACCCCGTCCCGTAAAACGCCCGACTAATTTGGGGCCCCAGAGCCTCCAGCGCACCCCGCCGACTCCGCATAAGTTTTCCCTCGATGAGGTCCCCCCGCCTTGAGGAGCGCCCCGTGTTTTCGGAACGGCAGCCACTTCGCCAGTGCGAACGGGGCGCCGGCACAGTGGAATACGCTGCGGTGATCCTGCTGGTGGCCGCGGTGGCCGCTGCGGTGTTCGCGGCGGCCGTTCCCCAAACTGTCGGTGCTCTGTACGAGGAAGGGATATGCCGGATCGAGCAGCGCGGCGGCTGCGATGAGATCGGCGAGCAAGGGGGCCCGGACGGAGGCGAAACCCTCGTCGAGCCCCGCATGGAGGATCCCGGCATCCCCACCGCTCCTGTCTGCGAACCCCTCTGCGAAGCGGTGCCCGGCCACGTCAACCTCGCAGAATGGCCCGATCCGCCAACGCACCCGGAACGGCGCACCGCCCAGGAGTCCCAACTCGCCCACGACAGCGCCAACGTGGACGACATCTCTCGCAAAACGTTCTGGACCTGGCCGTGGACGGTGCTGGAGACCAAGAAGCAGGACGCCTACCTCGTGGCAAACGGCGGGGCCTTTCGCGGGATGTGGACCGCCCGACGAGCGCTTCTGCACTTTCTGGACGGCTCTGGCAACGACTTCGAAGTGGATGTCGATGAGGTCCTGGAAGATGTCCCCGAGTTCCGCGAAGCAGTCGCCGACCAACGGCAGGACATCGGGCGCCAGGCCATTCTTCAAGCGCAGGAGGATGGTGCCGAGGGCCCGGTCACCTTTCCTGTCTCCAGCGAGTGGAACGCGTTCGGCACCGACCCCGACGGCGGCTACATCTACGACGACTCCGATTGGATCAACACGTTAGGAAGTTGGAACCATGCCGAAACCGGCGAGGTCACAGTCTTCCCCCCTGAAGATCCTGGGGGCGAGTGGACCTACGAAATGCGCTCAACGACCCATCTGCAGAAGTACTACGACTGGGACCGGGACGAAACCGGTCCAGTGCTTGACGTAGGACCGTTCGACTCGTCTTTTAGCGAGATGGACCTCTCAGAGATGCACCGGGCGGGGATCGCCCAGGAGTTCTGGGCCAAGGGCGAGACGGGCGCAACCACCACGGGCACGCTCTGAGTAAATCGGACCTCGTCAAGAGAGTCTCCAAAGGGCGCCCCTTGCTCCGGTCCGCAGCCCACCGGCCCCCGGCCCTGCGCACTACACAGTCAGGAGAACCGATGCGCCTTACCGTCACGCTCGCCGCGTCCGTCGCAGTCTGGGTGCTCGGCACGGCAGTGCTCGCGCTGACCCTCCTCTGGCTCGTCCCCACCGAGCACTTACTGAACCCCCCCGGGATGATCCTTTGGACCGCCGTTCCCCTCGCGGCGATCAGCGCAGCCCTGGTCCTCACTGCCGCAGCGGTCCACCGCCACCAGACCCCAGCCGCCGACTTGACCGCGGCTGCCGCCCTCGCGCCCCCGTCCCTGGGCGTGGTGTGCTGGATCATCCTGCAGTTGTCGCTCCTCATGCCCGCCTACCTGCTGGCGGCGCAGACGCTCTGCTGCGCCACTGCATCCACAGCGGTCTGGCTCGTGATCCGCCGCATTCAGAACCGCTCCGCCTTCCGCATGAACTGACAGCGCCCCAGGCCTCCCCACCGCTCTAGCCCAGATGCGCTGCGGCCCCTTCCGGGCTGCCGCGAAGGGCGGACGCTTCACCTGCCCGCAACCCAGGTTGACAGCCCGACCGTGCGCAACCTAGGTTGACATCATGGACGCTGTTGAACTGGCGGCGACCGCTTCGGACACCTCCGCACCGGTGGACGGCCTGCGGTCCGTAGCCGCACTGCGGAGGCTGGTGGACTCCCTGGAGCTGCTGCAGGTCGAGCACGCCCTGCGCGCGGGGGAGTCCTGGACCTCCATCGCGGCGGCGCTCGGAGTGACGCGGCAGGCCGTCCACAAGAAATACGCCGCGCGGCTCAGCCATATCGACCCCACCGAAAGAGGCAGACGATGACGAATCCGTCCGCGAAGCCGACCTTCCTCAGCAAGGGGTTCGACCGCACCATGATCGAGGGCGCGGCGAGCAGCGAAGCCGTGCGCGCGGGGCATCCCGAAGTCGACTTCGAGCAGCTCCTTCTCGGCCTCCTGGTCTGCGGCGGGCCGGCCGCCCGGCGGCTGATGGACGCGGGCGTGGACTTGGCCGCAGCCCGCGTGGCAATCGACGAGCTGCACCGCGAGGACCTCGCCCTGCTCGGGGTCCGGATCCCGCTGCCCGTACCCGACCCCGCCGCGGCCGCGAGTGCGGCGGGGATGCAGCGGCTGACGCCCCGGCTCCGCGAACTCGTCGACGAGTGCCCGACGGCCGGCGGCGACCGGGCCCTGCTCGCGGCTCTCATCGACGACGAGGGAGGCCGCGTCCGGCGGGTGCTGGACCGGGTGGGCGCCGACACTGACCGGATCCGCGCCGATATGGATGCGGCGCTCGACGGCGAGAACGGTGCGGATGCCTCCGCGGGCGGCGCCACCGCACGCTCCGGGTCAGCGGAGGGCGGCTGGCAGTACGCCACCTACGACATCGAGCTGCCGGTGGCCGCGGAGCTGGTCTGGAATCTGGTCAGCGACCCTGCGCGCCACGGCGAGTGGGAGCCGTCCGCCGTATCGTCGCAGGTGACCGCGGACGGGTCCGTGGAGATGACCGACCGGGAAGGCGCGACGACGCGCACCTGGATCGCGCAGGCAGTCCCGGGCCGCGAGGTCACCTGGGAGAAGGAGCCGCCGGCCAGCGGCATCCCCGCCAGCACCCTCCGGGTGGCCGTCGAGCCCCTCGGCGACCGCTCGCGCCTGCACCTCCGCACCGAGGTGCGCAGCGCCCTCGGCGACGGCGTGCGCGGACGCATCGGCAACCGGATGGTCCGGTGGATCATCCGCAACCAGCTCCGCATGCGCGCCCAGGCCATCGCGCAGTCGGCTGCCTGAGCCCGGGCCGGAACACCGGCGGAGTTCTGCCGATGGGCGATGTGCGCGCCGGTCCTGCGCACCGAGGGGCGCCGGACCGGCGCGCATTCAGCAGCAACGCGGCGAGATCCGGGGGCCCGCGGATACACTGGGCGACGCGATCCCGGAATCGGCCGGGATAACATCCCCCCGCGATTGTGAATCCGATGATGAGCGAATCAGAAAACCGCCTCGTTCCCCTTGCAGCGGCGACCGTGCTCACGCTCACCCTTTCCGCGTGCCAAGGCAGCGGCGAAAAAGAAGGACCGCACCCGGACGCCGAATCCAGCGAAGAGGTGAGCGAAACCGAGCCCTCGCTCGGCGATCCGGGAATTCTCGCCGCCTCCTGTCCCGAAGTCGAGCCGTTCTCGATCGACAGGGAACTGCTGCCGTTCACCTTCACCCTGTTCTCGCACGAGGACGGCAGCCAGATCGTCAGCCGCCGATTCAGCGCCGACCTCACCGGCGCCGAGGTTCCGGACTTCCCCGGCGGACGCGCCACCGAAGGCAGCGTGGAACTCCCCGAATGCTCCGCCAGCCAGTCGGACAACCGGAAGGCGGCATCCGAGCTGCCCCAGACCCTGATCCCGGAGCAGGAGCTGCTCCTGGTCGAGATCGAGGAGGACGTGGGCGGAACCGCCACCCCCTCCGTCGGCGTGCTCGACCCCGAGGGGAACCTGTCCGCCCTCACCGGCGGCCAGGATCCCGGCGACTTCGAGACGCCGGTGGAGTACACCGGCGCGGTCTACGATTCCACCCGCAACCGCGTCCTCTACCGGGAGGCGGGGACGGACGGAAACCCCGACCTGTTCCACGCTTTCGACCTGGAGACCGGGGAAACGTCCGAAGCATTCGAATGCCCGCTGCACTGCGGCAACCACTGGATCGACCAGAACAGCGGACTACTGGGCTGGAGCGACCCCGGCCAGCGGGGCGAGAAAGGCCTGCTGATGTCGCCCGACGGCGCCATCATCACCGAACGCGCCGATCACGCCGGGTACTGGAGCGCCGATTCGCCGGAGGCCGCCGCCGTTTACCGGGGCGAATCCGGAGAGGACGGCGTCCTCGACGAGGCATCCGCGTACTACATCGGCGCAGCCAAGGACACGGACGGCTCCGCGGTCGGATTCGTCTCGGACAGCGAACTGCTTTTCGGCGGTGACGAGCTCCCGGTCTTCGATGTCCGCGAAAGCGAGATCGCCGACCTGTACGAAGAGGACCGGTTCACCGCCAGCGAACCCGTCGTCGCCTCCTACACGCTGGTCCCGGAGAGCCCCCGCACCAACGAGTCCCCCCTCATCACCCCCGAGCGCGACGAGGTCGTCTTCCTCTCCACCACCGACACCGGCGACCGCAGCTGGTACCGGGTCCCCGCCGACGGCTCCGAGGATCCGACCGAAATCGGCCCCGTCACCCTGGAAGACGACCAGGTCCACGGCGTCGCGGTCCACTAGGGCGGGCATGCCTGCCTCCCCGGCCCGGGCCCGCCGGCTCCGCCCCGCACCCGGTTACCCGCCGGCCACCCCAAGGACGCCCCCGCACACAACAAAGAACGGGTGCCCACCTCAGTGGACACCCGTTCTGCTGTCGGGGTGGCGGGATTTGAACCCACGACCTCTTCGTCCCGAACGAAGCGCGCTGCCAAGCTGCGCTACACCCCGTGCAACGGGATTAAGTCTAGCGGACTCGGAGGAGTGCTCGCACACGGTTTGCCGGGGGTTCCCGGGCGGGTGGGGGTGAAACGTCTCTGCAGAAGTCGGCCGGGGGTGGTCGGGGCGGTTGCCGGGCGGGCGGATGGCGCTCACCTTCGGGGCATGGGTGCCGATCTCATCCCTGACCCCGATGACATGCGGCCGGCCCCCTGGTGGGTGCGGCTGTCCCGCTGGCTCAACGGCGCACGGGCCTGCGCCGTGTCCGACTGCATCGGCCTCGCGGAGTCCGGGCTGTACTGCGCCGAGCACATCGACGCCATCCGCGAACTCCGCGCCCGCGAGGGGCCGCGGCTCTGCGCGCGCGACGGCTGCCCCGAACCGCGGCACGGCGGCGCCGTGCACGGCGAGCTGTGCCGGGCGCACGGCGACGAGGCGCTGATCCGCGGGTGCTGGGGCCGCGGCCGGTGGGACACCGGGGCGCGCCGCTGACTTCCCGCCGCCCCTCCAGCGGGGCAGCGGGCAGGCGCCGGATCCGCGTCCGCGCGCGTGTGCCGGGGTAGGAGGCGGGGCCATGTCCGGCCCCGCGGAACCACGCAGCGGGCGGTTCCGTCACAATCCTGGACGGGGCGCGCTGCGCCGCCCGACTGCCCAGGAGGAGTCCCCCCGCGTGAACACGCTGCCGCTGCTGATCCTGCTCGCCGCGCTCGTCGTCATCGCCGCGCTGCTCGTGCTGCTGCTGCGGCAGCGGCCGCGGCCGCGCACGGCAGCGCCGGCCGCGCCCGCAGCGCGCCAGGACCCCTTCGGCGACGTCGGCGCGTCCGGCGGCGACCCGCTTGCGCTGCGCGTCGGCGACATGGTCGAGTTCGGCGCCGAGCGCGGGTGGGTGCGCGGCACCCTCCGGCTCAGCGAGGGCGGCAGTGACTGGGCCGAGCACTTCATCCACCTGGACGACCGGTACGGCACCGCCGACGAGGTGCCCGGCGGTTCCGGGCCCCGCCGGTGGCTGTCGGTCGAGGCCGACCCCGATGTGCAGATGGCGCTCTGGACCGGCCGGCCCGAGGCCGACCTCGCCCCCGGGCCGCGCACGCTGGACTTCGAGGGCCGCACCTACCGGTTGTCCGAGCGCGGCACCGCCGCCTACCGGTCGGAGGGGACGACCGGGCTGCGCGCGCAGGGCGGGATGGACTACGCCGACTACGAAGCCGACGACGGCGCCCTCCTCGCGTTCGAGCGCTTCGACCACGGACGGTGGGAGGCCGCAACGGGCGCCCCGGTCCACGCCGGCGACGTGCTCATCTACGGCTCGGGCGCCGGATGAGGCCGCACTCCGCCGCCGTTCCCGTCCCGGCCGCAGGCGCCGGCCCGGCACGGAGCGGCGCACCCGCACACGCCGCAGTGCCGTTCGCCGACACCGCGGCATCCGATCTCGTGTGGACCCTGGCCGCGCCCCCGGCCGCGGCAGTGGCGCAGGCCGCCGCGGTGCTCGGCGGCGTACGGCTGGAGCTGCGCGTCCTCGCCGCCTCGCACCAGGTGGCTGCGGAGTCCGGGGGCACTCCGCTGATCGAGACGGTGGCCTGCCGCCCGGGGGCCGCGGGCACCCGTCCCGGCGCGCTCCCGGCCCTCATCGACGACCCCGCGCGGGGCTACCGCTTCCGGTGCAGCATCGCCGTGCACCGGCCAGACGTGCTCCGCGACCGGGTTGCCCGGCTCCTGACCGCGGTGGAGCAGCATCCGGCCGCGGTCGCCGCGGTGTTCCCCGGCGATCCGGCGGCGGCCACGGCGCTCACCGCCGACGCGCCCGCGCCGGGCACCGTCCGCTGGTCGACCTGGCACGCCTATCCGCAGACCGGCGAGCTCGTCCGCACCGAATCGCACCTGGTCTTCGGGGATCGCAGCCCTGCACGCCCCGCCCCAGGGAGGGAGTGGCCATGAACGACTCCGGCTCCGCGTCCGCCAACACCGTGTGGGTGTTCATCATCGGCGGCGTCGCCGTCGTCGGACTGCTGTCGCTGCTAATGCCCGGGATGAGCGGCAACCCCCGCTGCGGCGACTACAGCCTGCGCGGCGGCGAGTACATCCGGACCGAGAACCGCGGGACCTACGACAAGCGCGGCGGCGAATACATCTACGTCGGCTGCAAGAGCGGCCGCTCCGGCTTCTCGTCCGGCTCCGGCTCGGATTCCGGCTCGGGATCCGGCTTCTGGAGCACCGGCGGCTCGGACTCGCGCGGCGGCGGCCCGGGGTGGGGCAAGTGATTCCGCTGGAGCACCCGCCGCACGGCGGGCACCTCCGCGCCGGCGGTGCCCGCCCCGCTGCGACGCCCGTGGCAGCCCGCACGTTCCGCACTGCCCGCAGCACCGCCCCGACCGGCGGCCGCACCGCCCTCGTTGCCCTGCCCGCTCCCCTGGAGACAAGGAAGCCCCGATAGCGATGTTCATCGTCTACGAAGCACTGGCCTGCCTCGCCTACGGCATCCTCGGCATGCTCCTCATGGCGGCCGGCTACGCGCTGGTCGACCTGCTCACCCCCGGGAAGCTGCACCGGCTGATCTGGACCGAGCGCAACCCCAACGCGGCCCTGGTGCTCGGGGCCAACACCGTGGGGGTCGCGATGGTGGTGGCCACCGCCATCTTCGTCAGCACCGGCGGCCTGGCCGAGGGCCTCGTCCTGGCCGGCGTCTACGGCCTGGTGGGGCTGCTGCTGATGGGCCTGTCGTTCCTGGCGATCGACCTGATCACGCCGGGCCGGATCGGCGAGGTCGTCACGCACGCCACCCTGCAGCCCGCCGCCTGGATCAACGCCTCCGCCCACGTCTCGGTTGCGCTGGTCGTCGCAGCGGCCATCTCCTGATGGCCCTCAGCACGACCGGCACCACCTCTGCGCGCCTGCCCGTTCGTCCGCGGTGGGCGCGCTTTCTCGTGCTGCTGGCGGTGTTCGTCTGCGCCGCGTGCGGCCTGGTGTACGAGCTGGCCCTGGTGGCGCTCGGCAGCTACCTGCTGGGCGACACCATCACCCAGGCGTCCATCGTGCTGTCCGTCATGGTCTTCGCGATGGGCATCGGGTCGCTGGCGTCGAAAGGGCTGACCGGGCGCCCGGCCTTCTGGTTCGCGATGGTCGAGGGGGCGCTGTCGCTGGTGGGCGGCCTCTCGGTGCTCGCCCTGTATGCGGCCTACGCCTACCTGTCGCTCTACCAGCCGGCGCTGATCCTGTGCGCTTTCACCATCGGCGCGCTCATCGGCGCCGAGATCCCGCTGCTGATGAAGCTGATCCAGCGCATCCGGGAGCAGGACGCGGCGGACGCGGTCGCCGACCTGTTCGCCGCCGACTACGTGGGCGGCCTCATCGGCGGCCTCGCCTTCCCGTTCCTGCTGCTGCCGGTGTTCGGCCTGGTGGAGGGCGCCCTCATGGTGGGCGCGCTGAACGCCGTGGTCGGCATGTGGGTGGTGCTCTGGCTGTTCCGGGCCGACCTGTCCCGGCGCGCCCGCGCGCTGACCGCCGGGTCGATGGTGCTGGTCGTGGCGGTGCTCTCGGGCGCCTTCGCCCTGTCCGGCCAGTTCGAGGTGACGGCGCGCCAGGCCCTCTACCGGGACCCGATCGTGCACGCCGAGCGGTCCGACTACCAGGAGGTGGTGCTCACCCGGTCAGGCCCGGACCTGCGCCTCTTCCTCAACGGCGACCTGCAGTTCAGCTCGCTCGACGAGTACCGGTACCACGAGGCGCTGATCCACCCGGCGATGGACGGGCCCCGCGATTCGGTGCTGCTCCTCGGCGGCGGGGACGGCCTGGCGGTGCGCGAGGTCCTGCGCTACCCCGACGTCGAACAGGTGACCCTGGTCGACCTCGATCCGGCGGTCACCCGGCTGGGCCGCGAGGACCCGGAGGTCTCCGCCCTCAACGAGGGCGCGCTGGACGACCCGCGGGTGGAGGTGGTGAACACCGACGCGTTCGGCTGGCTGCAGGAGAACCGGCGCGGCTACGACGTGGTGGTCGCCGACCTGCCGGACGCCGACGACGTCGCGACCGCGAAGCTGTACTCGGTGGAGTTCTACGGCCTCGCGCAGCACGCGCTGGCCGACGGCGGCCGGTTCGCCGTGCAGGCCGGCTCGCCCTACTTCGCGCCGGACGCCTACTGGGGCGTGGAGGAGACGCTGGAGGAGGCGGGCTGGAGCGCGCGGCCCTACCACGTCGACGTGCCGGCCTTCGGCGACTGGGGCTACTACCTCGCGGTTCCGCAGCAGGCCGGCGGAGCGGACGGCCCCGGCCCGCCCCTCGCGCTGCCCGAGGACGCACCGGAGACGCGTTTCCTCGATTCCGCCGTACTCGAGGCCGCGGAGGTCTTCCCCAAGGACCGCGCGGCCGCGGGCTCGGACGTCCGGGCGTCGACGCTGCTGGATCCGGCGATCATCTCCTACCAGCAGGACCCCGGAGCCTGGCAGGGCTACTGAGGGGCGGTGCCGCGCTGCCGCGGCAGTACGGCGGTCAGGACACCCGGGGCGCCGGGGCCAGCTCGCCCAGCGCGGCGCGCGCCTGCGCCGCCTCGGGGACGCCGATGTCGCCGAGGAGCTCGGCGGCAGCGGCGAGGTGGACGCCGGCGGCACCGGCGTCGCCCCCGGCCGCGTCGAGCAGGCCCAGACCGAGTAGCGCCCGCGCCTCCGCGTAGCGCTCCTTGCGTTCGCGGGCGATCTGCAGCGCCGACTGCTGGGCTTCGCGCGCCTCGCCGTGGCGGTCGACGGCGGCCAGCGTGGTGCCCAGCTCGGTCAGCACTTCGGCCTCGGCGTTGTGCAGGCCGGCGGAGCGGCCGAGTTCGAGGGCGCGGTGGTGCAGGGCCACGGCCTCCTGGGGGCGGCCGGCGGCCCGCTCGGCGACGGCCAGGCCGTTGAGCGCATAGATCTCGTCACCGTGGTCGCCGCTGTCCCGCGCCACGGCAACGGCCTCGGTCAGCCGGGCCGCGCCCTCCTCGGGGCGCTCCAGGCCGACGAGGGACTCGCCGACCACGCGCAGCGCCGAGGAGCGGAGATCTGCGGCTTCGTCGCCGGCGTCAAGGATCGCGCGCACTCCGGCGACGGCGCCCTCATAGTCGCCGAGGACCTGGCGGACCGCGCCGACATTGAGCCGCTGCAGCAGGGCGAGACGGCGGTCCGCGACTTCCTCGGCGTAGTTCAGCACACGCCCCAGCGCGGCCTCGGCGTCCCGGAAGCGGCCGAGCCGCTCGAAGATCATGCCCATGTTCGCGTCCACCCGCATGAGGCCGCGGGCGTCGCCGAGCCGCTCCAGGATGGCCCGTGCCTCGCCGAGCGTCTCCAGGGCGAGCAGGAAACGGCCTGCCATGCACTGGGCGATACCGAGCCCGATCAGGGTGACGGCGCTTCCGTGCTCGTTGCCCTCCCGTCGGCTCACTTCGAGCGCCTTCTCCTGGGTCGCGAGCAGCAGCTCGGTCCTGCCATGCGAGGCGTAGAAGCGCCAGACCGAGTCGGCGATCTGCCAGGCGTGCTCGCCGGCCCGGGCCGAGGCGAAGAAGTCCACGACGGACGCCAGGTTGTCCTGGTGCCGCTCGAACCAGGAGAGCGCCTCAGCGCGATCAGCTATCGCGTTCTCATACCGCGATGGCACGGTCCGCACGCCGTGTTCGTGGCCGCGCGGGCCAAGCTGGTCGGCGGCCTGGTCCGCGGTGTGCTCGTAGTACTCGGCAAGCCGCCAGCGGGCCTCCTCGGCCGCCTCGGGGCCGAGCTCGGTTGCGGCCTTCTGCCGTGCGTAGACGCCGATGAGGTCGTGGAACCGGTAGTGGTCGGCGCCGGGCTCGTCGAGCAGGCAGACGCTGACGAGCTCCTGCAGCAGGTCGTCGGCGTCGGGTGGGTCGAGGTCGAGCAGCGCGGTGGCGCCGAGCAGGTCGATGCTGGCCCCGATCATACTGCCGAGCAGGCAGAAGGCACGCCGCTGCTCCGGGGTGAGACTCAGGTACGACAGCTCGAAGACCGCCTCGACGCTCTGCCCGTCGACCTGGAGCTCGCGGAACCGCCGCCGCTGCTCACCGAGGCGCCGCTCGACGTGCGCGAACGTCCACCGCGGGCGGCTGAGCATCCGGCCGGAGACGATGCGCAGGGCGAGCGGAAGCCCGCCGCAGAGCCGGACCACCTCTGCGGCCCTGTCCTGCTCCTCACCGACCCGCTCAGGGCCGAGGACGGCGGTGAGCAGGTCCAGCGACTCGGCCTCGCCGAGCATGCCCAGCGAGACGTAGCCGACGCCGCTGAGGCCGGGCAGGTCGTTGCGGGTGGTGATGAGGGTCAGCGAGCCGGGCGCGGCCGAGAGCAGCGCGGCGACCTGGGCGTGGCCGATCGCGTTGTCGAGGACCACGAGGACCTTCCGGCCGGAGAGCCGGGCGCGCCACAGCGCCGACCGCTCCTCCGCGGAGTCCGGGACCGCTTCCGGCGCAACGCCGGTGGCGCGCAGCAGAGCGCCGAGCGCCGCGGCGGCGGCGACGGGCTCCTGGTCGGGGCTGTAGCCGTAGAGGTCGATGAAGAAGCGGCCGTCCGGGAAGTGCCCGGCGAGGCGGTGCGCCGCGTGCACCGCCAGCGCAGTCTTGCCGACCCCGCCCGGCCCGGTGACCACCCGCACGGCGGCCCGACCGCCGTCCTGCCCGCCCAGGGCCAGCAGCCGTTCGAGGTCGCGGCGGCGGCCGGTGAAGTCGGGGATGTCGCGGGGCAGGTCGTCGCGGGTCACCCAGGGCGCCGACTCGGCGCGCGACACCGGCTCGGGCACGGCGGGCAGTGCTTCGGCGGCCGTCCCCTGCGGGGGCGTGGCCGCGGCGGTACCGCCGGCGGAGTGGGCACCGCCGGGCTCGTCGGCGGAGCGCCCTTCGGTGTCGGTGAGGATGCGCTGGTGCAGCGCGATCAGCTCCGGGCTGGGGTCGACGCCGAGTTCCTCGGCGAGCAGCCGCCGGTTGTCCTCGTAGCTGGCCAGCGCGGCGGCGCGCTGGCCGGTGCGATAGAGGGCGGTCACCAGGAAGTAGCGCAGCCGCTCACGCAGCGGCTCCTCCCGGACCAGCGGGGTGAGGCGGGTGACGATGTCGCCGTGCCGCCCCAGCCCGAAGGCGCATTCGGCCCACTCCGCGACGGCCGCCCACCGCTCTTCGGACAGCGGCTGGACGAGGGTGTAGGTGATCTGCTCCGACCCGGTACCGGAGAACGGGGCACCGCGCCAGCAGTCCAGGGCGCGGTTCCACAGGACGAGCGCCTTCTCCTGGTCGCCGGCGCTGCGCGCCTCGGCGACGTGGGATCGGAAGCGGTGCAGGTCGACGTGCTCCGGGTCCGCGTCGGCCATGTAGCCGCCGGCCGTGGTGCGGATCAGGTCGGGGAAGGCCCGGCGGAGGTGCGAGATCTGCACCTGAATGACGGACTTCGCGGTGCGCGGCGGATCGTCGCCCCAGAGGTAGGCCACGAGGCGCTCGATCGGCACCTCTTTGCGCACGTCCACCAGGAGCGCACCCAGGATGCAGCGCTGCCGGGGGCCGCCGACGGCCACCGGCTCGCCGCCATTCCACGCCGAAATTGGGCCGAGCACGCCGAAATCCACAAACGGCACTGTACCAAGGCCATTTGCGGAGAACGGTCGCGTCGGTCCGAACAGCGGTGCCATTCGGCCGCCGAATTCCGTATTCGGCGCCGGGGTTCCGGCCACCGGTTTGTCACCCGGCGGGGTACCGGCCGGACGCAGCGGGCTCAGTCCTTGTCGTCGGCCTTCTCCTCGCGGCCCTCCTCCTCGGGGGCGGGCTGCGGCTGGTCGCCCTCGGCCGGGACCGGGTCCTCGAACGGCTTGAGCTTGGCGATGATCGCCTCGAACTCCGCGTCGATGCCGGGGCTCACGGGGGTTGCAGTCATTCGGGCCTCTCCTCTGCTGTCCTGTCCACGCTGTCCAAGCCGTCTTCTCCCTCGCATAGCGGTGCGGGGGTACTCGCGCCGGGGCTCCGCATCTTCGTCGCGCCCGCCACCGCCGTCGACCCACGGCTTGGTCTTGCCGGTGAACCGTCCGGGTCCCCGCTCGGAGCCCCGTTCCGCCTCCCCGCGGCCGACGGTGATCAGCATGCATCCTCCCCTGACACGGTGGGCCCGGCGCAGCCGGATACCCCGGGGCCGGAAGGAATCCGTCCGGCGGCGGGGCATCCGCGGGCCGTCCTCCCGCGGAGCCTCGGTCGCCGAACACGGCGACCTTATTGGCGCGGTCTTCTGCCGGCCTTTCAGTCGGGTTTCAGCCCTGCAGCGCGCGCTGCGGCCCGCCCCTACCGGGGCACCGGGGGAGGCGGGAGCCGGGGTGCGGGCATAGGCTGCCTCCCAGTGGCCGCCCCGGCCAGGACGGTGCCGACGCGGCGGCCGGACGCCGGGGCAGCGGCCCCGCGTCCCCAGCGGTGCACCGCGCCAGCACTGCCCCCGCTGGACGCAGGCCACACCCGATTTCCGTGACCGGATTCGGACTCTTCCGCCCCGAATCGCCCCCTCCGCCCTAGGCTTCGCACTCGTGGCTCACCACTACCCCGACCTGGCCGAAGACGACGGCCCCCCGCTTCCGCTGCCGCGCACCCTGCGCGGCCGCGCTCTAGCGGTGGCCGCAGTAGCCGTTCTGGCCGCGGTGCTCGCCGCAGCCGTGTGGGCGGGCGGCGGCTTCCAGGACGCCGAGCGGACGATGCTCACCACCGTGGATCCGGGGAAGACCGTGCGCACGCCCATGATGGCCGCGGCGGTGCACTCCGCGAGCGCCGGCCGCGACCCCGACACCGGCGGCTTCGTGCTGCGGGTCCGCGCCGACGTGGAGATCCTTGCCGATGCCCCCGTCGGTTCCGACGAGATCTCCCGGGTGGTCAAGCCCCGCTTCGGCCGCGACGACCTGCGCGCCGAGACGATGTCGATCGTCCTGCCGCGCCACCCGGAGGGCACGGTGTCCGAGCTCCAGCCGCGCGCCGGCGAGGAAGTGGAGCTGGTGTGGATGCTGGCCGAGGGGGACCCGACCGATACCGCGCCGAAGTCGTCGGCGGAGATCTTCGGTGAGGACCTCTTCGCCGAGCCGGACGACGTCTCGGAGCAGCTGGCCGCCGTCGACGCGGTGGAACTGACCCTGACCGGGGCGTCCTACGACCCCGGGTTCACCGATCCGGCGCGGTCCTGGGGCGACGACGGCAGCACCGCCGGCGTCGTCACACTCCCGCTTGAGGAGGACTGAGCCATGTCGGTCCGCTGGGGCACCGTGAGTGCGTCCGCCCTGCTCCTGGCGCTCCTGCTGGGGGCGCAGTCGCTGCGCATCCACCATGATGAGGAGCGCACCGAGCCGATCGCCGCGTCCGGAGCCGCGTCGGCGCCGGTTGACGCGCAGTCGTTCACCGCGGAGGTCGTCGACGTGTCCTTCGCCTCCGCGGTCGCCGAGGAGGACCCCTTCGACTTCGACGCGGGCGCGGACGCCGGCGGCGGTTCCGGAGCGGATCCCGGTGGCACCGGGGGCGCCGGCGCGGGGAGCGCCGGCGGCGGTGCCGGCTCCGGTGGTTCCGGCGCAGCGGAGGAACCCGGCGCGGAAGGGGTCCCGGCCCCGGCCGACGGCGCCGCGGAGGCGATCGAGGCGAACGGCGTCTGGGTCGTCGTGACCGTCGACATCACCGCCGCCCGCGAACACCTGGACCAGGTGAAGGCCGAGCTGGACGCCGGCGGCGGCACCGTCTACACGCACAACACCTGGCTCACGTCCGCACTGGGCTCGACCGGCACCGGCTTCCCGGCGGGGATACCGGTGCGCGGCTCCGTGCTGTTCGAGGTTCCGCCCGGCCAGCTGACGGCACCGGAGCTGCGGCTGAACGCGTTCTCCGGGCTCGACCGGCGCCTGTCCGGGCTCGCCGAGATCGATCTGGAGCTGTCCGGTTCGGACCTGCGCTCGGCCGTGGACGGCGCCGAACCCGCCCTGTCCGTCCCGCCCGCCGCACAGCAGGAGGTGTGACCGGCATGCACCCTTCTCCCCCTCCGGGGCCTTACGGGCCGCGCCCTGCGCATGGACCGCACGGCGGCCCCGGCCCCTACGGCCCGCCGCCCCCCGGCCCGCCCGGCGGCTACCCGCCTCCGCAGGGACCGCCGCCGATGCAGGGGCCCCCTCCGGGGTACCCGCCGCAGGGCCCGCCCCCGGGATACCCGCCGCAGGGGCACCCGCCCTATCCACCGCCTCCGCCGCACGCGCCGCCGCAGCAGCAGCCGCCCCCGCCGCATGCGCCGCCGCCCGGCCAGCATGCCCCGCAGAGGCCCTGGCAGCCTCCCGCTCCCCCGCCGGCCGGTCCGCCGCCGCACCAGCAGCAGCCCGGCATGCCCGCGGACGGCCGCGAGCAGCGGCACGGGCGGCGGCACTCCGGCCGCGGAGGACCGGAGGGGAGGGGCGGGCCGCGCGCCCCGCTGTGGCGGCGGCTGCAGCTGCCCGCGGTGGCCGCGCTCGCAGTGATCGCGCCGGTCAGCCTCGCGCTCCCGTGGTGGCTCGAACGGTCCGAGATGCAGGAGCGCGGGACGATCCCGCCGGACCCGGCCCGCGCCGACGGCGGCTCGGGCACGCTCGCCGGCAGCGAATGGGAGATCGGCGGGCTGCTGGTGGACGAGATCGGCGAGCAGGACCCGCCGCCCGAGGGCGTCGCGCTCGTCGACGTCGTGTTCCGGACGGTCCCGTCGGACGCCGCGGCCGCGGACCTGCTCGCCTCCTGCACCTTTGAGGCCACCGACCGAAGCGGGCGCACCTGGCAGCCCGACTCCTCCTTCGACCTGCGCGCCTCGGTCACCGAGGCCGGCGCGATGCTGCCCGGCATGCTCGGCTGCTCCGGCGAGGACGGCGGTGCGCTGCCCGCCGGGGAGGAGGCGCCGATGCTGGTCAGCTTCCTGGTGCCGGAAGAGGCGGCCGAGGAGCTGACCTTCACGGTGCGCGTCGACACCCGCTCCACGGACGACGGCGGTCCGGGCATGCCCGCGGCACTGGAGTTCGAGGCGCCCGAACCGGAGTAAGCCGCGCGGGCAGCCCCGCCGCCGCGCCTCAGGCCGGCGCGGAACTGCGCGCGCGGCGCCCGCGCGCGGGCCCGCCGGAGGCCCGCAGGATGAGTTCGAAGGCGGCGGCCAGCAGGCAGATCCGCAGCAGGTACTTGACCGCTTCCAGCGCGATCTCCATCGGCTCCAGCCACGGCCACCAGAAGCCGAGGAACTCGCCGGGGCCGACAGCGGTGTAGATGCCGCGCTCCATCCAGTCGAAGCCCAGCTCCAGCAGCACGTAGTAGAGCGAGAAGGACAGGTAGAAGACGGGGCTCACGCCGAGGATGAACCGGAAGGCGTTGAGGAACGGCACGTACTTGTCTGCGGCGTCCCGGCGCAGCCAGCGCGCACCGGCCTTGAACGGCCCCTTCCGGGTCAGCGCCTGCTCCATCCGGTCGGCGCGGCTGCCGCGGCGGAACAGGCCGCTGTAGCGGTCCATCTGGGCGCCGTAGATGACCGCGGTGATCGTCAGCCACAGCACCGGCTCCACGAACGCGCCCTTGAGCATCTCCCAGACGGTCGCAGCGGCGGTGACCGCGCCGAGTACCGCGGCCTGCAGGGGGAGCGGGAAGACGAGTTCGTTGAACCAGGCCAGCGTGCCCATGGCCGCGTCGTGCACGGCGACGGCCGCGGCGCGCCCGCTCATCCAGGTCCAGAAGGACGTGGCCATCTGCACAACGGTGAAGACGCCGAGGAACATCCAGGTCGACTCGAAGAGCGCGGTGGCCACGCCGGCGGCCTTGTTCCCGGAGCGGTTGTAGAGGTGCTCGAACAGCGCGCGCAGGCCGAAGGCGCCCAGCGCGATCGCCAGCAGCGGCCCGGTCATCTCGACGGCGCCAAGGTCGAACAGCGTGTCCAGGCCCTGGTCGTTCACCGCGGTGGTGAGGAACTGGCGGAACTCCTCGGCGAGGAGGTCCCAGGCGCTGTAGAAGATGAGGAACGGCAGGATCGCCATCGCGACGGCATCCACCACGTTCCGCTCGGCCTCACCGATGGTGCGCCGGCCCTCGCCGGCACGCATCCGGCGGTACTCGGCGTCCACGTTCGGCAGCGCTGGCCGCAGGAGGTGGAACATCACAATGTAGCCGGCGAGTTGGAGCAGGAGGACGATGCCGAGCACCGCGTAGCCGAGCACCGGTTCGAAGCCGGAGAGCTTCGCCATCCCCCGCAGCGCCATGCGGTGCAGGAAGTCGGCGAGGAACCAGACGCACAGGAGCGGCGCCCAGTACCTGCGGGCGAGGTCGAGGGCGTAGAGCGGGAGTCGCGCCGCAAAAGGGGCTGAGCTGGCCATCGACGGTGAATCCTAGCGATTGGGGCGCTACCGTGGCCGCCTTGGCCGCATTCGGCCTCGCCTGCGCAGCCGGGTGCGATAGGAACGGGGGCGGCGGGCCGCGGTGCGGTGCGCGTGCGGCACGGGGCGTGTTGCGGGACGGATACGGCGTCGGGACGGAGAGGAGCCGAGGTGGGCGAAGGCGACGGCAACGGCTGGGTGAAGCTGGCGGACGGCAGTTACCGGTGGGGGCGGTTCGGAGCATCCGGCCTGCTCCTGCACGCGGCCGGGGAGGACGGGCGGACCCGCGTCCTGCTGCAGCACCGGGCCGCATGGAGCCACCAGGGCGGCACCTGGGGACTGCCGGGCGGCGCGATGGACTCGGAGGAGACCTCGGTGGCGGCAGCGCTGCGCGAGTTCGGCGAGGAGGTGGCCGGTGATCTGGGCGACATCGATGTGACCGGCATCTTCCGCGCCGACGCGGGGACGTGGCACTACGACACCGTACTCGCGGCCGCCGACGCGCAGCGCCCGTTCAGCGCGGGCAACGCCGAGAGCGAGGAGATCCGCTGGGTCGCCGCCGACGAGGTGCCGCAGCTGGTGCTGGTCCCCGCATTCGGCGAGGCGTGGCCGCTGCTGGCGGCGGCGCTGCCGGCCCGGTTGCGCGTCGCAGTCGACGCGGCGGCGGTCCTCGGCGGCGAGCCGGCCCCGGACGCGGCCGCGGACCTGCGCGACGCGCTGGCGCGTATCGCCTCCGACGGCATCGCGGGCGGCGCCGTCCCCGACCCCGCGGCGCTCCCGGAGCTGCACCTCTGGTACCCGCGGTTCCGGCTCTTCACCGATGCCCCGATCGGCCCTGCGCCCGGCGTTGAAGTGGCCCGGGCCGGCGCCGAGGCGCCCGCGCCGTGGCTCCGGGTCAGCCAGGACTGGCTCGCCGCGGCCGGCCTTTCGGGCCTGCTCCGCTGCGTGTAGGGACCCCTGCGGCCTGCGCCGCCCGGTGCCTGTCGGAAGGCGCGCCGCCGTGGCCCGAGCCGAGCGGAGCAGCACGGCCACCTGGCGCGCCCTGGGCCGCACCGGGCAGGGCGGGGGGTTCATCCGGGGGCCGGTCCGGCTGGAGCCGGAGGCCGCCTCGCCTCCGGCGGCCCGGCGCCGGTGCCCCCCGGCCGCCGGAGGCGCTGAACGCCGCGGCGCCAGCGGGCTGCGCGGGTGCGCCCGCCGGAGCGCCGGCCGGAGGACCGGGCGCCGGCCGCTAACGCAAGCGCAGTACTCGACGGGTGCTCTTTGCGCTCCGGGCGCCGGATTCCGGCATCGCCGGGCCGCAGCGCCAATTTCCCCGGACCGGATCCCCGCAATTCCAGCCGCCCGGAGCAACGCACCGCAGCACCGGGCGGCGGCAAATTCCGCCCCGTTCGGAATTCACTATTCAACGGTCCGATATGTGTCAGTACAGCAGGCGGCCCTCACCGACGGAGACCGCGCTGCCGCCGATGGCGACGCGGTCGGGCGCATCGGCGGGCAGCCGCAGCTGCAGCACACCGCCGCGGGCCGAGACCTGCTCCGCGGAGAACGCCTCGCGCCCGAGCCGCCCGCCCCACAGCGGCGCCAGCGCGGTGTGCGCGCTTCCGGTCACCGGGTCTTCCGCCACGTCCACGGCGGGGGCGAAGAAGCGGGAGACGAAGGCGTGCTCGGCGCCGGGCTCCTCGGCCGCGGTCACGATGACTCCGCGGTCGGCGTAGGGCACCAGGGCCGCCCAGTCCGGGCGCAGCTCGCGCACCTCGCGGGCGCTCGCCAGCTCCACCACCAGGTCTCCTGTCCCGGCGGCGCCGGCCCAGCGCGGTTCGGCGCCGAGGGCGGCGGCGAGGCCGTCGGGAACCGGCACCTCGCGCGGCGGATTGGCGGGGAAGTCCATCCACAGCAGCCCGTCCGCCCGTGTGACGGACAGCGTCCCCGCCGCCCGGGTGGCGAACCGGACCGGCTCCTCGGCGCGCTCCTCGCTGAACAGGACGTGCGCGGCCGCGAGCGTGGCGTGGCCGCACAGGTCGACTTCCACGGAGGGGGTGAACCAGCGGAGCCCGTACGGACCACCGGTCTGCGACGGCCGCACCACAAACGCGGTCTCCGAGAGGTTGAACTCCGTGGCGATGTCCTGGGCCCGGTCGCCGTCCAGCGGCGCGTCGGTGACCACCACTGCGGCGGGGTTGCCCGCGAAGGGGCGGTCGGTGAAAGCGTCCACGATGCGGTAGGGCGTCATGGCGGCCACGCTAACAACCGGTGTCTCCCCGGCCCGGGAGCGCACTGCGGGCGCGGAGGCGGCGCGCCCTCCGCCGGCCGGCCGTCTCCGGCCGTCCCCGGCCGTCCCGGGCGGCGCATGCGGGCACTTACCGGGGCCGCATCTCGTTGGGCGGAGTGCACGGCCTGCGCGTCAGGGGTAAGTCAGGGGTGGGCCCTGATGGATTGCCTGCGATGCGCGGGCAGTCTGGATGGGAACGGTCCCGGCTGCGAAGGAGAAGGACATGACGCTGGAGCGCGGCAACGCATTCACCCCCGTCGCCTCGGCGACGATGCTGTGGCCCTGGGGGTGGGCTACCGGCGCGGGTGTCGCCACCGGTGCCCTGTCCCTGCTGGGCAACGGGTTGGCGCTGAGCAGCGGACTCACCACCGGAATCTTCTTCTTCGCCCTGGTCGGCGGCGCCGTGGCGCTGCTGTCGTCGAAGGGCGACCGCCGGGCCCGCCGCTGGGCGTCGCAGTACCCGTGGAAGTTCGCCGGCCCTCCGGCGCTGCTCGCCGGCCTGGGCGTGGGGGTCGTCACGATCTTCTCCGGCGGGCTGTTCGCCGGGATCGGCCTCGGGCTCATCACGGCCGCCGTGCTGTGGGTGATCCTGGGCGTCATCGGCACCGTCGCGGGCGGCCGCAACTGAGGGGCGCGGCGCTGAGGGCGCGGGCGGGTGGCCGGTAGGCTCGGAGCCGGTCACCGAGAGGAGCCCGTTGACTTCCCACACGTCCGTCGACGACGCCCGAGCGAAGATGGTCGAACGCGTCCGCGGCCTGCTGCGGATGGCCGAGGACCCGTCCGTCACCGACGCGGAGAGCCAGGCGTTCACCGCGAAGGCTGCCGAACTGATGACGCGGCACGCCATCGCCGAGGCGGAGGCGCGCGCCCAGCGCGGCGAAGAGGCCGAGTCCGTCTCGCGCCTCGACTTCCCCGTGTCCGGTGTCGGCGGGCACGGCAAGGCGCGGGTGAAGGCGCTGGCCGGCATTGCGGCCGCGCTCGGCTGCCAGTCCGCGGTGCGCGGCAACACCGCCGCCAACACCGAGCGGACCCTGATCATCGTCGGTACGGACACTGCGCTGGACTCGCTCCGCGTACTGCTGCCCTCCATCACCCTGCAGATGGAGGCGTCCGCGCGGTTCACGGCGCGCAACCACATCGCCGACCTGCGCGAGCTGCGCAACCTCGACCGGTCTGCGCTGGCCACCGAGCGCAGCCGCTTCTACCGGTCGTTCATCCGCGCCTACGGCTATGCGGTGGCCGAGCGCATCAAGGAGCTCCGCGCGCGGCTGCGCGAGGAATCCGACGACGCCGACGGCGACGAGGGCGGCAGCAGCGAGGGTGCGGCCGGCGGAGCAGGAGCCGACCTGGTGCTCCGCGCCGACGTGAGCCGTGTCCAGGAGGACTTCCAGCGCCGCTTCCCGCAGTTGAAGCCGACGCGTCCGGAGCGCACCCACCATCGGGCCGGCGCCCGCGCGGGCTACCTGCGCGGCCGCAGCGCCCAGCTGGGGATGGAGACCTCGGTCGGCGGCGGGGACACCTCGTCGCTGCCGCACGGCACCTGATCCGCCCCGCACCCGGCTTACCCGCGGCACCGTTCCGGCGCGGCCGCTGCCGCCCGGTGCGCCCCGCATCCGTCCGCCGCGCCCGTTGCGCGGCGCCGTGTCCCCGGAGGCACCCGCAGGCCGGATTGCCCCTGCGGCCTCCGTTCCTCACCGGTGTCCCCGGGCGTCCCCAGTTGTCCACATAGCCTGTGGATAAACCTGTGTACAAGCAGGGGATTGCCGGTGGATAACCCTATTTTCCCGGGTCAGCCCTGTGGAAAAACGGGGCAGACCCCGCTCTGGCGCCCGGATACGGCCCGCAACGGCCGCCCCGCCGCGAAGTGATGGAGGTCACTCTTCGGGGAAGGGAAGGGGAGAGAGCAGCGCCGCCGAGCGGCCGAGATCCGCGCACCGGTGCGACCCGACTGCCGACGGGAGTCTGCCGGAATGACCCAAGCCACGCTCAGGCCCTTCCGCTCCTACAAGACCGGAGCCCTCACCACCTACGCCAGCGACGGGGTGACCGGAACGGACACCCCGGTCAGCTACGTCGTCGACGGCGACCGGGTGCTCTTCCGCACCTGGGAAGACTCCGCCACCGCGGCGCAGCTCCGCGACCATCCGGTGGCCGACCTCCGCCCGTCCAGCTACCGCGGGCAGCCGTGCGGGCAGCCGGTGCGCGGCCGGGTCCAGCTGCTGGAGGGCCCCGAGGCGCGGCACGCGAGCCTGCTGCTGCAGCGGCGCCACCCGGTCCTGCAGCGCTGGGCCGTGCCGATCTCCCAGCGGCTGCTGCGCTACCGCAGTCTGCACTACGCGCTCCTGCCGTTCGACCGCGATCAGATCCGCAGCAACGAAGGCTGCCCGGACTGACCTGCTCCCGCCTTCCCGTACCCGCCGCCCGCACCCCGCGGCGGGGGCGGGAGCGGTTCAGACCGATCGGAGCGGCATCACCAGGTAGCGGAACTCTGCACCGCCGGTTTCCGCGATGACGACGGGGCGAGTGGGCGCGGCCATCCGGATCCGGACCGCTTCGGTGCGGACCGCCGCGAGGCCGTCCAGCAGGTAGCCGGGGGCGAAGGCGATGCGGATCGGCGCACCGGAGTAGTCGGCGGCGAGCGCCTCCGCGGCCTGGGCGTCCTCGCCGGAACCGGCCTCCAGGACCACTTCGCCCGGCCGGAAGGAGAGCCGGACCGGCGAGGTGCGGTCGGCGACCAGGGCGACCCGCTTGACGGCCTCCACCAGCGGCCCAGCGGCAACGTCCGCCGTCTCCTCGAACGCGTCGGGGAAGCGGGACTCCACTTCCGCGAAGTCGCTGTCGATGAGGCGGGACGTCGTGCGCCGGCCGCCCGCATCGAAACCGATCATGCCCTCGCTGCGCACCGCCGCGGCGCCGGCGCCGGCGCCGAGCGGCAGCGTGCTGAGCGCGATGGCCGCCTCGTCTGCGGCGGAGAGGGAGCGGGCGATGTCGTGCAGAGTTCGGGCGGGCACCAGCGCGGACGCGGCGGGGTCGGGGTGGTCGGCGTGCCAGTCGAGTCGGCGCAGTGCGATCCGGTAGCGGTCGGTGGCGGCGAGAGTGAGCTCTTCGCCGCCGAATACGACGTGCACGCCGGTGAGCATCGGCAGGGTGTCGTCCCGGCCCGCGGCCGGCACCACCTGGCGGATCGCGGCGGCCAGGTCGGCTGCGGGTGCGGTGCCGACTCGGGCGGGCATGTCGGGGAGCCGCGGGTAGTCCTCCAGCGGAAGGGTGAGCAAAGTGAAGTGCGCGTGGCCGCAGGTGAGGCGGACGCGCGCGCCGTCGGCCGCAACCTGGACGGGGGCGTCGGGCAGCATGCGGGCGATCTCGGCGAGCAGCCGGCCGGAGACCACCGCGGCGCCGGTGCCGCTGCCCGGTCCGGCTGCGGTGATGGGAACCTGCGAGCGCGCCGACACCTCGTAGTCGAAGCCCGAGAGGCGGAGCTGCCCGCCGCCGGCCTCCATCCGCAGTCCGGCCAGCACGGGGACGGCGGGACGCGCCGGGAGCACCCGGGCAGTCCACGCGACCGCTTCGGCGAACGCGCTCCGCTCGACGCTGAACTGCACCCGACCACCCGCCCCTGCTCCCCCGGCGCCGCGTGTGCACCGGTCGCCGACCGCCCGGACGGGCCGACCGTATCCCCCGCGGCCGAGCGCGGGAAGGCCCGTTCCTGCCGCACCGATCCTGCTGGGGCGGGTGGGAGTGCGGAGGCTGCGGGGGCGGGCGCGGGCCACCGCGAGCACGCGGAGCGGGGGGCAGCCGAGTCGGCCCGCCGCGTGCAGCGGGCCGGCTCGGCAGGGGCGGAGGCGGACCTCGGGGCCGCCGACCGGCCGCGTTAGGCGGGGTTCTTGTTCGGCTTCAGGGTCCAGCGGACGGTCATCCGGCCGGTGACCGTGCCGTCGGTGGTGCGCAGCTCGATGTCGACCGGGAACTCGGGCCGCTCGCCGGCGTCGAGTTCGGCGAGGACGTCGGCGCGGTCCCGTCCCAGGACGGCCTCGGCGACGATGTCGCCCATGGCCAGCTTGGTGTAGTGGATCTCCGCGGAGACCGCGAGCGGAACGGCGCGGTCGAGCGTGTCGCCGAACGTGCCGATGACGATGGCCCCGGACGCCGACTCGGCGAGGGTGAACATGGCGCCCGCGTGCGGTCCGGCCAGGTGGTTGTGGTGCGCCGGCTCGTCCGGGAGGCGGAGGACGGCGCGGCCGTGCTCCAGCTCCTCGAAGACCACGCCGAGGGTGCGGGCGAAGGGGACGGCGGCCAGGAAACCGGAGGCGACCGCGTCCGACTCTGCTGAGCTCATGGTGGACATGGCGCCATGTTACTCGCGAGTAACAGCAATTGTCACCCGGCTGCACCCAGCGGCATCGCCCGCGGCGCCAGCGGCAGCGTGATCGCGAGCCCGCCGGCCACCGCGGCGGCGCCCACCGCCGGCAGCGGACCGGTGCCCAGGCCGGCGACGGTCAGCAAGAGCAGGCCGCCGCCCATCAGGCCGGCCGCGGCGAGCGCGCGCACCCGCCCCGGGTCGCCGCTGAGCCGGCGCGGCGGCACCTCGAGCCGGACCGCCCAGCGCGCCACCGCCCACAGCAGCGGCACCAGCAGGACCGCTCCGGCCAGGATCCACAGGCCCCACATCGGCGAGAGCGGCGCCGGGGTGGCCATCCCGACCCCGGCCACCAGGACCGCGGCGATCAGGACCAGCGGCGCCATGTGCCAGAGGTAGACGGCCATCAGCCGCGGCCCGGCCCATCCGATGAACCGCGCGGGTACCGGGCGCCCGCTCCAGACGGCGATCCACGGGCGCAGCAGGAGGGCGATGCCGATCTGGCCGACGCCGAGCGCGGCGAGCACCATGGTCGGCGGAGAGACGTTGGACGCCTCGACCGCGAACACCCCGGTCATATTCGCCGAGTGCGGACCGAGCGCGGCGAGCCCGACGGCCGTGCCGAAACCGCCGGCCGCCATGGCCGCGGCGGGGATGCGGCCCACCGCGCCCGCGCTGTAGCGGAACCCGAACTGGTGCACGGCGAGCCAGACGAAGGCGATGTTGGCGTAACCGACAGCGTCGACACCGGAGCCGAAGCGCAGCGCGTCGACCGCCGTGGCTCCGGCCAGCAGCGCCACCGGGACCCGCCAGCCGTACTTCAGGTCGGCGATCGAGAGCAGCGGCGTAGCGACGATGACGAGCACGTACACGGCGAGGAACCAGAGCACCATCCCGGCCGCGTGGGTGGCCACCGACAGCGGCTGGTCGGATACTCCGACGGCGTCGAGCAGGTAGGAGGCGGGGATCCACGCGGCGGTCAGCGGGACCACGGGCCACGCCAGCCGGCGCAGCCGCCGCGCGATCCACTCCGAGGAGCGTCCCCCGCGGGCCTTGGCGGCCCGGTGGCTCTGTACGTTGACGGCGCCGCCGACGAAGAAGATCAGCGGCATGACCTGGACGAACCAGGTGACGATGTAGCCCCCGTCGGTGCTGAGCACGGTGTCCAGCCGCAGCTCTCCGGTGCCGGCCTCGTAGGCGAGCACCGGCAGTGACCAGTGCTGCAGCACGACGAGCACGATCACGAAGAGGCGCAGCGCGTCGAGGAAGAGGTCGCGGCCCTCGCCGGGCACGCTGCGCCGCCGCTCGGGTGACTGCCGCCGCGCCGGGGGAGAGGCGTCCTGCACTGCAGAGGCTGCAGAGGGGGTCATCGATCGCTCCTTGCCGTTGCGGCGCTCCGGGCGCGCGCTGCGCGCTCGGACCGGTCCCGCGGAACGCGTCCCGCCGCAGTGCGGCAGGCCGGGCCTTTCCGCGGGTCCGACGCCCCCGGTTCTTCGGTGGTTCGACCCTACGGACGCCGATACCGGCCCCGCGATGGTGCGCAGATCCCGAATCGGCGGCGGCGGACCCGACCGCGCTTCGGGGTGCTAGCACCACCCCGTCCAGCTCGGGCCCTGGGGGACGCAAGGGCGCGGCGAGCGCGCCCGCCGCGCCCTTCGGCGCGGCAGGGGCCGCGGAGCCGCTCCGGTCCGGATGTGGCCCGCGTCCCACGTGTCACGCAACGGTACCCGCGTTTCCGGCGCCCCGGTCCGCCCCCGGCGGTCCTTCCCCCCACCGCGCGTCCGGATCTGCGCAGACGTCGGTGATCCGTCCAGGTGTGAAGGCCATCTCGTGGCTGCACCCTGCCGTCGCGGGCAGGATCCCGTCCAGCATCAGCACCCCGCTTTGGCACTACTCATACTGCACTCTTGCCCATCGCGGCGATGTAGTCAGCACTTGTTTCGATGAAGCTGCCAAGGGCCTCGCGGTGTCTACGCCCCGCTGCTTCCACCTCGGGCTCCTTCGACGCATCGGTTCGCCATACTCTGCCCAGCTCCTTTCCCGCTTCGTTCAGCTCGCGAAGCGAGAGGCGTACTGAAGGAGCACGGCACACGATGCTGATGTGCGCCTCGGCCAATCGGTAGTCCTGAAGGTTCCAGGCAGACACCCGATCCGCGACCCCCAGACTGCGTTCCTCCCAGACGCGGTTCCGGTAGTCGTTGGCAAGGGCAACGAGCTGGGCGCTCCGGGCAACCATCAGCATCATGCGATCGTCGTGCTTCTCGGACCTCTTCACGAGGTACTGACTGAGAAGCGTGGCCCCTGCACCGATGAGTGTTCCGATGAGTCCGATCCATGCCGCCACGTGAGCCCTTGCAAAGGGAGGGGGTCTCCACAATTCCCGATAGGCCGCCCAGTGAAGCTCATGCGGCATGGCCGCCTACGGCCTGGCACGCCATACGGGACCTCGGAACACCGGGGCTGTTCGGGATGTCTGGGTGATGAGCTGCGCGAACGCGCGCGGAGGCATTCCGCGAATATTCCGCAGACGCCCGCTGCGGGCTGCACACGGGGGCACACGGCTGCATCGGCCCGGACACGCGAAGACCCCCGCTTCGGTGGTGTTTCACCACGTCAGTGGGGGTCTCGGCGGCGCTGCAGCGGAGGGTGTGGGATTCGAACCCACGAAGCCCCGTAAGGACTTAACGGTTTTCAAGACCGTCGCACTCGGCCGCTATGCGAACCCTCCTGGCCGGCATGCCGGACTGGACCGATGCTAACCCACACCTCGGGCCTCCCCGGCCGGGAGGCCCGAGGGTGTCAGCGGGGCCAGGCGAAGGCTTCGCCGACGGTGGCGGAGAGGCGGAGGTAGGCGTCCCGGGTGGACGTGGCCAGGCGCTCCAGGTCGACTTCGGCGCCCTCCTCCAGGTGCGGGTCCCACGGCACGCGCACCACAGCGCGGCAGCGCCCGGCGAAGTGCTGCTCGAGGCGGTCGAGGTCGACCGAGCTCTTGCCGCTGGAGCGGACCATGGACAGGACGACGACCGCGCCGCGCACCAGGTAGCCGTACTCGTGCGCCTCCAGCCAGTCCAGCGTGGCGCTGGCGCTGCGGGCACCGTCCACCGAGGGTGAACTGACGAGCACGACCTGGTCGGCCAGTCCCAGCACGCCGCGCATCGCCGAGTGCAGCAGTCCGGTGCCGCAGTCGGTGAGGCAGATCGAGTAGTAGTGCTCCAGCAGCCGGGTGACCTCGCGGTAGTCCGACTCGCTGAACGCCTCGGAGACCGCCGGGTCGCGGTCGGAGGCGAGGATCTCCAGCCGGCTCGCGGCCTGCGAGGTGAACCCGCGGATGTCGGCGTAGCGGGTGATCGCGTGCTGCTCGTTGAGCAGGTCCCGGATGGTCGCCGCGGTCTCCAGCCGCACCTTGTCCGACAGCGTGCCGCGGTCGGGGTTGGCGTCGACGGCGAGCACCCGGTCCCCGCGCAGCGAGGCGAGCATGGAGCCGAGCGCGACCGTCGTCGTGGTCTTGCCGACGCCGCCCTTCAGGCTGAGCACCGCCACCCGGTGGTGGCCGCCCGCGACGTGCGTGCGGGCGCGGCCGACCAGCTCGTTGCGGCGCTTGTCGGCCGCCGACTCGCCCGGGCTCACCAGGCCCAGCGACGCGGCGTGCACGGCCTTGCGCCAGCCGCCGCGCGGCTTGCTCTTCTTCCCGCCGCCGCGCACCAGCGCCGAGGTGTCCAACTCCTCCGGTCCCGCCTGGATCGGCGGCTGCTCATAGGGCTGGGGACCGTAGCCGGCCGGCCCGTACTGCTGGGGCTGCCCGTAGGGCGGCGCCCCATACGGCGCACCCGGCTGCGCGGGCGCCCCGTAGGGCGGCGGCCCCTGCTGCCCTTGCTGGCCCTGCGGCGGCGCGAAGCCGGCGTTCGGCTGCGACGGATGCTGCGGCGGCGCCGGCTGCTGCTGCGCGGGCCCGGCGCTGTACGGCGCGGCAGGAGGCTGCTGCCCGGTCTGGGCCGGCGGCCCCCAGGCAGCGGCCTGGGGGTCGGGCTGCGGCGGGGCCGGCTGCGGGGCCGCCGGATGCCCCTGCGGAGGCTGCTGCCCCTGCCCCTGGGGCTGCGGCTGCGGCTGCGGCTGCGGCCGCACCGGAGCGGGCGGCGCGCTGTGCAGGAGCGACTGGTGCCCGCCGGTCAGCTGGCCCCACTGGTGCTCTGCGGGTGCGCCGCCGGACGGCGGCGCGTGCCCGCCGGCCTGCTCCGGCGCTCCCGGACCGCGCTGCGGTGCCGGCGCCTGCTGAGCGGGCGGCGGAGCGGCTCCGCGGCCCGCGGTGGTGCGCCCGCCCGGGCGCACCGGCACGGTCCCTTCGAACTCGTCGGTGCCGCCGGGGGCGGCGCCCGCGGGTGCGGGGCCGGGGCCCAGCCGAACGGTCTCGTCCCCCGGGTCCGCTCCGTCCGCACCGGGGAGCGCGGGGCCGGCTGGCGCAGCAGACCCGGCGGCCGGCGCGCCCGCACCTCCCGGGTTGAGGCGCACGGTGCTCTCGCCGGCCTCGTCGGCTTCCGGCAGCGGAGCGGGCTCCGGCGGCTCCTGGGCGGCCGGCTCCGGCGCGCTCGGGCCGGCGCCGGCCGGACCGCGCCGGGGCGCCAGCCGGACGGTCTGCGGCTCGGCGTCGTCGATGGCGCCGTCGTCGGGCGCCTCAGCGAGCGGCGGAAGCATCTCGGGCTCGGGCACGTCGTCCCGGCGCGGCGGCGCCGGATGCGGCGGCTGCACCGGTTCGGGGGCGGAGGGCCCGGGCGGCTGCTGCGGCTCCGGCGCAGCGGGCTGCCGCCCTGCTTCGGGTACCGGCGCGTAGGGAGCGGCCTGCCGCACGGAGGGCGGGCGCCCCGGCCGCCCGCCGCGCTGCGCGGGTGCGGCGGGGGGCCAGGTCCCGGGCGGCCCGGGCGGGGGTGCCTGCGGACCGGAC
>NZ_BAAGXT010000041.1:0-56025 GCF_054779695.1 Nocardiopsis coralliicola | reverse complement strand
GGGCGGCCGCTGGTCGCGCTGCTGCCGGTCGAGCTGCGCGGCGACGGCGCCGCGCCGGAGCCCCCGGCGGTCCCGGCCGAGCCGGTCGCGCTGGTGCTCGCCTTCGGCACCGGCTGCGCGGTGGCGATGGCCGGCGTGTGGGGACCGGCCCGCCGCATCCGCCGGGTGCAGCCGGTGGAGGCGCTGCGGGACGCCTCCGTCGACACGCACGCGATGACCGCCGGCCGCTGGGTGCTCGGCGCCGGCGCGGCCGCGGCGACCGCGCTGTCCGGGTACGGGCTGGCGCGGGCGGAGGGCGACGGCATGGTCCCGCTGTCGGTGCTGACCGGGATGGGCGCGATCCTCACCGCGGCGTTCCTGGCGCCGGTGGTGATCCCGCCGCTGGCGCGGCTGCTCACCGCGCCGCTGTCCCGCCTGCCGGGCGCCGGTGCGGTGCCGCAGCTGGTGCGGGAGAGCATGACGGCGTCGGTGCGGCGCACGGCGTCGCTGTGCGCACCGGTGCTGCTGACCGTCGGCCTCACCGGGGTCCTGGCCGGCCCGGTGGCGGTGACCTCGGCGGCGTCCGCCGCGGCCACGCTGCCCTGGACCGCCGCCGACGCCACGGCGACCGCGTCCGGCGCCGCGGCGAGCGGCGACGGCCAGGGCGGCGGCGGTGTCCCGGAGCGGCTGCTCGCCGCACTCGCCCGGGGCGGCGCGGAAGTCGCTGAGCTGCGGGAGATCGACGTGGCGCCGGTCGGTGCGGAGCCGGATGCCGCCCCTGCACTCGACGGGACCGCCCTGGCGGTCGACCCGGCCGCGATCACCGCCGCCATCGACCCGCCGGCCTCCGATGGCGCCTTCGCCGACCTGGCCCCGGGCGGTGCGGCGCTCGCCGAGGGGGACGCCGCGGCGCTGGGTGCGGCGGCCGGGGACACCGTCGAGGTCCGGATCGGCGCGGGCGGGGACAGCGTGCGGCTGCGCGTCGACGCGGTGCTCGCCGCGGGCCCGTGGAACGGCTTCAGCTACATCGCCCCGCCGGACGGCATCGGCGGCGGTCCGGTCCGGTTCGCCTATCTGGGCGCGCCGAGTGGCGCCGATCCGGAGGAGGCGCGCGCCGCGTGGGCGGAGGCTTCCGGCGGGGCCCCGGTCCGGATCGACGCGGCGGGTGCCGTGGAGCCGGGGCGGGAGGGGAACGACCGGCTGGTGCGCCTCTTCGGAGCGGTGCTGCTCACCGCGGTGCTGCTGAGTTCGTGCACGGCGATCGCGGGGACGCTGGTGATGTCGGCCGTCGACCGGCGGCACGACCTGGCCGCGCTGCGCCGCGCGGGTGCGTCGCGCCGGCAGGTGCTGGGTGCGGTTGCGGGCGAGGCGCTGGGGGTGACCGCGGTCGGCGCGCTGCTGGGCACCGGGGTCACCGTGGCCGTGCTCGCCGTCCTGAGGTCGGCGCTGACCGCCTGGGCGCCTGCGGTACCGCTGGCGGTGCCGTGGGGGCTGCTGCTGGGCCTCACTGCGCTGTGCACGGTGATCGCGCTGCCCGCGGCGGTGCTGCCGGTCAACGCTGCACTGCGCGCGGCCGACCGCGACGCGGGCCTGAACCGGCGGATGCGCAACCGGGCGCCCGCCGACCGGGGGCGGTCGCGCTGACGGGGCGACCGCTGCCGCAGGACGCTCCGAGAGGCGCCCGCACCGTTGCGCCAGGACCGGGGCGGGCCGCCTCAGGTCACCAGCTGGCCGCCGCGCTGACGCGCCTCCACCGCCATCGCACGCTTCACCAACGCCACCAACGTATCCAGCACCGACTGACGATCCCGCGCATCGCAGTGCACAATCGGCACACCCGCATCGAGGTCCAGCGCATCACGCAGGTCGTTATCGGCGTACGGCGACCCCTCCGCGAAGTCGTTCACCGCGATGAGGAACGGGAGGCGGTACTGCTTCTCGAAGTAGTCGATCGCCTGGAAGGAGTCCTCCAGGCGGCGCACGTCGACCAGGACGACGGCGCCCAGGGCGCCGCGCACCAGGTCGTCCCACATGAACCAGAAGCGCTGCTGGCCGGGCGTTCCGAAGAGGTAGAGCACCAGGTCGGTGTCGAGCGAGATGCGGCCGAAGTCCATGGCCACGGTGGTGCTCTGCTTGTCCGGTGTCTGGGACAGGTCGTCGATGCCGACGCTGGCGGCCGTGACGGCGGCCTCGGTGCGCACCGGAGGGATCTCCGAGATCGCGCCGACGAACGTCGTCTTGCCGACTCCGAACCCGCCGGCGACGATGATCTTGGTGGAGAGCTTCGGTGACTCGTTCACTGCGTCCTCAGGGTCCTCACGGCTCCGGCTGCGGCGAATCGGGCGGCTGCCCCGGCAACGGCCCCCGATCCAGCGGGGCCGGCCGGGCCTCGTGCGAGGCGCCGGCGGGACGGAAGCGCCGAAAACCGGGATCGCCCGCCACAAAAGGGATACGGCCCGCGCAGTTTCGCGCGGGAGGCCGTCCCCGTGAACCTAGCACCGTCAGGTCGCGCTGTGTGACCGGTTGGGAAGGTTCGCCGGAATCGCGGCGCGGGGCGCGCTTTCCCGCGCCGCGGCCCCGCGGGCGCGCGGGCAGGTCAGCGGCGCCCCGTGCCCGATTCGGGACCTTCGTCCCCGTACGGACTCGAATCGGACTCGGTGCCCCCGGATGGGTCCGCGGCGCCTTCCGCGCCGCTTTCCGCCCCCTCCACGGCGTCCACTCCGGTTCCGAGGACGGTGCCGGCGCCCCCGCCCGGGGTAGCGGACGGGCCGGCGGGCTCCGGCCGCATCGACTCCGGTGCCAGCCAGTAGAGCGCGTGGTATCCGGCCAGCGTGATGATCGTGCCGAGGGCGATGCCCTCGACCACGAACGCCTCGGTGAACTCCAGCTGCACGCCGCCGATGCCCGCGATGAGGCCGCCGGCCAGCGGCACCAGCACGATCGGGTTGCCGAAGTCGACCCGGTTCTCCACCCAGATCTTGGCGCCGAGCAGGCCGATCATGCCGTAGAGCACGACCGTGATACCGCCGAGCACGCCCTCGGGGACGGCGGCGATCAGCGCGCCGAACTTGGGGCAGAGACCGAACAGCACGGCGACGACGGCCGCGCAGTAGTAGGCGGCGGTCGAGTAGACGCGGGTCGCGGCCATGACGCCGATGTTCTCCGCGTAGGTGGTGGTCGGGGCGCCGCCGACCGCGCTGGACAGGGCAGTCGCCACGCCGTCGGCGGCGATCGCGCGCCCCATGTAGGGGTCCAGGTCCTCGCCGGTCATCTCCTGCACGGCCTTGACGTGGCCGGCGTTCTCGGCGATCAGCGCGATCACCGCGGGCAGCGCGACCATGATCGCGGAGAGCTGGAACTCCGGCGCATGGAACTCCGGCAGGCCGACCCAGGCGGCGTCGGCGACGCCGGACAGGTCGACGCGCGGTTCCCCGGCCCGGGAGAAGGTGTCGGCGATCAGCGAGGCGGCGAAGCCGAAGACGAGGCCGAGCAGGATCGTGATGCGGCCGAGGAAGCCGCGCAGCAGCACCGTCGCCAGCATCACGAAGGCCATGGTGGCCAGGCCGATCCACTGGTCGAAGGGCCAGTAGCTGTCCGCCACGACCGGCGCGAGATTGAATCCGATCAGCATGACCACGGCGCCGGTGACCGCCGGCGGGAAGGCGGCGAGCACCGCCTTGGGGCCGAGCAGGTGGATGGCGAAGCCGGACAGCGCCAGGACGACGCCGGCCACGCAGACGGCGCCGGTGATGACGGCGGGGCCGCCGCCGCCCGCGGCGATCAGCGTCGCCGCGCCGACGAAGGAAGCGCTGGATCCCAGGTAGCTGGGGATCCGGTTGTTCACGACGAGCAGGAAGAGGATGGTGGCCAGGCCCGACATCATGATCGCCAGGTTGGGGTCGAGCCCCATCATGACCGGGAACACGAACGTGGCGCCGAACATGGCGACCACGTGCTGGGCGCCGAGGCCGATGGTCCGGCCCCAGGAGAGCCGCTCTCCCGGCGCTACGACCTGGCCGGGCGGCGGGGCGCTGCCGTCCCCGTAGAGCTTCCAGCCCACCCTCACCGCTGCCTCCGCCGTGTCGTCGCCGCCATGGCCACTCCCGCTCCCGCCCGCTGCCGCCGAACGCCTGCCAGCTATGCCGTTTAACGCCTGTTTTATGCATCTTTGCAGACCCCGCCGGGCAGCGCACCGCCGTGCGCGGCGCCCTGGCCTGCGGCCCGCGGCGCAGGCCGCACCGCGGGGCACGCTCCTACCACTCCCCTGCACCGCGGGGGCAGTGTGCTGCGAGGACTTTATGACATTGTGAGCGGCCCATTTCGGCCGCCGGGATCGGTGTCCGCGGCCGGTGCCGAGGTCTACCGTGGTGGGCAGAGGCCGCCGACGCGGAGCCCGGCGATCGCAGAACTGGCACAGCGGTAGCGCAGAGGGCATCCGGCCGGACCGGTCCTCACCGTCGCACAGACGGACGGCCCACGCGGCCGACACCTTCTGCGCCCGGTGGCCCCACCGGCCCACATACCGTCCATGTGGGCCGGTGGCGGCGCTGTACCGGCGCCGCCGCCCAACCGTCCAGCCGGTTGGCGGCACCGCGCAGCATCCGCGCGCGCAGGCCGCCCCGAGCGGACCGGCGGGCGCGCATCCGCACCTCCCGCGGCGCCGCCCCGCGGCACCGCGGCCGCACCATTAGCCGCGCGGCCCTGCAGCGCCGCGCCCCGCTCCCGACCGCGCGGTCCCCTACCAGGGCCTACCATGGAGCGCAGTTCCACCAGCCGGTCCAAAGGAGACCCGTCTACCGATGTCCGATCAGCGCATCGTCCGTCCGACCCCCATCAGCGGCTTCCCCGAGTGGCTGCCGGAGATCAGGGCCGAGGAGCAGCGCTGGCAGGACCATATCCGGGCCGGCTTCGAGCGGTACGGGTTCGCCTCGGTCGAGACGCCGTCGGTGGAGAACCTCGACGTGCTGATGGCCAAGGGCGAGACCTCCAAGGAGGTCTACACCCTGCACCGGGTGCACGACGGCGGCGACGACTCCGAGGCGCGGCTCGGCCTGCACTTCGACCTCACCGTGCCGTTCGCGCGCTACGTCGCCCAGCACTTCAACGACCTGGCGTTCCCGTTCAAGCGCTACCAGATCCAGCGCGTGTGGCGCGGTGAGCGCCCGCAGGAGGGCCGGTACCGCGAGTTCACCCAGTGCGACATCGACGTGATCAACGTCGACAGCGTCCCGCTGCACTTCGACGCCGAGCTGCCGCGGATCGCGCACGAGGTGCTGAGCGGCCTGAACCTGCCGCCGTGGACGCTCAACATCAACAACCGCAAGGTCCTGCAGGGCGTCTATGAAGGACTCGGCGCCCCGGATCCGATGGCGGTCATCCGCGCCGTCGACAAGCTGCACAAGATCGGCGGCGGCGCGGTGCGCGCGCTGCTGACCGAGGAGGCCGGGCTCACCGTCGCCCAGGCCGACACCTGCCTGGAACTCGCCCAGATCCGCGGCGCCGACCGCTCCGTGGTGGAGTCGGTGCGCAAGCTCGGGGTCTCCTCGGAGCTGCTCGACACCGGCCTGGACGAGCTGGGCTTCGTGCTGGACTCGCTGGCCGACCTGCCGGAGGGCAGCGCGGTGGCCGACCTGTCGATCGCCCGCGGCCTGGACTACTACACCGGCACCGTCTACGAGGCGGCGTTCGACGACGACCCCGGCTACGGCAGCATCGTCGCCGGGGGCCGCTACGACGACCTCGCCGGCCAGTTCATCCGGCGCCGGCTGCCGGGCGTGGGCATCTCGATCGGGCTCACCCGGATCTTCGCCAAGCTCGTCGCCGAGGGCCGGCTGTCCGGCGGGCGCGCGACACCGACCCAGGTCCTCGTCGTCGTGCCGTCCGACGAGCGCCGCGCAGACGCGCTGCGCACCGGGGCCGCGCTGCGCCGGCGCGGGGTCAACACCGAGGTGTTCCACAGCGCCGCCAAGGTGGGCAAGCAGGTGCAGTACGCGTCGAAGAAGGGGATCCCGTTCGTGTGGTTCCCGCCGTTCGGCGAGGACCGCGGCCACGAGGTCAAGGACATGGCGACCGGCGAGCAGGCCCCGGCCGACCCCGCGGCCTGGCTGCCGGCCGACAACTGACCCTGGTCCGGAACGGCTGCGGCCCCGCCGCCCGGTCCGGGCGGCGGGGGCGCGGCCGTTCCGGACCACCCGCCTCCATCCCGGCACCACAGCCGGATTCGGCCATTCCCGGAATCGCACGGACCCCCCGTGGGACACTGTCCGCGTCACGGCTCCCCGCCTCTGCCGAGGCAGGGCCCACCTGCCGTCCAGTGAACGAGGCCATGTCCGATCCTCGCAACAACCTGCCTGCCAGCGATGGGCTGATCGGCCGCGAGCGCGACGTCGAGGAGCTCGCCGCGCTCGTGGCGGACACCCGGATGGTCACCCTCACCGGCGCCGGCGGCATCGGGAAGTCGCGGCTGGCGCTGAGCGCCGCAGCGCGGCTGGCCGGCGGGTTCGCCGACGGCGCCTGCTTCGTCGACATGAGCCGCATCGAGTCCCCCGAGGACGCTCCCTCCCTGATCGCGCACGTCCTGGGGCTGCCGGACACCGGTTCCGCCGACTCGCTCGCCTTCTCGCTGCGCCCGCTCCACCTGCTGCTCCTGCTGGACACCTGCGAGCGCCTCTCCCCCGAGCTCGGCGCCCTGTGCACGGAGCTGGTGCGCGCCTGCCCGCGGCTGCACATCCTCGCCACCGGTACCGAACCGGTGCGCGCCCAGCCGGAGACCGTGTGGCGCGTCCCGCCGCTCACCCTGGCGCCCGCGCCGGCTCCCGGCGCGGCCCCCTGCGCCCCCGAGAAGGCGCTGGAGTACGGGGCGGTCCAGCTGTTCGTGGAGCGCGCCCGCGCGGCCCGGCCGGGGTTTGCGCTCACCGCGGAGAACACCCCGGCGGTGCTGGATGTCTGCCGACGCCTGGACGGCCTGCCGCTCGCGGTGGAGCTGGCCGCCGCCCGCATCCGGGTGCTCAGCGCCGAGCAGGTGCGCGAACGGCTGGAGAACCGGTTCCGGCTGCTCTCGGCGGCCGGCGGCGGCAGCGCCGCGCCGAACCGGCAGCAGAGCATGCGCGCGGTGCTGGAGTGGAGCCACGACCTGCTCTCTCCGGGCGAGCAGGCGCTGTTCCGGCGGCTGGCGGTGTTCTGCTCCTGGGTCTATGACCTGCTCGGCCCGGTCTGCGGGTTCGGCGCACTGCCGGCCGGAAAGGTCGGCGAAGCGCACGCGGCGCTGCTCGACAAGTCCCTCATCACCGAGGAGTACGGCGCCGCGCCCGGAACGATGTACCGGATGACCGAGACGGTGCGGCTCTTCTCCGAGGAGAAGCTCGCGGTCTCCGCCGACGAGACCGAGGTGTGGAGCCGCGCGCTGGGCACCGCCGCGGAGTGGATGGAGGGCATGGGCGCCGCGATGAACGCGGCCACACCGTGGCCGGAGCGGGTCGGCATCGTGCGGCTGCTCGACTCCTGCCTGGAGAACACGCTCAAGGCGCTCGACCACGCGGGGCCGCTCGGGCTGGCAGAGCCGGGGCTGCGCATCTGCGTCGCGCTGCGCTTCCACTGGTTCCTGCGCGACCTGCAGCCGCAGGGCCGCTCCCGGCTGGAGAAGCTGATGGGCAGCGTCGGCCCGGGCCCGCTGCGCACCCTGGCCGCCTCGGTGCGCGCCGAGATGATGCTGGACCAGTTCGGTCCGGACCGCGCCGAACAGGCAGCCGAGGAAGCGCTGCGCGCGGGCCGGACCGGGTCCGGCGGCGCGGCGGCGGCCACCGCCGAGGCCGTCGCGCGCACCGCGCTGACCGCGGCCGCTGCCCGGCGGGGGGATGCCGGGGCGGCCCGGTCCCGGGGGCCCGCGGCGCTGGCGGCGGCGGAGGCGGCCGGCGACCTGTTCGGGCAGGCGGCGCTGCTCCTGCAGCTTGCCGACGCGGCCTTGGCCAGCGGCGACGCACCGGGCGGACGGGGCCTCCTGGAGCGGGCGCTGGCCCTCGGGCGCACGGTGGACGACCGCTGGACCGTAGGCCGGGCCCAGGCCGCCCTCGGTGAGCTGGACCTCGCCGCGGGCGCGCTGGAGGCGGCCAGCGAGCGGCTCGCCGAGGCGCTGCAGCCCGCGGCCGAACTGGACCTCACCGCCGACATCGCGCGGTGCACGGCCGCGCTCGGCCGCCTCGACCTGGCCCGCGGCGACCTCTCCGGCGCGCGCCGCCGGCTGTCGGAGTGCCTGCGGCTGAGCCTGCCCAGCGGCCGACCGGCCGCGGTCGCCCGGGCCCTGGAGGGGCTCGCCGACCTGGCGGCCGCCGAGGAGCAGCCGGAGCGGGCGGCCTCGCTCGCCGGGGCTGCCGACGCGCTGCACCCGTCGGCGCGGGCAGCGGAGCTGCGCCGCCGGGCCGGCGGGCACCTCGCCGACGACGTCGCAGAGAAGTGCTGGCTCGCCTGGCGCGAGCTGCCGCTCGAAGCGGTCATGGAGCGGGCTCTGAGCTTCCCGCCGCGGCGCGCGCACCCGTCGCTGCTCACTCCGCGGGAGCGGGAGATCTCCGCGCTCGTCGCCCAGGGCCTGTCGAACCGCGCGATCGCCGAGCGGCTCGTCATCAGCCAGGCGACCGCGGCGCGGCACATCGCCAACATCTTCCGCAAGCTCCTGTTCACCTCGCGCACGCAGCTCGCCGAGTGGGCGCACCGGAACGACCTCGACCGCTGACCCCGCCCGCGGCCCGCGCGTTCCGCCCCGTATGGGCCCGTGGCGCCGTCCTGCACTGATCCGTTCGGGGCCGCCCCGGCCTGTACCGTCTCGCACCGCCGCGCCGTCGCCCTGCGTGCACCGATTGCTGCGTATCGCTTGCACCGGCCCGATCCACCTACTAAGAACGGAGCACGGCCCCCCTGCACCGGCCGCCGCCCCGCTCCCCCCGTGGAAGCACCCCGGGCGGAACCTCCGGAGCGGCCAGCCCGCAGACCGACCGCGCGGACCCGCGCGGCCGCCGCACCCGATCCCCACGCAACGCCCTTACCCTCAGGCAAGGTGAGAGCGGCCCCCGACCGCCTGCTCGCGTGATGGCCATGGCACCTCGATCCGCGCCGGCTCGGCACAACCTCCCCCGGCAGGCCGACGCCTTCGTCGGCCGGGAACGCGACCTCAGCGACCTCTTCCGCCTACTCGCCGCCGATCGCGCCGTCACCCTGTGCGGGGTGGACGGCATCGGCAAGACGCGCCTTGCCCTGCGCGTGGCCGCGCAGGCCACCGGGTCGTTCCCGGACGGGGTCTGGCTGGCTGAGCTGGGCGGAGTCGCTCCGGACGGCGCCGGATTCGCGATCGCCGCACGGGTCGCGGCGGCCGTCGGGGTGACCGAGGAGCGGTGGCGCCCGCTCGACCGGACCCTGCTGGACGCGCTCAGCGCCCGGCGCGCACTCATCGTCCTGGACGACTGCACCGCGGTGCGCGCGGAGGCGGCGGCGTTCGGCGCGGCGCTGCTCGCCTCCTGTCCGCAGGTGTCGCTGCTGATCACCTCGGCGGTGCCGGTGGGGCTGTCCGGAGAGGCCATCTGGCGCGTCCCGCCGCTGGCCGTGCCCGGCGAGGGCGCGGGGCCGGAGGAGACCGCCGCCTCCGAGGCGGTGCGGCTGCTGCTGGAGCGGTGCGGCCGGAGCGCACCGGAGGAGGGGGCGCCAGAGCGGCTCGCCGCGGCGGCCCGCATCTGCCGGGCGCTGGACGGCATCCCCCTCGCGATCGAACTGGCCGCGCCCTGGCTGCGGGACGGGCCGCCGGCCGCGGCCGCGCGCCTCGCCGAGCAGTGCACCGGCGGGGCGCCCGCCCAGGGGCCGGCACCGCGGGCGCAGGTGCTGCGCACCGTGCTCGAAGAGGTCCACGGACAGCTCTCCGGACCGGAGCGGGTGCTGCTGCGGCGACTGTCGGTCTTTGCCGACTGGACGCTGGAGGCGGCCGAGCAGGTGTGCGCGGACGCCCCGGCCGGAGCCGCGCCGTCCCCCGCGCTGCCGGCCGGCGGGCCGCGCGGATCGGCGGTGCGCGGCGAGCGGATCGCCGAGGAGGAGGTGCTCGACCTCGTCTCGGCACTGTCCGAGCGGTCGCTGACCGCCTTCACCCGCGAGTTCCAGGGCCGCGCACGCTACCGGCTGCCCGCGCCGGTGCGGGCGTTCGCCGCCGAGCTCAGCGCCGCCTCCGGCGAGGAGGAGGCCGTGCGCGCGCGGCACCGGGAGCACGTCCTCTCCATCGCCGGCCAGATCGGCACGTCCGCCGTTGCCGGGCGGCTGATGCCCTGGGCGGAGCGGTCGTCGCACTGGGAGTCGGCGGAGGCGGAGTACGACGACATCCGCGCCGCGCTGCAGTGGTCGGCGGACCGGTGCGACGTCGAGGAGGGACTGCGGCTCTGTGCCGGGCTGCGCCCCTTCTGGGGCACCGGCTACCACTTCACCGAGGGGATGGGCTGGTGCGAGCGGTTCCTCGCACTGCCCGGCGGCACTGCCGGCGCCCGGGCCCGCGCGCACGCCGGAACGGCCGAACTGGCCTGGGCCCGGGGCGACCAGGATGTCGCGCGCCGGCACGCCGAGCGGGCCCTGCCGCCCGCCGAGGAGGCCGGCGACACCGCCACCGCCCATGCCGCGCGGAACATGCTGGCGCTGGTCGCGCTGCGCGCCGCCGACACCGAGCAGGCCGACCGCATCCTGGACACGCTGATCCCCGCTGCCCGCCGCACCGGGGACCTGTGGAACGAGGCGATCGCGCTGTGCACCCAGGCCACCGCAGCGGCCCGCCGGGGCGAGGCGGGCAACGCCGAAGGACTGTTCAACGCGTCGCTGATGATCCTGCGCGGGATGGACCACCGGTGGGGCGTCGGCGTGGCGCTGATCGCCCAGGCCACCGCGGCCGAGGCGGACGGCGACCTCGTCACGGCCGACCGGTGCTACCGGGAGTCGCTGGACATCCAGCGCGAGTCCGGCTCTGCTCCGGAGCTGGCCCGCTGCCTGTACGGGGTGGGCCGCGTCGCGCAGGCGTTCGGCGCCACCGACCAGGCCTACGACTACCTCGCCGAAGGACTGCTGCTCAGCCAGAACACCGGCCAGCTGACCGGTGTGGCGGTGGGGCTCAGCTCGATCGCGCGCGCTGCGGCTCCGGCCGGCGAGGTGCGCTCGGCCGCTCTGCTGTGGGGTGCCGCCGCCGGGCTGCGGGCCCGCGCCGAGCCGCACCGCCCGCACCGTCCGAAGGCGCCGCGGGGCGACGCCTTCGGTGTGGACGCGGCGACTCTGGCCGCCTGGCTGCGCGAGGGCGGCAAACTCACCGCGGGCGACGCGGTCGAGCTGGCGCTCCAGGTGACCGAAAGCGGCCGCCCGCGGGCGCGCAGCGCTCCGCCCGCCCTCCCCTCGCCGGACTCCCCCGGCGCGCTGCGCACGGCTGCGGGCACCGACCCGCTGGCGCCGGCGCGGCCGCGCCGGAAGCGCAGGGTGCGGCCGGCCCCGATCCCGGAGCAGGCCGCCCTCACTCCGCGCGAGGAGGAGATCGCCTTCCTCGTCGCGGAGGGGCTCGGCAACCGCGCGGTCGCCGATCGGCTCTCCATCGCCACCGCCACCGCCGCCCGGCACATCGCCAACATCAACCGGAAGCTCGGCGTCACCTCCCGGCTCCAGATCACCGAATGGGTCCGGCGCCGCGGCGGCGCCGGCACCGCGACCGCTCACCCCGACTAGCGGCCGGCCGGCACGGCGCACACGCCGCCGGGGGCGGCGGGAGCGCGGCGCCGAGTGCACCGGAGCCACCTGCGCCGACGGCCGCTCAGCGCCACCGGGAATCCTCAGAATGCCCCCGCCGGGCGAAAAATACATATGCAGCTGCACACGTGTATGCATGTGCAAACGGCTGCGATCGCGCTAGTGTCAGGGACATCGGGACGCGCCCCGCCCCGCCCCGCCCCGCCGGTCCGGCGGAGGAGGAGGGCGTCCCCGCGCCTCCGGAGGTGCGCGTCTCCGGGGGTTCAGCGGATCGGGGACGGGTGCACACCCGGCACGTCCGCACCGCTCGGCCCGGTTCTCGGGGGGAGGCGGGGCGGCAGCGGGCATTCCCGGCGGATCCGCTGGGGAACCGGCCGTGCCCGGAGCGCGTCGAGGGGAGGCGCTCCGGGGCGGCGGCCAGGGCACTGCCGGACTCGCCACGCGGAGGGGGCGTGGCGAGTCCGGGAGGCGCCGATCGAGCACCGCCGGCACGGCCCGCCAGGGACCGCAGTACGCGCGGCGCCCGGATGCCGGATCGAGGGAGACAGATGACTCCGCAGCAGCGCGGCGCCGATCTCGCGGACCCCGCGGCGTTTCCCGGCGGACTGCTGGACCGGCTGCGCGCGGCCGGGGGCGCTCCGGCCGTCCACACGGCCGGCGGCGGGCGGATCTCCGGCATCGCGTTCGCGGCCACCGCCGAACACGCCGCCGCGGGCCTGCGCCGACGCGGCGCGCGGAGCGGAGACACGGCGGCGGTGCTGTGCAGGCCCGGCGCCGACCGGCTCCTCGCCTCGCTCAGCGTGCTGGCGGCGGGCGGCACGGCGCTGCCGCTGCACACCGCGGCCGCACCGGCCGACTACGCCGCGCTGCTGTGCGCCTACGACACCCGCGTCCTGATCACCGACGCCGCCGGGGCCCGCACGGCCCTGGCCCTGGCGGAGCGGTCCCGGGTGCGGCAGGTACTGGCGTTCAGCGGCGCGCCCGGCACCACGCCGTTCGACGACCTGCTCCTGCCCGGGGCGCCGGATCCGGCCGCCCCCGCGCCGCCGGGCGCCCTGCTCTCGGTCGCCGCGGACGGCTCGCTGGCGACCCGGTCCGGTGCACAGCTCGCTCAGCGGTGCGCCGAGTTCGGCCGCCGCCTGGCTCCCGGCCCGGCCGACCTGGTGGCCGTCGACCCGCGCCTGCCGGACGCCGACGCCCTCGCTCTCACCGCTGCCGCCCTGGGCGCCGGCGCCTCCGTCGCCGTCCCCGGCGCCGACCAGGGCAGCGCCACGGTCCAGGGAGCCCCGCCCACCCGCTCGGCCGCCGGCTGACTGCCGCCCGAGCGGGCTGCCCCGCCGGTCGCACGCTCTCCCGATGCTCTGCCGAACCCCGCTGCGCCGCCCGGATGCCGTTCGGACATCCGCGGCGGGACGGACGGAACGGCGCCATGCCGCCGTGAACCCGCGCGGAGCGGCCGTGGAACTGCGGACCCGGGCAGGCAGAGGTCCATCGGCGGGCCTGCGCGCCGCGCGGTGTCCCGTCCGGCGCCGCGGCAGGGCCGGGTCAGAGGTGGCGGGCGAAGGCGGTGAACGCGTCCTCGGCCGCGCCGCGGGCGGCGGGGACGGCGTGCATGCAGCGGAGGAAGCCGTGCATGAGGCCCGGCCCGGGGAACAGGCCGACGGGGATTCCGGCGGTGTCCAGCGCCGCGGCGAGCGCCTCGCCCTCGGGCCGGAGCGGGTCGTACTCGGCGGTCAGCACCACCGTCGGCGGCAGCCCGGGGAAGCCGCCGGCCGCGGCGGCGAGCAGGTGCGCGGCGAACGGCTCGGGCGGCGGCCCGCCGAAGAACGCGGTGCGGTAGAAGTCCAGTTCCGCCGCGCTCAGACCGAGGTCCGCGGGCGGGTCCTGGGCGCCGGAGCCGGAACCGGTACCGCCGAAACCGGTGGCCGGGTAGACGAGGAGAAGGGCTTCGGGCGGCGCAGCCCCGAGCGGCGGGACGGTACCGGGAGCGCCCAGCGCCTCGCTGAGCGCTAGGAAGGCACCGGCGCTGTCGCCCGCCAGAGCCACCCGCCCTGGCGCGGCTCCGAGCTCCTCGGCGGCGCTGAGCAGCCACCCGCGGGCCGCGCGGACGTCGTCCACAGCGGCCGGGTAGCGGTGTTCGGGAGCCAGCCGGTAGTCGACGGAGGCGACGACGGCGCCGGTGCGCTCGGCAAGGAGCCGGACGGCGTTGTCGTGGGTGTCGCGGCCGCCCACCACGAAGCCGCCGCCGTGCAGGTAGAGGACCGCGCTGCGGTCCGCAGCGCGGGCGGCGCCCGCCGGGGTCCCGGGGGTGTAGACGCGCACCGGCACGTCCGGTGCGCCGGGCGGGCCGGGGATCTGGAGGTCGCGGACGGCTGCGCCGGCGATGCGCGGCGCGGCGAGCGCCTCCGCGCGCTCCCGGGCGCGCTCGGCGGGAAGGTCGAGGGAGCCGTCGAAGACGCCACTGGGGAGGGTCTGCAGGTACCGCTCCAGTACGGGGTCGACAGCCATCGGTGGGGCCCTTCTCTCAGCAAGCCTCGCGACGCGGTTGCGGTCACCGCGGCCGCAGCGGTGCGGCTGCGGCCGGGCAGCGCCCGCTGCGGGCGCACTCCGACGCTACCGCCAGGCGTTCCGCCCGCCCCGGCCGGGCCCGGGCTGCGCACCAGGCCCCGCCGCCGGGATCCCCGGTGCCGCCGGACGGCGGCCGTCCGGTTCCGGATGGTTCGGAGGGCTCCGGTTCAGCGGACGGGCACGTCGATCTCGAACCAGGCGACGTGGGTGGTGTCGGTGACGTACTCGCCGCTGCGCGAGGTGCAGCTCTCGATGATGAGCTTGCCCCGGCCGTAGTCGCCGTCGGCCTCGCGCAGGGATCCGTCGGTGCTGTGCGCGTCGGCGTGCTTCTCGCCCTGGTCGGCGACTGCGACGCGGGCCGCCCCCGGGTCGGTCCGGATGAACAGCGTCATCACACCGCCCACCTGGCCGGAGCGGGAGTGCAGCAGCGCGTTGGTGGCGAGCTCGCTCGCCGCGAGCTCGGCGTCGTCGACCGCGCCGCCCGGCCCGTAGGCGCGCTCCAGCACGTCGCGCACGCGGGCCCGGATGGACCGCACCGCGGTCAGGTTCCCGACGCAGCTCCACACCGTGTGGTCGGTGGCGCCCGCCGCGAGCGCCTCTCCGCCGGGCCGGTCGGCCGCAAAGGGGTCAGTGGCCGCGTGGTCCCGAAGGCGCTGCGATTCGGTCATCCCCGTGTCACTCCCATCACCGGCCGACGGCACCCGCTGGCCTCACCTTAGACAACGGCGCACCGTGTCCAGGACAGCACACCTCACCCCGCAGGGCGCCGGATCCCTCACAAAACGCACGCCCGTGTCCCTTCGGATTACGACAAAGGACTCCGCCCCGCGGCCGGCGCCCGGCACACCAGCGCCGTCCGCGCCGCCGGCGGCCCGCCCGACCTGCACGATCACGCGCCGGGCGCGAGCGGTCGGCAAAACTTCCGCACTCCTCAGCCGAACGCCTGACAGAGCCCGGCAGTGCAAACGATAATCGTTGTCATCACTGACACCGAAGGGAACCGGTCATGAAGATCGCATTCGCGGGCAAGGGCGGCAGCGGGAAGACCACCCTCTCCGCACTGTTCACCCGCTACCTCGCCGAGGCGGGGCGCCGCGCGGTGGCCATCGACGCCGACATCAACCAGAACCTCGGCCAGGCGCTCGGGGTGCCGGAGCGCGACCTGGACGGGCTGCGGCCGCTGGGCGGCGGGCTCACCGAGATCAAGGAGCTGCTGCGCGGCGCCAACCCGCGGATCCCGGCGGCCGCGGACATGATCAAGACGACACCGCCCGGCCGCGGGTCGCGCCTGCTCGACCTGGAACCGGACAACCCGGTGCACCAGGCGTTCTCGGTGCCGGTCCCGGCCGCGCCGGGCGCCCGGCTGATGGCGACCGGCCCGTTCGCCGAGAGCGACCTCGGCGTCGCCTGCTACCACTCCAAGGTCGGCGCAGCCGAGCTGTACCTGAACCACCTGGTGGAGGGGGCGGACGAGTACGCCGTCGTCGACATGACGGCCGGCGCGGACTCCTTCGCCTCCGGCCTGTTCACCCGTTTCGACGTGACGTTCCTGGTCGCGGAGCCGACGCTGCGCGGCGTCGGCGTCTACCGGCAGTACGCCGAGCACGCCGCGGAGCACGGGGTGCGGATCGCGGTGATCGGCAACAAGGTGGAGGACGAGGCCGACGAGGAGTTCCTGCGCGCGCACACCGGCGGCGCGCTCGCCGCCTGCTTCGGCCGCTCCCGCTGGGTCCGGGCGATGGAGAAGGGCGGCCACCCGCCGCTGAGCGAGCTGGAGGACGCCAACCTGGCCGCGCTGGCCTGGATGCACGCCGCGGCCGAGTCGGCCGAGCAGGACTGGGAGCGGTTCACCCGGCTCGGCGTCGAGTTCCACCTGCGCAACGCCGATGCGTGGGCGCAGCGCGGAACAGCCGCCGACCTGCGCGCCCAGGTCGATCCGGACTTCACCGCGGGGCCGCAGGCGCTGGCCGAGTCGCGCGCCCTGCTGGACGGCCCGGTACCCGCGCCCGCCTGACCGGACCGGCGGCCCCGCCGCGCACACAGCCGCTCACCGCCCGCCAGGGCGGGCGCGCGGCGGGGCCGCGCCACTGATCCGCGACCCAATCCGGACCAGCAATACCGACAAAAGAGACATAACGGACAAAAGTAAAGCCAAACCTCAAGGTTCGACGTCCCGGTGACATCGATTCGATCACGACCCGCGGCCCCGGAATGACAGCAGACACGCCGTAGGCCACTCTTCCGCCATCCGGATCGGTACGCAGACACCACAACTTGCGATAATCGCATAATCCCAGGTTGGCGCCGCAATTGTTACCCAAGGTAGCGGAGTGAAACAGGGTGCCCGGCTCGTCCGCGCGCACGTACTGCATCCGCTTCGACACGGTTTGACGTGGTCCATCGGGGTGATGACTATCGGTTGGGTCGGCGCGGATCAGGGTCCGCCCGACGGGGTGCCCTGCCCCGCCCCGGTCCCTCCCCGCACCCGGACCGGCCCCGGGCACCCGTGACCCGAACCGAGCCTGAACGAGGTGTCCCGTGTCGTCCCAGCCGTACGAAACCGAGTCCGGCCATCATCAGCCCGCCTCCCCCGACTCGGCGCCGAGCCGACGCACCGTCCTGATGGCGGGCGCCGCCGGCGCCGTCGTCGTTCCGGTACTCGCCGGCTGCGGCGGCGGTGGAGGCTCCAGCGAGGGCGGCGGCCGGCTCCGCGTCGGTGTCGCCGGCGGCTCCTCCAACGACACCCTCGACGCCCACCAGCCGGTGGACAACCCCGACATCGCACGGGTGCACAACCTGCACGCGGGCCTGTGCGGGTTCGCCCCCGACTTCTCCATCACGATGGCGCTGGCCGAGTCGGTCGAGCCGAACGAGGACGCCGACGTCTGGACGGTGACGCTCAAGGACGGCCTGACCTTCCACGACGGCAGCGCCATCGACGCCGACGCGGTCATCGCCAGCTTCGAGCGGATCACCGACCCGGACAAGCCGGGTGTCAGCGGCGAGCAGCTGTCCACGCTCAAGCGCGACGACATGAAGAAGGTCGACGACCGCACCGTCGAGATCCCCTTCGACGGCCCGCTGGTCACCTTCCAGGAGCTGTGCGCCGAGTACGCCACCGGCATCGTCCCGCCGGACTTCGACCCGGAGAACCCGGTCGGCGCCGGCCCGTTCCAGTTCTCCGAGTTCACCAAGGGCGAGCGCAGCGTCTTCACCGCGTTCGACGGCTTCTGGGACGGCCGCCCCACGATGGACGAGCTGGAGATCATCAACTTCGACGACGACAGCGCCCGCGTCAACGCGCTGATCTCCGGCGAGGTCGAGGTCATCGCGCAGGTGCCGCACAGCCAGATCGAGGTCATCGAGAGCAACGAGGCCACCGCCATCCTCGAATCCGAGTCGGGCATGTGGCTGCCGTTCACGATGCGCGTCGACAAGGAGCCGTTCGACGACGCCAAGGTCCGCGAGGCGTTCCGGCTGATCGTCGACCGCGAGCAGATGGTCGAGCAGGCGCTCAGCGGCTACGGCCTCATCGGCAACGACGTCTACGGCCGCTTCGACCCGTTCTACAACGAGGAGCTGCCGCAGCGCGAGCAGGACATCGACAAGGCGCGCGAGCTGCTCAAGGAGGCCGGCTACGAGGACGACCTCGAGGTCGAGCTGGTCACCGGCCCGATCAGCGCCGGCGCCGAATCGGCCGCCCAGGTCTTCCAGGAGCAGGCCAAGGAAGCCGGCGTGACCGTGAAGCTGAAGAAGGTCACCAGCGAGGAGTTCTACGGCGACAACTACCTCGAGTGGACGTTCGCCCAGGACTTCTGGGCCGGCCGCCACTACCTGTCCCAGGCCGCGCAGGGCACCTACCCGGGCGCCCCGTTCAACGAGACGCACTGGGACGACGAGGAGTGGATCGAGACCGCCGACAAGGCCCGCGGCACCGTCGACGACGACGAGCGCAAGAAGCTGGTCCAGAAGGCCATGGAGATCGAGTACGAGCGCGGCGGCTACATCGTGTGGGGCTTCCCCAGCCTCATCGACGGCATGTCCTCCCGCGTCAAGGGCATTGAGCCCACCGTGACCGGCCACCCGCTGGGCGGCTACAACTTCAACGCGGTGACCCTGGAGGGCTGACCGGGGCCGGGCGCTCCCGCACCCCCAGTACCACCGGGGCCGGCAACGGTGCCGCCGCCGCATCCCCCGTTCACCTGAATACTGTCCTCCCGTTGAAGGTCGTTACATGACTCGCATGATCCTGTATCGCCTGGGCTACGGCGTGCTGACCCTTTTCGTGGTCTCGCTCGTCGTGTTCGCGGCGACGCAGGCGCTTCCCGGCGACCCGGCCCAGGCCATCCTGGGCCGGGACTCCGCCGATACGGCGCGCCTGGAAGCGCTGCGTGAACAGCTCAACCTCGACCAGCCGCTCGCCGTCCAGTACGGAACCTGGCTGCTGTCTGCGCTGACCTGGGACTTCGGTATGTCGCTGAGCGGCGGGATGCCGGTGTCGGAACTGCTCGCCCCGCGCATCCAGGCGAGCCTCACCCTGATGCTGATCACCGCTGTGATCGCCGCCCCGATCGCGATGGCGATCGGCGCGTTCGCGGCGGTGCGCCGGGACCGCGGCTTCGACCACGGCTCCTCCATGGTCACCCTGGTCGTGGCCGCGCTCCCGGAGTTCGCGGTCGGCATCATCCTGATCCTGCTGCTGTCCACCGGCGGGCTGAAGCTGTTCCCCGCCGTCTACGCGGGCAGCTCAGAAGCCGTCCTCGACCGGCCCGAACAGCTCGTCCTCCCGGTGCTCACGCTGGCGATCGCGGTCAGTCCGCCGATCATCCGGATGATGCGCGCCTCGATGATCGAGGTCTTGGAGAGCGAGTACGTCCAGCAGGCCCGGTTGAAGGGCCTCAGCGAGCGCACCGTGCTGCTGCGGCACGCCGCACCCAACGCGATCGGCCCGGTGGCGCAGGTGATCGCGGTCCAGCTCGGCTGGCTCGCCGGCGGCGTCGTCGCCATCGAGTTCCTGTTCAACTTCCCCGGCATCGGCAAGGCGCTGATGGAGGCCATCGAGGCCCGCAACATGCCGGTCATCCAAGCGGTGACACTGCTGATCGCCGCCGTGTACGTGGTGGTCAACCTGCTCGCCGACATCGTGGGCCTGGCTGCCAACCCGAAGGTGAGGGTGTCGTCGCGATGACCACCGCCAACGCTGCTGCCGCCCCCGGGGCCTCCGCTCCGGACGCCGCGCCGGCCCGCCGCCGCGGACTGTTCCGCACCGCCTGGGGCTACCACCGCACCAAGCTCGGGATCCTGCTGGCCGGCCTGGTCGTGGCGATCGCCGTGATCGGCCCGTTCATCAGCCCGTTCGGCCCGACCCAGTCCGCGGGCGGCGTCCCCAACAGCACCGACGTCGCCGGCACCCTGTTCGGCACCGACGGAGTCGGCCGCGACGTGTTCAGCCGCTTCCTGCACGGCGGCTACACGCTGGTCACGATCGCGGTCGCCGCGGCGCTCCTCGGCGTCGCGGGGGGCGCACTGGTCGGCATCGTCGCCGGCTACCTGCGCAACTGGGTCGACGAGCTGATCATGCGCACCAACGACATGCTGCTGGCGTTCCCGCAGCTCGTCCTGGCGCTGCTGCTGCTGTCGATCCTGGGTCCGCAGGTCTGGCTGATCGTCGCGATCATCGCCATCTCGCACGCCAACCGGGTCGCCCGGGTGGCGCGCGAGGCGACACTGAAGGTCGTCGAGCAGGACTTCGTCAAGTCCGCCGAGGCCATCGGGGTGCCCCGGTGGCGGATCATGGCCGCCGAGATCCTGCCGAACATCTCCAGCCCGCTGCTGGTGGAGCTCGGCCTGCGGATCACCTACTCGGTCGGTCTCATCGCCACCCTGAGCTTCCTCGGCATGGGCCTGCAGCCGCCGACCGCGGACTGGGGCCTGATGATCAACGAGGGCCGGGTGGCCGTGACCGTCCAGCCGTGGGCGGTGATCCTGCCGGTGTCCGCCGTGGCCGTGCTGACCATCGGCGCCAACCTGATCACCGACGGGCTCTCCCGTGCGTCCATCGGCATCGACCGAGGGGTGGAGAAGTGATGAGCCGCAACGGCAGTACATCCGAGAGCGCCGGCGCCCGCGAGGACGCCGGCGGGGAGCTGGCGCTGAGCGTCGCGGGGCTGACCGTCATCGGCCGCCCTTCCGACGTGGACATCATCTCCGGCATCGAGCTGACCGTCGCCCGCGGCCGCATCTGCGGCCTCGTCGGGGAGTCCGGCTCCGGGAAGACCACGCTGGGCCTGTCCCTGCTGGCGCACACCAAGCGCTCCACCGAGGTCACCGCGGGCGAGATCACCGTCTCCGGCACCTCGCTGACCGGGCTCAGCGAGCGGCGGGTGCGGCGGCTGCGCGGCCGCGCGGTCGCCTACATCCCGCAGTCGCCGGCCTCGGCGCTCAATCCGGCGCTGCGGCTGCGCACCCAGCTCGCCGAAGCGCTGCACGAGTGGGACGAGGAGGCCGACGGCCCGGCCGCAGAGCGGGTGCGCGCGGTGCTGCGCGAAGTCGCGCTGCCCGACGACGACGCGTTCCTGGCCCGCTACCCGCACCAGCTCTCCGGCGGGCAGCAGCAGCGCGTCGCCATCGCGATGGCCTTCGCCGGCCGCCCCGACGCGATCGTCATGGACGAGCCGACCACCGGCCTCGACGTGACGACGCAGGCGCACGTGCTCGACACCATCCGGCGGATGACCCGCGAGTACGGCACGGCCGGTGTCTACATCAGCCACGACATGGCGGTCGTCGCCGACCTGGCCGACGACATCGCGGTGATGTACCAGGGCGAGGTGGTGGAGCGCGGCGCCGCTGCCCGCGTCCTCGCCGACCCGGAGCACCCCTACACGCGGCGGCTGCTGCGCGCGGTGCCGCTGCTCAAGACCGAGGGCCACCCCGAGCAGGAGGAGCCGGCCGAGCCGCCGCTGCTGAAGATCTCCGGCCTGCAGGCCGGGTACGGCTCGAACACGGTGCTGCGCGGCATCGACGCCGAGATCCACACCGGCGAATGCGTGGCGCTGCTCGGCGAGTCCGGCTCGGGCAAGACCACCCTGTCCCGCTCGGTGGCCGGGCTGCACACGCAGTTCACCGGCGGCCTGGAGTTCGACGGCGACGCGCTCGCGCCGAGCAGCTACCGGCGCACGCCGGAGCAGCGCCGCCGGGTGCAGTACATCTTCCAGAACCCCTACGAGGCGCTCAACCCGCGCAAGCGGGTCCGCGACCTCATCCTGGGCCCCTACACGCACCTGGCGGGCAAGCCGGAGAACCCGGACGCCGTGGTCGGCGAGGCGCTGGAGCGGGCGGCGCTGCCGGCGTCCTACGGGTCGCGCTTCCCCGAGCAGCTGAGCGGCGGCGAGCGGCAGCGGGTGAGCATCGCCCGCGCCATCGCCACTGGGCCCGACCTGCTGATCTGCGACGAGATCACGTCCGCGCTGGACGTCAGCGTGCAGGCGGAGATTGTGCAGCTGCTGCGCGCGCTGCAGGACGACGGGATGGCGCTGCTGTTCGTCACCCACAACATCGCCCTGGTCTCCAACATCGCGCAGAAGGTGGCGATCCTGAACAAGGGCGAGATCGTGGAGTACGGGCCGGTGGGCCGCGTGATGTCGAGCCCCGAGCACGACTACACGCGGGCGCTGATCGCCGACACCCCTGACTTCGAGTTGTCGTTCTCGGAGTCCCCGCTGCACCGCACCATCCAGGACGGAACCCCGGCCGAGCCCGCCCGGACCAAGCGCGCCGACGGCTGACCCGCGGCGGGCGGCGGGCGGTGCCGGGCAGCACCGGAACGCTCGCGCAGCGCGGCCCGGCCCCGGAGACGGCGTCCGGGGGCCGGGCCGCGCTGCTGTGCCCAGCCGCCGGCGGCCGCCGCCCCAGGGCGGGTTTGGTGAGCAGCTGTCCTGCTGCGCGGAGCCCTGGCACGCCCCTCGCGGCGTTCTCCTCTCCGCAACGGGAAGACCCGCCCTGACTCCCTCGCCGGCCGTGCGATGAACGCACCTCCGGCACCGCTCGCGACAGACGCCATCCACCCACCACGCCCTAGCGCGTGCCGCCCTGCGCCTGGACCGCGGTGATGGCGACGGTGTTGACGATGTCCTGCACCGTCGCACCGCGGGACAGGTCGTTGACCGGACTGCGCAGGCCCTGCAGGACCGGGCCGACGGCGATGGCGCCGGCGCTGCGCTGCACCCCCTTGTAGAGGATGTTGCCGGTGTTGAGGTCGGGCACGATGAACACCGTGGCCCGGCCGGCGACCTCGCTGTCGGGAAGCTTGGTGCGCGCCACGCCGGGATCGATGGCGGCGTCGTACTGGATGGGGCCCTCGGCGGGCAGGTCCGGCGCGTGCGCGTGCACCAGGTCGGCCGCCCGGCGCACCTTGTCGACGTCGGCGCCGCTGCCCGACTCCCCCGTCGAATAGGACAGCAGAGCCACCCGGGGGTCCACCCCGAACCGGCGCGCCGTCTGCGCGGAGTCGGCCGCGATCTCGGCGAGCTGCTCGGCCGTCGGGTCGGGCACCACGGCGCAGTCGGCGTAGACCAGCACCCGGTCGGCGAGGAGCATCAGGAACGCGCTGGAGACCAGGCCGCTGCGGAGGATCTCGAAGGAGGGCCGGATGGTCTGCGCGGTGGTGTGCACGGCGCCGGAGACCATGCCGTCGGCCAGGCCGCAGTGCACCATGAGGGTGCCGAAGTAGGAGATCTCCCGGACGGTGTCCCGGGCCAGTTCGGCGGTCACGCCGCGGTGTCCGCGCAGCCGCACGTACTCGTCGGCGAACCGGTCGAGCAGCTCCGGCGCGTTCTCCGGGTCGATGAGCTCGGCGGCCCCGATCCTGAGTCCGAGGTCGTCGGCGCGGGCCGCGATGTCCCGCGGCCGGCCGAGCAGCACCAGGTCGGCGGCGTCCCGGCGGAGCAGCACGTCGGCGGCGCGCAGCACCCGCTCCTCGGTGCCCTCGGGCAGCACGATGCGGCGCCGGTCGGCGCGGGCCCGCTGCAGCAGGGTGTGCTGGAACATGGCCGGGGTGACGACGCTGGAGCGCGCCACCTGGAGCAGCTCCAGCAGCCGCGGACCGTCCACCGAATCGGAGAACGCGGCCAGCGCCGCCTCGATCTTGGGGCCGGCGTCGGGGGCGATGCGGCCGCGCGTGCCGGCGATGCGGGTGGCGGTGTCGAAAGTGCCCAGCTCGGTGGCGATCACCGGCAGCCGGATGTCCATGCCGCTGAGCAGCCGCCAGACCGGTTCGGGCATCTCCGCGCCGCCGGTGAGCACCACTCCGGCCAGGGACGGGAAGTCGGGCGAGGCGTGTGCGGCGCTGACCGCGGGCAGCAGCGCGCTCGCCCGGTCCGACGCCATGATCACCACGCCGTCCGGCTGCAGCCGGTCGAGCAGCCGCGGCAGCGCCATCGCCGCCACCACCGATCCCCCGGTCTCGCGGCTGAGCCGCCGCTCCTCGCCGAACAGCAGCCGCCCGCCGCAGGCTCGGCGCAGGTCGCTGAGGGTGGGCGCGCGCAGCCCCGGCACCTCGGGCAGGACGAAGCCGTCGCCGCCGAGCACACCGCGCAGGCGGTCGGCGTCCGCGGGGTCGGCGCGGTCCACCACGGTCGCCACCGGCGCGGCGTAGGTGCGTTCGGCTTCGGTGCGGGCCAGCGCGACGGCGTCGCGCACGTCGTCCGCGGTGCGGCCGGCCGCCGAGACCAGCAGCAGGACGGGGGTGCCGAGGTCGGCGGCGAGCCGCGCGTTGAACGCGAACTCGGTGGCCGTGGAAACGTCGGTGAAGCCGGTGCCGACCACCACCATCGCCGCGCGGCCGGCGGCGACCGCGTGGTAGGCGTCGACGATGCGCTCGCGCGCCAGCTCGGGATCGGCGCGCGCCTCGGCGTAGGTGGTGCCCACGCAGTCCTCGTAGGCGTCGGCGATGCCGAACCGCTTGCGGAGCGTCTCCACGACGGGGTCGCGGCCGCGGTCCTGCACGACCGGCCGGAACACGCCGACCGAGCGCACACTGCTGGAGAGCAGCTCGGCGACGCCGAGCGCGACGACGGCCTGCTGGCTGTCGCCGCCGGTCGCGGCGATGTACACGCCCCGGGTCATCGGCGCCTCCCGTGCGGCGTCTTCGGTCACCCCCACGCTAATCGGCGCCGCCAACCGCCCGCCTCCGGCGCGCCCGGGAGCGGCCCGCGCCGCCGTCCGGTCCGCTGCCCGCCCGCTCCCGGGCGGGCAGCGGACCGCGGACGGCCCAACGGTGACCTGGGGCCCTGTCGCTGACCGGCGCGGTGTCCGATAATCGGCATCCCGTGCCGGAGCCCCTCCGGCCCGCCGAGCAGCGCCGCTCGGCCGAACCCCGCCCCCCGGCCCCGGGGCACTTCGCACCGCGCCCGGACCCGCGCGCACCGGCCACCGACGCCGCACCGACGGAGCGGTATGGAACTCGAACGCATCGCCCTCGGCATGGTCACCGCCGCACTCCTCCCCTACTCGATCCCCGCCATCCGGCCGCGGCTCTACGCGGCGCTGCCGCTCACCGCGGCCTATGCGCTCTACACCCTGGCCCCGTCGCTGCTGTCGTGGGGGACGCTGGTGCTCCTGCCGGCGTCGGTGGCGGCGTCCTGGGTACTGGGCCGGCTGGCGCGCGGCGACACGCGCACGCAGGGCTCACCGCGCATCCTCAATCCGGACGGCGCGGCGGCCGCGATCTTCGTGCCGCTGGGCCTTGCCGCGGTGCTCGCCGCCGCCGCTGCGCTGGTCAGCGAGGGCGCCGACGCGCTTGCGGCGGCGCGGGCCCTTATCCTGGACGACGCCTATGCAATTGCGCTTTCGGGGTTCCTGATCGCGACGTTCATCGGCGGAGAGGTGGTCACCCACACGCTCCACCCGTTCTACGCCGAACTGAAGAAGGCGGAAGCCGACGAGATGGCCCCCCTTGCCGGGGCCGGCACCGCTATCGGCTGGCTGGAGCGCTCCCTGACCTTCACCTGCACCGTGGCCGGGCGGCCGGAGGCCGTGGCCGTGGTTGTCGCCATCAAGGCGCTGGCGCGCTTCCCCGAGCTGCAGAGCCACCAGAAGCGGTTCGCGGAGTACTTCCTGATCGGCTCGCTGAGCAGCATCGGCTTCGCCCTGGTCACCGCAGCCGCCGTACGCCTCCTCTGGGGCGTGGGTGCACTGGGGTGACTTCGGCCCGGGCCGGAGGGGGAGCCGGACCACCGCTATTGCACCGAAGGAGGCGCGCTGTGCACGGCAGCAACCGCAACCCCGCGCCGCGTGGCGACCGGGACCCCGGCGCAGAGGCAGCTGCGCGGCTGGCGGACCATCCGCTCTTCGCTGAACTCCGCAGGCTGGACCTGCCGGCCGGCGACTACATCATCGCCGGAAGCGGGCCGCTGCTGGCGCACGGGATCCGCCGCGAGATCGGCGACCTCGACGTGGTGCTGCGCGGCAGCGCGTGGCGGCGGGTCAGCCGCCTGGGCCCGGTGGGCACCGCACCGTGGGAGGGCGTGAACCGGGTGATGCTGGCCGGAGGCCGCTTGGAGATGCTCGACGGCTGGTTCCCCTCCCTGTGGGACACCGACGAATTCATCGACGCCCGGACCACGGTGGCCGGGATCCCGTTCGCGCCCCTGGAGCGGGTGCTGCGGTGGAAGCGCAGACTCGGCCGGGCGAAGGACATCGCCGACGTGAACAACCTGATCGAATACCTGGCGGCGACCGCCGACCTCGGGCTGCCCCCGCTGGACGAGATCGGGCCGCTCCGCTGACCTCCCGGCGGCCGGTGCCGCGCAGCGCGGTACTCAGAAGAGGATCGACATGACCTCGCCGACGTCGCGGAAGCCCACCCGGTGGTAGACGGCGCGCGCGGGCACGTTGTAGTCGTTGACGTAGAGCGTGACGCGCGGCGCGATCTCGGCGCGCGCCAGCTCGGCCACCGCGGCCATACCCGCCGCAGCGTGGCCGCGGCCGCGGAGCGCCGGGTCGGTCCATACGCCCTGCACCTGGCAGACGCCGGAGGCGACTGCGCCCACCTCGGCCTTGAAGACCACGCGGCCGTCCTCGATCCGGGCGAACGCGCGGCCGGCGCGCACCAGCTCCTCGACCCGGGCCCGGTAGAGCGCGCCGCCGTCGCCGGCGTCCGGCGGCACGCCGACCTCCTCGGTGAACATGGCCACGCAGGCGGGGAGCAGGACGTCGAGCTCGCCGATGCCGACCCGGCGCACCAGCGGGTCCGGCCGCACGGCCGGATCCGCCGTCAGCTCCATCACCGGCTGGTGCGCCCGGACGGCGCGGGCCGGCCCCCAGACCGGGCCGAGCCGCTCCCACAGGTCGGTGACGGCGCCGACCGGCCCCACGATGGAGGAGCAGCGGCGGCCCCGCCAGCGCGCGTGCTCGGCGAACCGGCGCACCGCGTCCGGGCCGGCCTCGATCGGCACCAGGTTGGCGCCGGCGTAGCAGAGCGCGGTGATGGCGCCGTTCTCGACGTAGCCCCAGACCTCGGCGCCCAGCCGGGCCGGTTCGAGGCCGTGCGAGCGCAGCCGGGCGCTGACGAAGACGTTGCCGACCGGGTCGGCGTCGAGCAGCGCGTGCACGGCCTCGCGGTCGCGGCCGTCGAGCACGCGTACCGCGGGTGAGGTCCGCAGCACTCGCATCACCTCGTCCGCCTCATCCGGCCGCCGCCGCGGCGGGAGCTCCGGGCCGCCCGGGCCCGCGCCCCGGCGGTGCGGAGCGCCGGCACCGTACCGGTCCGAATCCAGACTAATCGAACGGCTGCACCGCCGTGTGCCGCGTTCCGGCACCCGGGCCCTGCCGCGGCCGTCACCGGCCGGGCACCGGCCGCGGTGCGGAGCCGGCGTCGGCCTGCCCGGCGGCCGCGGGCGCCTCGGCCTGCTGGCCGGACTGCGGTTCGCGGCCGCCCCCGTCCGGCTCGGGCAGCGGCGGCGCCTGGCAGACCAGGTCGGCCGCGCCGCCGCCGGCCTCGTCAGGCAGCGTTCCGTCGCGCAGGTAGGCGAGCACGGCGCCGTCCACGCACTCGTCGCCGCCGAAGGAGACGCCGTGGTCGTAGCCGTCCTCCTGCAGCACCAGCCGCCCGCCGGGGAACCGCTCGCGCATGGCGAACGCTCCGTCCTGCGGCGTCGCGCCGTCGCCGGTCGCCTGGATCAGCAGGGCGCCGCCGGTGCCGGAGCCGTCCACCTGGGTCCACGGTCCGGCGTCGCTGGGCCAGAACGCGCACGGCGCGTTGTACCAGATGTTGTTCCAGCCCTGGAAGGGGGCCTCGGCGTGCGCGGCGCGGCCGTCCCGGCTCCACGTCGCCCAGTCCGCGGGCCACGGCGAGTCGGTGCACTCGGTGGCGAGGTAGGCGCCGTATCCGGCGTCGTCGTCCTCGCTGTCGCCGAACCGCTCGTGCAGCCGCACCAGTGCCTCGGGGTCGGCCCCGGACGCGTAGTCGGCGAGGGCGCGGGCCGTGTCCGGCCAGACGGCAGTGGTGTAGGCGGCGGTGATGGCTGCGTTCTCCAGCTCGGTGGGGCCGACGGTCTGGGCGAGGGGCTGTTCCGCCAGTTCGGCGCGGATCGCCTGGTAGGCCGCTTCGACCTCGGCGCCGTCGGTGCCCAGGCCGTAGGCGGCGTCGTGCCGGGCGGCCCAGTCGAAGAAGGCCTTGCCGGCTCCGTCGAGGGCGCGGCTCTGCGCGAGGTTGCTGGCGTACCAGGGCCGGTCCGGGTGGACGACGCTGTCCAGGACCATCCGGTCGACGCGCTCCGGGTAGAGGGTGGCGTAGACGCCGCCCAGCAGCGTCCCGAAGGAGTAGCCGAGGTAGTCGATCTGCTCGGCGCCGACCGCCGCGCGGATCCGGTCCATGTCGGCGGCGATGTCGGTGGTGCGCATGTGGTCGAGCAGCCCGGACGGCGCGGTGCACGCACCGGCGTAGTCCTTGGCCCGGTCGACGAGGTGCGCCTCGTCGGCGCGCGAGGCGGGCACGGTGTCCGGGCGCACCGGCGTGAAGTAGCCCGGGTCGCAGGAGATCCCCGGGGTCGAGGCGCCGCTGCCGCGCGGGTCGAAACCGATGACGTCGTAGTGCTCGCGCAGGTCCGCGGGGAGCGCGCCGGCGGTGTGCGAGGCCCAGATCCGCCCGGGGCTGCCGGGCCCGCCCGGATTGACGAACAGCACACCCTCGCGGGTGCCGGTGGCGGGCACCCGGGACAGCGCGAGCTGCACGGTCGCGGCCTCGTCGCGGGCGGTGCCGGCCTGCTGCGCGCCGGTGTCCATCGGCACGTCCAGGGTGGCGCACTCCGGCTCCGGGCCGTCGCCCGGGTCGAGGTCGCCGCAGGCCCCCCAGTCCAGGCCGGCGCCGGCACCGCGGCCGGCGTCGGCCGCCGGAGCTTCCTGGGCCGGCCGGGCGGGCGCCGCCTCCGCCGCCTCGGCGGCCCCTGCGCCGCCCGGTCCCGCCGGCAGGGCCGGGAGCAGTACCGGAACCAGCAACGCCGCCACCGCGGACCGCGGCACGCGCCCACCCCGCATCGCACTCTCCTCACCGTCAGTAGTGGGGAACATTCTCTCCGGAGTGGGGCCGATGCGGACGGCGCGACACGACGCGGCCGCCGCGGCGGGTGCCGCGGCGGCCGGAGGCACGTCCCGGAGCCCGGAGCGCCGGGCGAGACAGGGAGGGCGGGCAGGCCCGCGGAGTCAGCCGGCGACGGAGACGGACGGCTCGCCCGACTCGGCGCCTTCGTCCTTCATGCCCTCGGCCAGGCGCATGGCCTCGTCGATCAGGGTCTCCACGATCTTGGACTCGGGCACGGTCTTGATGACTTCGCCCTTGACAAAGATCTGGCCCTTGCCGTTGCCGGAGGCGACGCCGAGGTCGGCGTCGCGGGCCTCGCCCGGGCCGTTGACGACGCAGCCCATGACGGCGACGCGCAGCGGCACGTCCAGGCCTTCCAGGCCGGCGGTGACCTCGTCGGCGAGGGTGTAGACGTCGACCTGGGCACGGCCGCAGCTGGGGCAGGAGACGATCTCCAGGCCGCGCTCGCGGAGTCCGAGCGACTCGAGGATCTGGGCGCCGACCTTGACCTCCTCGGCCGGCGGCGCGGACAGCGAGACCCGGATGGTGTCGCCGATGCCCTCGGCGAGGAGCGCCCCGAAGGCCACCGAGGACTTGATGGTGCCCTGGAATGCCGGGCCGGCCTCGGTGACGCCGAGGTGCAGCGGGTAGTCGCAGGCGGCGGCGAGCTGGCGGTAGGCGTTGATCATCACGACGGGGTCGTTGTGCTTGACCGAGATCTTGATGTCGCGGAAGCCGTGCTCCTCGAACAGCGAGCACTCCCACAGCGCCGACTCCGCCAGCGCTTCGGGGGTGGCCTTGCCGTACTTCTCCAGCAGGCGCTTGTCGAGCGAGCCGGCGTTGACGCCGATCCGGATCGGCACGCCGGCGTCCGACGCCTCCTTGGCGATCTCGCCGACCTTGTCGTCGAACTTCTTGATGTTGCCCGGGTTGACCCGGACCGCCGCGCAGCCGGCGTCGATGGCCTGGAAGACGTACTTCGGCTGGAAGTGGATGTCGGCGATGACGGGGATCTGCGACTTCTTGGCGATGATCGGCAGGGCCTCGGCGTCGTCGGCGCTGGGCACGGCCACCCGCACGATCTGGCATCCGCTGGCGGTGAGCTCGGCGATCTGCTGGAGGGTGGCGTTGATGTCGGACGTGACGGTGGTCGTCATGGACTGGACGGACACCGGGGCGTCGCCGCCTACTGGGACGTTGCCGACCATGATCTGCCGGGATTTGCGCCGCTGCGCCAGCGGGCGCGGGCGGGCGACAGGAATGCCAAGATCGACGGTCACGCGGTCTCACCTCGTGGGCCGCCGGGCGGCGCCGGCGGCGTCGGTAGAAGTCTCAAGAAGTCTGGGGTGCAGCTGTCCGGGGCGGCGGTGCTCGGGGCGGTGCCGGGGGCACCGCCGGGGGCACGCGGATCCGCGCCCGCCGCGGACCGGCGAGGGGGAGCCTGGCCGGCACTCGGCCGTCCGCGCGGTGCCCAGCGTACCCGCCGCCGGCGCAGGGCGGTGCCAAAGCGGCAGAAGCCACACTGGCCGGACACCCTGCGGATACCGGCCGTCCCCCGGCCGCTTCCGGCCGCTACTGCATGATGCGGACCGGGTTGATGACGTCGGCGATCAGCAGCATGACGCTGAAGACGAGGAAGCAGGCCACGACCACGTAGGCCACCGGCATCAGCTTCGCCACGTCGAACGGGCCCGGGTCGGGGCGCTTGAACACGCGGGCGAAACCGCGGCGCAGCCACTCCCAGAGCGCGCCCAGCATGTGGCCGCCGTCCAGCGGCAGGATCGGCAGCATGTTGAAGGCGAACAGGAACAGGTTGACGCCGGCGAGCATGTTGAGCATGAACGCGGCCCGGTCCAGCAGCGGGATGGGCTGCGCCAGCACTTCGCCGCCGATCCGGGAGGCGCCCACGATGCCGACCGGGGAGTCGGCACCGCGCTCCTCGCCGAGGAAGGCCGCGCGGAACACGTCGTCCACCTTGGACGGCAGCGCGATCAGGGCCTCCACCACGCCGACGACGGTGTCGCCCATGTAGCGGGCCGAGTCGGCGAATCCGAGCGGGGCGCGCTCGTTGGCGAAGGTGATGCCGAGGAAGCCCGCCTTCTCCGTCTCCGGCACCTGGTAGCCGTCGGCATCGGTGACCGGCTCGCCGTCGGCGCCGGTCTTGACGATGACCTCGCCGTCGGCGTCCCGGGCGACCACGTCGTTCTCGATCAGGTCCGCGGTGACCTCGATCCGCTCGCCGCCGCGCTCGACCGTGAAGTCGGTGGGGCCCATCGCGTCCCGGATGAGGTCGTTGGCGGTCTCCCAGTTCGGCGCGGGCTCGCCGCCGACCGCGACGATGGTGTCGCCGGGGCGCAGGCCGGCCGCCATGGCCGGGCTCTCCGGTGCGTCCGCCGGGCAGTCGGTGCTCGCCGCGGTCGCGGGCAGCACGCATTTGGCGACGGTGTCGACGGTGCTGCTCGGCTGCGGGATGCCGATGCCCATCAGCACGATCACGAACAGGATCGCGGCGAGGACCACGTTCATGCCGGGCCCGGCGAACATGACGATCAGGCGCTTCCACGGCGCGCGCTGGTAGAACTGCCGGTCCTCGTCGCCCGGCTCCATCTCCACCGTGCTGGCTTCGCGGGCATCCTCGATCATCCGGCCGATGCGGCCCAGCGGACGGGCGCCCTCCTTGCGCTTGGCCGGCGGGATCATGCCGACCATGCGCACGTAGCCGCCGAGCGGCACCGCTTTGACGCCGTACTCGGTGTCGCCCTTCACCCGCGACCACAGCGTGGGTCCGAAGCCCACCATGTACTGGGTGCACCGGATGCCGAACATCTTCGCGGTGCTCAAGTGGCCCAGCTCATGCCAGGCGATCGAGAAGAGCAGGCCGAGGAAGAAGAGCACGATCCCCGCGATCGTCAGTGCCAGCTCCAATGTCGCTCCTCACCTCGTGGCAGCCTGCGCCGCCCCGTCACGCGCGCTCAGCGGGTCCGCGCACACAGCTCTCTGGCGCGCGTGCGCGCCCAGGCGTCTGCGGAGCGGACACCGTCCAGGGTCAGTGAGCCGGGTGCCGGGTCCGCCGGACGCTCCGAGACTACCGCCGCCACTGTGTCCACGATCGCGGGAAATGCCAGGCGTCCGCGGAGGAAGGCGTCGACCGCCTCCTCGTTGGCCGCGTTGTAGACGGCCGGGGCGGTGCCGCCCGCGGCGCCGACCTCGCACGCCAGCGCCACCGCCGGGAATGCGGCGCCGTCCAGCGGCTCGAAGGTCCAGGACTGGGCGCGGGTCCAGTCCAGGCCGGGGGCGGCGCCGGCGACCCGGTGCGGCCACGCCATGCCGTAGGCGATCGGGATGCGCATGCTGGGCGGGCTGGCCTGGGCCAGGGTGGAGCCGTCGGTGTAGGTGACCATCGAGTGGACGATGGACTGCGGGTGCACGACGACCTCGATGCGCTCGAAGGGCACGTCGAACAGCAGGTGCGCCTCGATCACCTCCAGGCCCTTGTTCACCAGCGTCGCCGAGTTGACGGTGATGACCGGGCCCATGCTCCAGGTCGGGTGGTTCAGCGCGTCCTCGGGCCGCACGTCCTGCAGGTCGGCGCGGCTGCGGCCGCGGAACGGCCCGCCGCTGGCGGTGACCACGAGCCGCGCCACGTCGCCGCGGGCGGCGTCCACCTGCCCCTGCGCGAGGCTGGTGAGCCGGTCGGCGGGCTGGCGCGGGAAGCACTGGGCGAGCGCGAAGTGCTCGGAGTCGACCGGCACGATCTGCCCGGGCTCGGCGGCATCGCGCACGAGCGGGCCGCCGATGATCAGCGACTCCTTGTTGGCGAGCGCGAGGAGGCGGCCGGCGCGCAGCGCGGCCAGCGTCGACTCCAGGCCGAGCGCCCCGGTCACGCCGTTGAGCACGGTGTCGCAGGGGCGGGTGGCGAGTTCGGCGACGCCCTCCGCACCGGCCAGCACCTCGGCTCCGCAGCCGCGCTCGCGGAGCAGGCGCGCCACCTCGGCGGCAGCGCCCTCGTCGGCGACCGCGACCGCCGCGACACCGAACTCGGCGGCCTGGTCGGCGAGTTCGGCGGGGCGGCCGCCGCCGGCGGCGAGGCCGGCGACCCGGAACCGGCCCGGGGCGCCGCGGACGACGTCGAGGGCCTGGGTGCCGATGGACCCGGTGGAGCCGAGGATCACGACCTCGCGCACGTCAGAGGGCGCGGACTTCTCGAGGAGCTGTTCGGCGATTCGCACCCGGCCATTCTCGCGCACGGCGCGCGGTGCCCGGCTACGGCCGGGGGCGCGGGAACGGCCAGGCCCTGACCGGGTGCGGGCGCCACCGATCCAGATTCGGTCCCCGATCTTTCCGCGCCACGCCACTCCGAAACTCAAAGTACGGACACGGCTACACTCCGTGTGGCAGGATCGCTGCCCATGACATCGTCCCTTGTCCGCGCGGCGATCGCGCCCCTCGCGGCGGCCGCCATCGCGGCGTCGGCCGCCGGCGCCGCCGCAGAGAGCCCGCCCCCGCAGCCGACCGAGCCCCGGCAGGAAACGGTCAGGCACACCGCGTCCGAAACCCCGGAGGACGTCCTCGCCTACTGGACCGGCGCGCGCATGGCGGCCGCCGAGCCGATCGAGCGCGTCCTCGGCGGCGTACTGGCACCCCCGGGGCAGGACGGCGCACCGGAGGCGCCGCAGGACGGGGCCGCACCGGAGGGTGCGGCGGGCGCCTCCCCCGAGCCGCGGCCCGACACGCACTCCCAGGCCGCGGCGGGAGACACCGCCGGCAGCCGGTGGTCCGGCGGCGGCAAGGTCGCCCGCACCACCGGCCGCGTCTTCCTCTCGATGGACGGCCGCGACTTCACCTGCTCGGCCTCCACCGTCCCGGCCGGCAACCGCGCCACCGTCGTCACCGCGGGCCACTGCCTGAAGGACGGCACCGGCGCGTGGGCGTCCAACTGGGTGTTCGTGCCCGGGTACCGCGACGGCGAGGCCCCGCACGGCAAGTTCGCCGCGCGGGAGATGCTGGTGACGCCGGAGTGGTCCGGCAAGGGTGACGACAGCCACGACTTCGGCGCGGCCGTGCTGGAGCCGAACGGCGCGGGCGAACAGGTCCGCGAGGCGGTCGGTGCGCAGCGGATCGCATTCTCCGGGGAGGGCGCGGCCTCGGTGCACGCCTTCGGCTACCCGTCCCGGCCGCCCTACGACGGCACCGCGCTCTACTACTGCGCCGGGCCGACGACCGCCGACGACGGCGGAACGACGGCGCGCGGGATGGACTGCGACATGACCGAGGGCTCCAGCGGCGGCCCGTGGTTCTCCGGCTTCGACGCCGGGGAAGGCACCGGAACACTGGTGTCGGTGGTCAGCTTCAAGTACGCCGACAAGGACGGCGTCCAGTACGGGCCGGTCCTCGGCGCCAGCGAGAAGGGCGTCTACGAGGACGCGGCCGCCCTCTGACCGCGGGCGCCGGGCCCGTCCGGCGCGATCGCCCGCGGGCGGCGGAACCGGTCCGGCTCCGCCGCCCGCGGGCGCTGCCACCCGGGGTCAGCGGTCGGCCGGCGCCTCCGCCCGCTCGCCGGACGCGGCGCGGGCGGCCCTGCGGCGCAGCACCACCAGGCCGAAGAACATCGCCACCGCCATCGTGGCCGCCATCATCCCCAGGAAGCCCCACGGGCCGACCTGCGGGCTCACGATCAGCGGGATCGCGGCGGCGGTGATCAGGCCGCCGCCGAAGAACGGCTCGAAGACGAGCTGCTTGTAGCCGAACGCCGAGTAGGCCGGAGTCTTGAGCTCGGGGTCGACCACGCGCATCAGGACCATGCCGGTGGCGGTTACGCCAAGGGACTGCCCGAACTCGCCGATACCGCGCTCGAACCAGTGCGAGGGCATCATCCGCGGCGCCAGCACCAGGAAGGCGAACAGGCACCACAGGATGCCCGCCACCGCGAGGAGCGCGAACGGCGCGAAGTTGTCGGCGATCGACTGGAGGGACAGCGTCGCCATCGCGGCGATGATCAGCACGTCCAGCGAGAAGCCCTGCACCCGGGCGACGGTCTGCTCGTCCAGCACCCGCTTGCGGTCGAAGCGGTCGGCGACCGCCTGGACGATGATGCCGCCGATCATGGCCAGCGGGAACAGCGGGACGTAGGCCATGATCTCGATGGCGTCGGCCCAGAGCAGCTGCTCCAGCGCCTGCAGGCCCATCAGGATGAGCTGGCCCAGCAGCACCGCGAGCGCGATGAGCCCGAAGTGCAGGGTGAGCGGGTCCAGTGACGAGGGATGGACCGTCATCGTCGCGCCCGGCGCGCGGTTGCCCTGCTCGATGAGGCCGGCCTGCTCGTCGTCGGTGCCGCGGTCCTCGGAACTGAGCACCGTGGTCTTCTTGGTGCGCACCCCCCAGTTGATCAGGATGATGCCGACCACGATGCCGGTGAGGAGGCCGACGGTGGCCATGCCCACCGCGAGGTCCTGGCCCTCGGCCCAGCCGACGCGCTGGAAGGTGTCGCCGAGGCCGGCGGCGGTGCCGTGCCCGCCGAGGAAGCCGATCTCGATCAGCGCGCCGGACAGCGCCGGCAGGTTGAACAGCGGCACGATGACGATCAGCGCCAGCAGCAGGCCGATCACGTACTGGCCGCTGGCCACGGTGACGCCGAAGGCGATGTTGGGGCCGGCGAGCTTCGCCGCCTGGCGCATCTTCGGCAGCGGCTTGCCGAGGAAGAGCCCGGCGAACACGACCGAGATCAGCAGGCCGGGCAGCGCGGCCCACACCTCCATCACCGCGGTACCGAACAGGCCGCCCTCCGCGAACCGGTCGGTGCCGGCCCACGCAGCGATCCGGCCCAGCACATCCGGCCCGAGCAGCAGGGCGATCGCGCCGCCGATGATCGACACCGGCAGGTAGAGGGTCTGCATCAGCCGCCATTTGACGCGGATGTACTTGGCGGCCAGCAGCAGCACTCCCAGCAGCAGGAGCGCGAGCCCGACGGTGTTCGGCGACATCACTACCTCTCCGTTGAACGATGCTCACCCGGCGTGGCCGCCTGCGGGCGGCACGCAGCACGTGACCGCCTCAGGCACCGCCCGCACGGGCAGGGATCTGCAGGGGGGGGAGGGGGGTGCGCACGGAGTCCGTGCGACCGGTCGCCAGGGGCGCCGGGACCGTGCCCGCGGGCACGGAGGAAGGGGCATGGGCACCGCCACCCCGCCCGGCCCGGGGTCGAACCGGACGCCGGGAGCAGAGTGCGGCTCAGCACCTCGAACAGGGTGCCACGCCACATCTACTGCTGGGTAACCCGCGGGGGCCGCCGCCGGCCGCGCACTGCAGCCGGCGGCGGCCCCCGCAGCGCGCTGAACCCGCGAAATCCCCGCTCATGGCGGCGTCCGCGGCGCGCGGCGGCGGGCCGCGAAGCGCCCGGGACCGCCATTCGTGTCGCTTTTCCCACAGCGGGAAGTGGCCCATGTCCCCGACGGCGCGGCGCCGGGCGGGGGTCCGCGGCCGGCCCGGAGCCGCCGGCGCCGGGGACGCCCGAGCGGCGGCTGCGGCCGATCGGGCCGGGCCGCCGCCGGGGTGCGTCAGCAGGAGGGCTGCGGCCTCACAGCTGGACGCCGGTGAGGACCAGCACCCGCTCGTAGGTGAGGTCGTCCATCGCGGCGCGGACGCCCTCCTTGCCGACGCCGGACTTCTTCACCCCGCCGTAGGGCATCTGGTCGGCGCGGAAGGTCGGCACGTCGCCGATGACGACGCCGCCCACCTCCAGCTCGCGGTGGGCGCGGAAGGCCGTCTGCAGGTCAGCGGTGAAGACGCCGGCCTGCAGGCCGAAGTCGGAGTCGTTGACCGCCGCGAACGCGGCACCGGTGCCGGAGGTGCGCTGCACGACGAGCACCGGTCCGAAGACCTCGTCGCGGACCACCTTCGCGTCGGCCGGAGCCTCGGCGAGGACGGTGGGCGCGACGGTGGCGCCGTCGCGGGTACCGCCGGTGAGCAGCTTCGCGCCGCCGTCGACCGCCTCGGCGACCCAGTCGGCGACCCGCTCTGCGGCGGCCTCGTTGATCATCGGGCCCACCTGGACGGCCGGGTCGGCCGGGTCGCCGGTGGCCAGCGCCTCGACCTCCGCGACCAGGCGCGGCAGGAACGCGTCGTAGACGTCGGCGTCGACGATGACCCGCTGCACGCCGATGCAGACCTGGCCGGCCTGGCTGTTGCCGAACTGCGCGATGCGGGCGGCGGCCCGGTCGAGGTCGGCGTCGGGCAGGACGACCGCCGCCGCGTTGCCGCCGAGCTCCAGTGTGACGTGCTTGTGCGGGGCGCGGCGCTGCAGCTCCCAGCCGAACTGGCCGCCGGTGAACGAGATCACCGGCAGGCGCTCGTCGGTGATCAGCGGCGCCGCGCGCTCGTTGGGCATGGGCAGGACGGAGAACGCCCCGGTCGGGAAGCCGCACCCGGCCAGCACCTCGCCGAGCAGGAGCGCGGAGAGCGGGGTGCCGGGCGCCGGCTTCAGGATGATCGGCGCGCCCACCGCCAGCGCCGGCGCGACCTTGTGCGCGACGAGGTTGAGCGGGAAGTTGAACGGGGCGATGCCCAGCACCGGGCCCTTGGGGACGCGCCGGACGAGCGCGATGCGGCCCTCGCCGCCGGCGTCGGTGTCGAGCCGCTGCAGGTCGCCCCCGTCGCGGCGGGCCTCTTCGGCGGCGATCCGGAACACCGAGACGGCGCGGCCGGCCTCGCCCCGCGCCTGGGCGATGGGCTTGCCGCTCTCGGCGGTGATCAGCTGCGCGAACTCCTCCGCCCGCTCGGCGATGCGGCGGGAGGCTTCGGCGAGTGCATCGGCGCGCCGGTAGGCGGGCTGCCCGGCGAACGCGGCCGCTGCGCCGTGCGCGGCCTGCACGGCTTCCTCGATCTGCTCCGCGGTGGGAACCGCGGCGCTGCCGGCGGCGGCGCCGGTGTAGGGGTTGGTCACCAGAATCTCGGTGTCGCCGGTCCGGGCTTCCCCGGCCAGCCAGAACGCACGTGTCGGCATGGCAGCGACGCTAGCGCCGGCACGGCCCCCGATCCTCGGCTGGAATGTCCAAGAATCCTTCGACTTTTGTCCGTGGTGGACTATTCGACCCGATCAACCGCCGGGGGCTGCCGCACCGCCGCAGTCGGGGCGGCCGGGCGGCCGCGGGGGCCCGTGGCGGGCCGGTTCCGGCACGGGCCGCGCCGGAGCGGCCGGATACGGCGGCCGGCCGAGGCCGGTGCACGTCGGCTCAGCCTCCGCCGGCACGGACCCGAGCGGGAACGCCCTGGATCGCTCAGTCGAGACCGGCACGGCGGCGGCCGGACCCCTGCCACCAGCGGAGGAGGCGGGACAGGAGGTCGTCGTCGCGGTCGGCGCCGCGGCCGGCCGCCGCGGCGGCCGGCCTGGGCTTCGGTACCGGGGTGCGGTCCGGGGCCGCCGACGGGGTGAACTCCACCGGCAGTGCGGAGAGGCCGTGGCCGAAGACCGTCGGTGTCCAGCGCAGCTCGGCGAGCGGCACGGCGCACTGCAGTCCGGGCAGCCGCTCCAGGGCGCGCTCGACGCCGACCGCGACGAGCTGCTCGGCCAGCGCGCGGGCCGGGCAGCGGTGCTCGCCCACGCCCCACATCAGGTGGGCGCTGTTGCGGCCGGTGGGCAGCGCCGAGGCGGTGGCGGTGCCCCGCCCGTGCCGCAGCCGCGGGTCGGCGTGGGCCGGACCGAAGCCGATGACCAGCGGCTCGCCCTCCCCCACCGGGGTTCCGCCGATGACCACGTCGCGGGTGGGGAAGCGGGCGGCGAGCGCCTGCATCGGCGGCTCCGTCCAGATGACGTGGTTGACCACCTCCTCCAGCGGCAGGCCGCCCGAGCCGAACGCGGCCGCGGTCTCCGGCTCCGCCAGCAGGGCGCGCAGCACGTTGCCGAGGAGGTTGCCGGTCGGCAGGTGGCCGGCGGAGACGATGAGGATGAGCTGGTCGACCGTCTCGGTGTCGGTCATGCCGTGGGCGGGGTCCATCATCCACGAGGTGACGTCGTCGCCCGGCGCGGCCCGCTTGCGCTGCACGAGGCCGCCGAAGTAGCTGCGCAGCTGGGCCGCGCACTCGACGGCGCTGGCGGCGTCGTTGCTCCAGATGCCGGCGCTGATGTCGCCGAGCACGTGCCCGTAGGCGTCCTCCAGGCCGAAGAGCCGGTTGACCAGCAGCGCGGGCAGCGGCATCGCGAACTCGGCCACGAGGTCGGCGCTACCGCGGGCGCAGAACGCGTCGATGAGCCGGTCGGCGACGTCGACGATGTCGGCCCGCAGCCGCTCCTCGGTGACCCGGCCGAGCGAGGCCCGGATGGGCGCGGCCAGCCGGGTGTGCTCGGCGCCGTCGGCGTAGAGGGCGTTGGCGCGGTAGGCCATGGACGGGCGCAGGCCCTCGGTGGACCGGCGGCCCTCGCGGATCTCCCGCCACCTGCGGGTGTCCCGCGAGTACGTCGACCAGTCCCGCATGACCGCGAGGTTCTCCTCGTAGCCGAGCAGCAGCCAGCCGCGGATTCCCGGGTCGATCCACACCGGGGCGACGGCGCCGAACTGCTCGCGCATCCGCTCCCACAGTTCGGCGCCGGCGACCCCGCTCTCCTGGAGGTCGTGCAGGGGGACCGCGCCGTCGCGCAGGGGGCAGCCGCCGGCGGTGCGGACGCGGTCGTCGGTCGGGTCGGTCACAACTGCCTCCGGGCGCCGAGGAGTCGGGGCCCGTACGGCCCCGGCGATCCGGGGGCCGATCGCACGATGAGACTAGCGTCACACCGGCGGCGCTCACCAGGTGTTCGCGCAGACTGTGCCGCCCGGCGGAGCCGGACGGCCGGCGGAGCGCCAGTTCAGCGACGTCCGGCCCGCTCTGCCCGCCGTTCTGCCGCCGGCGTCCGCGCCGGCCCGCGGGGCGCGGTCCGGCGCGCCGCGGCCGGACCCCCTCCCCCGCACCGCTGCGCCCCGTTATCGTTCCGGCACGTACCGCGTGCAACGGTACGCCGGATCCGGGACGGCCGCCCGGCCTTCCCGCACGACTGCGAACTGGAGAGGACCTCCACCGATGGCCCGTCCCCCGCTAGCGCATCCCCCCACCGGCTCCGCGCGGCCACCGTGGCGCTCCGCCGCGATCCGCGCGGCGCCGGCGGGTGCCGCACTGCTGCTCGCCGCCGGGCTGGCCGGCCCTGCGGCACCGGCCGCTGCGTCCACCGCCGGGGCCGACGACCTGCGCGCCGACATCGACGCCCTCCTCGACGACCCGTCGCTGGAGGGCGCGGTATCGGGTGTCGTCGTGCGCAGCCTCGACAACGGAGACACCCTGTACGACCGCGACGCCGCAACCAGCCTCATTCCGGCGTCCAACATGAAACTGCTGACCTCGGCGGCCGCCCTGGAGGTACTCGGCCCCGACCACCGGTTCACCACCGGCGTCACCGCGGACTCCGCCCCGGAGGGCGGCACCGTCGAGGGCGACCTGCACCTGGCCGGCGGCGGCGACCCGACGCTGACCGCGGAGGCGCTGGACGCGCTCGCAGCCGACGTTGCGGCGGCCGGCGTCACCAGCGTCTCCGGCGACCTGGTGGCCGACACCGGCTACTTCGACGCCGAGCGCTACCACCCGGACTGGGACGAGGCCGACGAGCCGTACTACTACGCGGCCAAGATCGCGGCCCTCACCGCGTCGGCCAACGACGACTACGACACCGGCGCGGTGACGGTCGGCGCCGAGCCGGGTGCGGCCGAGGGCGAGCCGCTGGACATCGGGCTCACGCCGATGAGCCCGAACCTGACCGTCGTCGACGAGGCGTCGACCGGCCCGGCCGGCGGCGAGCCCACGCTGAGCGTGGACCGTCCGGCGGGCACCGAGGAGTTCACCGTCTCCGGCACGTTGCCGGCGGGCGGGGACGCCTACGAGGACCTGCGCACGGTGGACGACCCTGCCCTGCACGCGGCCGGCGCCTTCGCGTCGGCGCTGGAGGACAACGGTGTCGCCGTGGCCGGCGAGGTCGTGGCCGGCGACGCTCCGGAGGGCGCGGCCGAGGTGGCCGACCGCTCCTCGGAACCGCTGTCGGAGCTGCTGGTGCCGTTCATGAAGCTGTCCAACAACGGCCACGCAGAGATCCTGATGAAGGCGATGGCCGCGGAGTCCGCGGGCGCGCCGGGCAGCTGGGAGCAGGGCGCGGCCGAGGCGCAGACGGCGCTGAAGGCGATCGGCCTGGACACCTCCGCGGTGGCCCAGACCGACGGATCGGGGCTGGCCCGGACCAACGAGCTGACCGCCGACACCCTCGCCGACCTCCTCGCGGCGGTGGAGGACGAGCCGTGGGCACAGGCGTGGACCGCCTCGCTGCCGGTGGCCGGCGACCCGGACCGGATGGTGGGCGGCACGCTGACCAACCGGATGCGCGGAACGGCCGCCGAGGGCAACGTCGCGGCCAAGACCGGCACGCTGTCCGGGGTGAGCGCGCTGTCGGGGTATGTGACCGGCGCGAACGGTGAGCGCCTCGCCTTCTCGATCGTCAACAACGACGTGCCGGGCGGCGCGCCGCTGGAGGTGCAGGACAGCATCGCCGTGCGCCTCGCCGAGTTCGACCGGACCACCGCCACCTCCGCCAGCGCGGACTCCGGCGCCCGCACGTCGATGTCGGCGCAGGAGGGCGGCTCGCTCGAATGCACCTGGGACGGCACCTGCTGACCCCGTCCCGCGGCGCCTGACCGGCGCCGTCCACCCCGGCGGGGCCGCCGCGCACGGCGGCCCCGCCGCTGCTTTCCCGGGCTCCCCGCCCCAAGGGCCGCAGCCGGACGGCCACCGGCGGCGGGGATCGGCGGCGGGCAGAACCGGGCTGCAGGCGGGCGGCACGGCCCACCCCCGGCGCGGAAGGGCCCGGCTCGCCCGGCAGCGCGCCGGCCCGCGCTCCTGCCGCCGGCGCGCGGACGGCCCGTCTTCGGGCCGCGGGACGGGGCCGGGCCGAGGTGTATCGCGGCCGGGCCGGGGCGGCGGACGTGCGACCGCGGCAGCACTGGGGCGTGCCGGGTGGACAGCAGTCCTGCCGCGCGGAGCCCTGGAACGCCCCCGCCGCATTCTCCTCTCGCGAGAGGAGAGAACCCGCCCTGTACTCCCTCGTCGGCCGTGCGGCGAGGGCACCGCCGGCACCGCTCGCGGCACCGCCACCCACCCGACACGCCCGAGGCCCGGGCGCCCCGCACGGGCCCGCCCAGCCCGGGCCGTCCGCACCGGTCAGGACACCGCGGGCCCCCTGCCGGCACCCGCACCGCACCGGGCACGGCACTCGGGGGCTACCGCAGACGCCGCGGCCGACCATCCGCAAGCGGGGCCGCGCACCCCGCGGAGAACGCGGCGGACGGGGCCCAGCCGCAGAACCGGGCTCCCCGCCCCGGCCAACCGCGGGGGCGGCCGTCTCCGGCGGGCCCGCCCTCCGGATGCCGCCCAGGCCCGAACGCCGCCAGGGCCCTGCCCCAGCGGCCTGCCCGCACCGGTCAGGACAGCGCACACCCCGACCAGGCGGTACCCGCACCACGGCGGCGGGCACGGCCGGCGCGCGGCCGCGCAGGAACCGGGCTCCCGCCGCAGGGCGGAACGCCCGGGCCCCCCACTGCGGCGGGCCGCCTCCGGCAGACCCGGGGCCTGGACTGCGGGCTTGCGTGGCGGTCCGGGGCGAATCCCGGCTCGGCCGGCCGTGCAGAGCAGCGGCAGCGGAGGCGGCGCGACGCGCATTCTCCGGGCCGGCGCCCGGGGTCGGGCAGAGCCGCGGCGGGCCCCGGCCGCTGCCGGGCTTGCGCCGCGCCGGGCACCGGAACGGCCCGCATGGGTCCCGGCCGCGGGCCGATCTGCTGCGCACACCGGGCACCGGCACGCAGGCGATCGAGAGGTGTGTCCGGTTTCGGACCGAAAGGGCCGCCCAGGGGCGTCCACAGATCCGCCGTCGGCGCTGGTGCCGCCGCAGTCGTTGAGCCACAGTGGGGGGAAGGCCCGTAGCGGGCAGCGCCGAGGGAGCGGAGGCCGTACCGGGGTGTCGCTCGTGTACCGCAGCATCACCAGCACCGCACTCGACACGGACATCTCCCGCGAGGCTGCGGCGGCGCTGTCGGAGTGGCTGTCCCGGCGCGGCAGCACCGGCGCCGCGGTCGACTTCACCCGGACCGGCCGCTACCAGCTCTCCTCCCGCGCCCGGGCGGCCGTCATCCGCCGCGACGAGGACGCCCGCACCCTGCTCCGGCTCACCACCGAGACCGAGCGCCAGGACGCGCGCTGGCGGACCACCGTCACCGTCGCCACCGGCACCGACCGCACCGGCGGCCACCTCTGGGCGGACATGACCGCCCACCCCGCCGCCGGCGGACCGGGGCGGATCGAGGCGTCGCCGCCCGAGGCGGTCCGGATCCTGCTCTCCCGGCTCGACTGCCGCGACGGACGGCACCCCGTCTCCGGCGAACCGCGCATCGTGCGCGGCCGCAGCGAGGACGCCGTGCGCCGCCTGGCCGACGCCGTGCGCGATCCCGACCGGCGGCTCGCCCTGGTGGTGGCCGGCCGCCCCGCCCGCGGCACCGTCTCCGACTGGCGCGCGGCGCTCGCCAGCGCACTGTCCCGGTCAGCGGGGATGTACACCGGCTACGTCCTGGACGGCGCCGCACACGACCGCCTGTACGGGCTGCTCCCGCGCGACCTGCGGGTGCCGCGCGGCGGCATCCGCACCTACCTGCCCCGGGTCCAGCGGGACGCCGCTGACGACGCCCGCCGCCACCCGCTGATGAGCCCCAGCACGGTCGCCGCCGCCTCGGGGCCCGACGGCCGGCTGCACGGCTGGGCCGCCCGCACCCTCACCCGCGCGATCCGGGAGACCGCCCTGGCCGCGGCGCTGCCGGCCGAGCTCCAGCAGGTCGACGCCCTGCTCAACGAGGCCGAGCTGGACGCGTTCCTCGGTTCCGCCGGCCCCGACACCGGCCCGTCCGCACCGGCCACCTCCGACGCGGAGGCCGCAGCGCACATCGCGCTGCTGCGCCGCCGGCTCGCCGCGGCCTCGCGCGAGGCCGGGCGGCTCGGCGCAGAGGCGGAGCGGCAGGGCGCCCGCGCCCGGCGGCTCGGCGAGCAGGCCGAGGCGGCCGAGGCGGAGCGCGATCGGCTCTGGGCGGACCTGTCGGAGACCGAGGAGGAGGTGGACGCGGCACGCTCCGCCCTGCAGTCGGCGCGCGGCGAACTCGCCTGGCTGCGCGGGCGGCTCCGCGAGGAGGGCCTCCACCGGCTGGCCGGCGAGCGCCCGCCGGCCGACCACCTCTCCAGCGTCCCGGAATCCGTCGAGGAGCTGCTCGACCGCATCACCGACGGCACGGCGCTGCCGCACCTGTTCTTCACGCTCGCCGACCGGTCCACCGTCCGCGAGCTCACCGACAGCAACAAGGAGGGGCTGTGGGCGCGGCGCACCTGGGAAGCGCTGCGCGCGCTCGACGACTACGCCCGCTACCAGCTGGAGAACCCCGGTACCGGCCTGGGGCTGCACGAGTACCTGCGCCAGCCGCCGGACGGCTACGCGGCGGTGCCGGTCCGCCGGCTGGCCTCCGGCGAGAGCGATTCGGTACGCCGCCGCGACAAGCTCAGCGACAAGCGCATCTTCCCGGTCCCCGCCGAGGTCGACCCGAGCGGCGAGGCGCCGATGTACGCCCACTTCCGGCTGGACGGCGAGTACGGCATCTGCCCCCGCCTCTACTTCCTCCCCGATCTCGGTCCCGGCACCACCAACCGCATCTACATCGGCTACATCGGCCGCCATCTGCCGGTGCACAGCACCAACTAGGGCGTGCCGGGCGGATGGCGCCCGTCGCCAGCGGTGCCGGCGGTGCACCCGCCGCACGGCCGGCGAGCGAGCCGGGGCGGGCCCGCTCTCCCTCCTCGCCTCGTCGCGGAGAAGAGAACGCCGCGAGGGGCGCGCCAGGGCGCCGCGCAGCAGGGCGGCGGTCGGCCGGTGCGCACCGGGGCGCGTCCCGCGCGCGGCGGCGCGGATAGGCTCGGGGGCGATGAGCAGCGCACTCGACCACGGCACCGCGGAGGCGGCCGTCCTCCGTGCGGCGGACTGGCGCGCACGCCGGGACCGGCACGCGGCCAGGGCCGACGCCCTCACCGCGGCGTACCGCCGGCGCCGCGCCGCCGGAGAGCGCCACCCGGTCGAGGACTTCCTGTTCACCTACTACAGCCACGCGCCGGCGAAGCTGCGCCGGTGGCACCCCGGCGCCGGCGCCGTGCTGGAGGGCGCCGACCCGGCGGACGACGGCGGCCGCTGGTACCGCGCGGCGACACCGGAGCGCGACGGCGCCGCCGGCGCGGTCCTCGACACGGAGGCGTTCCGCGCGAAGAAAGGCTCGACGATCGGGTTCGTGCTGGGCCTGCTGCGCGCCGTGCAGGGCCGCCCGGCGCACCTGGGCTGCTTCGGGCTGCACGAGTGGGCCATGGTCTACAAGCTGGAACAGGACGAGGTACGGCATTCCTCGGTACCGCTGCGCCTGGGCCAGGAGGGCACCGACGCGGTGGTCGAGGCGCACCCGGTGCGCTGCTCGCACTTCGACGCCTACCGGTTCTTCACCGACGCAGCACGCCCGCTCAACCGGCTGCGCCCGACGCGGGAGTCCCAGCCGGCGATGGACCAGCCGGGCTGCCTGCACGCCAACATGGACCTGTACAAGTGGTCCTACAAGCTGAGCCCGCTGGTGCCGTCGGAGCTGGTGGCGGACTGCTTCGAGCTGGCGCGGGACGTCCGCGCGCTGGATATGCGCGCCTCGCCCTACGACCTCGCCGACTACGGCTATCCGCCGGTCCGCATCGAGACCCCCGAGGGCAAGGCCGCCTACATCGCGGCCCAGCGCACCTTTGCCGACCGCGCCCGCAGCCTGCGCGAACGCCTCATCGGCGTTCTGTCCCCGCACGAGCCCGCGGGCCCCGCGCCGGATCAGTAGGCGGGCAGCTCAGGGCCGTGCGGCGCAGAGGAAGGCCGCGTGCCGCGGAGGCACGGGCAGGAACGGAATCCGTCCCTGCCCCGCGCAATGAACCCGCCCGCTGGGGCGGCGCCGGTCACTGCGCGGGAGCACCGCCCAGAAGCAGGACTCGCGGACGTTCGGCATGACCGACGCGTAGCTGTACAGCCACTGCTTCCCATCGCCGCACGGGCGGCGCGGGGTGGTGTCGAGCGGGCCCATCAGCATCACGCCCCGTTCGGAGTAGCACGCTGTCCGCACCGCCGCATCCGAGGACGGGGTAAGGGGAGATTCCGCCGTTGCTGACGTTCCAATGCTGGTAGATCGCTCGGTTGCACGTGCCGTCCTCACTGACCTGGCCGTCGCCGCGCGGATGGAAGGCCATGTCCTCGCCGCGGTCTCCGTTCTCGTGCGTGAGGCGAATCGGCACGAGGGGCGCACAGTCTCCGCGGAATCCCTGACCCCGGCTCCGTACACGACCGCCAGAGGCCCCTTCCTGGCCGCCGTCCGACCATGCGGCGCCCCGCACGTCAGCGCGGGGCGACCAGGCCGGAGTCGTAGGCGGCGATGACGGCTTGGGTCCGGTCCCGGACAGCGAGCTTGGCGAGGATGTTCGAGACGTGCGTCTTCACCGTCTCCACACCGACGTAGGACTCGGCGGCGATCTCGGCGTTGGAGAGGCCGCGGGCCATCCGGGTCAGGGTGTCGGCCTCGCGCCCGGTCAGGTTCGCCACGGCGCGGGCCGCGTGGCTGCCGCCGGATGCGTGCGCGGCGGCGAGGCCGCGGATGGCGGCGGGGAAGAGCAGCGAGTCGCCGCCGTGCACGACGCGGATCGCGGCGAGGATCTCCTCCGGCCGGCTCCGCTTGAGCAGGAACCCGGAGGCCCCGGCGCGCAGCGCGCCGTACACGTGGTCGTCGCTGTCGAAGGTGGTCACGACGACCACCTTCGGCGGCCGGTCGAGCGTGCCGACGAGGTCGGCGGTCGCCTGGACGCCGTCGACGCGCGGCATGCGGACGTCCATCAGCACCACGTCGGGCCGGGTGCGGCGCACCAGGTCGACGGCGCCGACGCCGTCGTCGGCTTCGGCGACCACCGCCATGTCCTCCTCGGCGCCGACCAGCGCGGCAAGCCCGCCGCGGATCAGTGCCTCGTCGTCGACCAGTGCGACCCGGATCATCGGTCCTCCGCTTCCGAACCCTCGGCTGCCCCGTCCACTCCCCCGCCGGTCCGGCCCGAGGCGGTGGCCGCCGGAAGCGGGACCTCCGCCCGCAGCGTCCAGGTCCCGTCCCGGGCGCCGGAGCAGAGCGTGCCGCCGAGCAGCCGGACCCGCTCCGCAGCGCCGGCCAGCCCCCGCCCGCCCTGCTTCGCCCGGGCCCGCCCGCGCCCGCCGACCGCGTTGGCGACCGCCACCCGCGCCGTCCCGCCGCCGACCGCCACCCGGATCTGCACCGCCGCCCCGTCCGCACCGTGCTTGAGGGCGTTGGTGAGCCCTTCCTGGGCAACACGGTAGAGCTCCCGGGACAGCACCGCCGGCACGCCGCCGACCGGCCCGTCGGCGGTGTAGTCCACCGGGGTTCCGGCCGCGCGGCCCGCTTCGGCGAGCCGTTCCAGGTCGGCCAGCCCGCGCTGGGGCGTGCGTGCGCCGCCGCGCTCCTCGCGCAGCAGCCCCAGCACGTGGTCGAGCTCCCCGGTCGCGGTGCGGGCCTGCTCCGCGATCGCGTCGAGGGCTCCGCGGGCGAACGCGGGGTCGGCGTCGAACAGCCGGGCGGCCGTACCGGCCTGGAGGGAGACCACCGACAGGGCGTGCCCGATCGAGTCGTGCAGTTCCGCGGCGAGCCGGTTGCGCTCGGCCAGCTCATCGGCCCGGTCCTGCAGCGCGGACAGCCGGTCGGCGGCCGAGGCGCCGAGCAGTGCGGGCGCCAGGCGCGCCGCCCCGGCCCCGGCCGCGGCCACCACCGCGACGAGCGCCGCGACCAGGGCAGCTCCGACCAGCGGGTCGAGCAGCACGGCGCCGCCGAGCACGCCGTAGTCGACCGGGAGCACGGCGACCCCCTGCTCCCCGCCGGCGGGGCGGCCGGTGAGCGGGTTGAGCGCCAGCGTCGCCGCGTCGGAGAGCAGCACCATCGTCAGCAGGCAGACCGCGAGGCCGACGGTGAAATGCAGGAAGGTCCAGGCGGCCGCCCGCGCCCGGGCGGCCGCGCCCGGCGTGCGCACCGCGGGCTGGTCGGCGAGCGGGCCGCCGACCAGCAGCCGCGCGAGGTGCACCAGCTGGGTGTACACCCCGGGGATGAAGGCGAGCCCGCAGCCGAGGGCTGCCGCAGCGAGCGCTGCGGGGCCGGCGCGGAACGGGGACTGCGCCTCCGCTGCGTCCATCGGCGCGGCGATGGTGAGCAGCACCAGGACGGCCATCGCGAACGGGACCAGGAGCACGCCGCCGAGCAGCAGGTAGACCCAGCGCGTGTAGGTGTCCGCGCTGAGCAGCGGGGCGGCGGCGGTCTTGAGGAGCCTCACACCGGAAATCGTGCCACGGCGGCTCCCCCGCGCACGTCCCTCGCACGGGGGAGCCGCACACGCGGGACTCCCCTTCCTCCGGGAGGTGCCGGCCGCAGCGCAGGAGGACCGTCGTGGGTGACGGCGGGGCCGCCCCGCCGGTCCCGGAAGGAGCCCTCATGCACACCCATGACCCGCTGGAGGTGCCGGACGCACCGCCGGCCGAGCGCGGTGCACCCGGTGCGCCCGCACCGCACCGCAGGATGCTGCGCTGGGCGGCTCCGGCCGCACTCGCCTGGTCGCTCGGCGCGGCCGCGCTGGCCGCCGGATGGGCCGCGGGCGCCACCCCGACGCCGTTCGACGACCGCGAACCCTTCCAGATCGGCGCGCTCTTCAACGGCACCGACCCCCTGGTGGGGACGGTGTTCGTGCTGGTCACCGGTTCTGTCGCCGCTGCGGCTTCGGCCGTGCTGGCAGCGGGGGGCTCGCGCCGCGCGCTGCGCCGTGCGGGGGCCGCCGCCGGCGCCGCGGCGGCGGTGGCGGCAGGGGGCCTGCTCTACGGGTCGCTGCTGTCGGCTCTCGGCTATCTGCCGCTGGTCATCGTGCTCGGCGCCGCGCAGCCGCACCTGGCGTCGGCCTTCGCCGTGCAACTGGTCCAGCCGCACATGCTGTTCCAGCTCTACGCGCTGGTCTGGTCGGCGCTGCTCGCCGCCGCGGCGGTCGTGGGGCTGCGGCGCGGGCGGGGCGCCTGCGCCGACTGCGGACGTCTGCCCGGCCGGACGCCGGAAGAGGAGCGGGCCGCACGCGCGAGCGCGCTGCGCACCGCGCGCACCGCGGTCACCGTCGCGGTCGCCGCCTCGCTCGTCTACCCCGCGATCCGGCTGCCGTGGATCTTCGGCGTGTTCCCCGGGTTCAGCGCCGCCGATGTCGCCGAACTGCGCAGTGCGGACGCGGTCGCCGTCGGGATCGGGCTGGGCCTGGCCGGCCTCGCCGGCGCCGTACTGATGACCGGACTGGTGTCGGGGTGGGGCGTCCGCTTCCCGCGCTGGATGGCCGGGCTGTCCGGGCGCCGCGTGCCGGTCTCCCTGGCCGTGGTGCCGGCGGCGGTCGTGGCGGCGGCGCTCATCGCCATCGGCAAGGCCGCGGGCGTCGCCTGGTACATGACCCTGACCGGCGACCCCCGCCTGATGGGCGGCGGGGAGGCCCTGCACACGGCCGCGTTCGCCGCGATGCCGGTCTGGGGCGCCGCGCTCGCCGTCGCCACCGCGGCCTACGCGATCCGCCGCCGCGCCGAGTGCGCGGCCTGCGGCCAGGGCCTGCCCGAGCCGCGGCCCTGAGACCGGCGCGGAGGCCGGCCTCGGTCCGGAGCAGCACGGGGGCTGCTCCGGACCGTCCGCCCGCCGGGGGCGCGGTCAGGGTGCCGCGGCGAGGGCAGTCGCGGTGAGCGCCAGCACGGCGGCCGACGCCAGCAGGGAGAGCCCGAAGAAGGGGTAGTGGAGCCAGCGCCACCGGGCGTTGTTCCAGGGGACCCGGCGCCAGTACGACGCGAGCACCAGGGCGGAGCCGGCGACGGTGCCGACCGCGGCGGCCCAGACGGCGGGCGGGAGCACCGACCACGCACCGAACGGCAGGGCCGCCGCGACTACGGCCGCGGCACCCAGCGGCAGGGAGAGGATGCGCATGCGGTCGATGCGGCGCTGTCCGACGAGCGTCTTGCGGCGCACCGCGAAGCCCAGCACGAGCAGCGCCGGCAGCACCGCGGCCGGAACCGTCATGGCGAGATAGGCCGCAGAGGAGCCGGTCCCGCCGGCGGAGTCCGCTCCGGCCGCGGCGTCCATGCCGACGAGCTCCTGGCTGACCGCCCCCGGCATGCCCGAGATCCCGGTGTTGGCCAGCACGGCGGCCGCGCGCCCCTCTTCGCGGTCGATGGCGATGAACGCGGAGCTGCCGTAGGTGCTGCCGTCGTGCACGGCCGCGGTGGTCCCGTCCTCGGCCGGCACCAGCAGCCATGCCAGCCCGTGCCCGCCGTCCTCGCCGATGGGCGAGGCGTGACCGGTCGGGTCGAGGGCGGACAGGCCCGGCGCGGTGCCGTCGAGGACCGCGGAGGCGAACCGCTCCATGTCGGCGAGGGTGGTCCAGGTGCCCACGCCCGCCGGCGCGTACTCGGGGCTGCGCCACGGTTCGACGGTCCGCCCGGGGAGCGCGTGCGGCAGGGCTGCGCCCTCGGGCACGCCGGCGGTATCCGCGCCGGCGATCACGGTGGCGTCCATGCCGAGCGGGTCGAGCAGCCGCTCCCGCAGCAGATCCGGGTAGGGCGTGCCGGATTCGGCGGCCAGCGCTGCGCCCAGGGCCGCGAATCCGAAGTTGGAGTAGGCCCACTCGCCGCGGCCGGCCGGCTGTACCTCGGCGAGGGCATCCTCGACGGGCGGCAGCGCGCGGTAGGGGTCGGCGAGAAGGAAGGAGTCCAGCGTGGCCCGGGCCGGCGATGCGCCGGCGGCGCTGGGGAGCCCGGAGCGGTGTGTCGCCAGCTCCTCCAGCGTGATGTCCGCCGTCTCCTCGGACGCGAAGCCGGCGTCCGGGAACACCTCGCCCAGCCGCCGGTCGAGCCGGGTCTCCCCGCGCTCCACCATGTCGGCGAGGACCATCGCGGTGAACACCTTCCACACCGAGCCGGACTCGAACGGCGTCTCCGCTCCGACGGCGCCGCCGCCCGCGCCGGCCCGCGTGCCCGCGGTGGCCGTGCTCGCGCCCGCCGGGTCGAGGGCGAAAGCGGCGGCCCCCTGGTAGCGGCCCGGGTCGGCGAGGTGCTCGGCGAGCACCTCCGCCGCGGGGCCGCTGCCGCGCACCTCGGGTTCGGGCGGCGGGCGGAACGGCATACCCGCGAACGCCGCGGCTGCCGCGAGGACCGCGACCACCAGGGCGGCGGCCCAGATCCGGCCGCCGGCCCGCGGCGGCACCGGCGGCCGGACGCCCCCGGGTCCGGCCGGCCGGGCGGGCGGAGGAGGAAGGTCTCCGCCGCCCGGCCCGCTCCGCCCGCTGTCCGTGTGCTGCGCCACCGCGCTGTCGTCGCTGCCCATGCTCCGACGATCGCGCGGCGCCGGTCCGCAGCGGTAGACGGCGATGTCACCGCCGAGCACCCCCCGCTGTCAGGCGGCGGGCATGACAGCTGCCATGTCTCGACCTGATGGGCAGCGCACGGCGGGCGGAGGGGTCAGGCCGGCGACTCCACGATGTGGTCGAGCTCCTCGCGGAGCTGCTGGGCGTTGAGGGAGGCGTACAGTTCGGTCGGCATCTCCTCGTACTGCAGGAACGACGGGCATTCGAAGTCGTCGCTGGCGTCGGTGCCGCGGCCGTTGGCGCCGACGAGCTCGCCCTCGTGCAGGACGTCGCCGGTGGACAGCTCGTACAGCGTCAGGGTGAACTTCTGGCTGTGGAACGGCAGGGTCGTCTCCCCTCCGCCGCCCCGCTCGGAGAACGAGCACTCGCGCAGCTCGTCCTGCGGCCCGTGGCCGGTGAGGCAGAGCAGGAGCGCCTGGTCTTCGAGGGCCTCCGAGCGCCAGCCGTGGATCGGGCTGTCCTCGCTGTCCCCGTCGGGGTGCTGCGCGACCGGCGCGAACCCGGGCGCACCGCGCTGGACGTCGGCGCCCTCGGAGTCCTCGAAGATCGCCGTGGTGTGCAGGCCCTCGCCCTCGTAGGGAGCGGCGTCCTCCCAGCCGTCGCCGATGTCGGAGCAGAGCGCTCCCAGATCAGCGACTTCTTCGATATCCGGCCCCGGGGAGAGGGCGGAGGCGACGGCTCCGCAGCCGGTCGCCGCGAGCAGGGCGGGGACAGCGAGGATGGCGAGGCCGGACGTGCGCATGGGGGGAGGACTCCTGCGGTTTTCGGGGGAGGCGGGGCGCGGGAGCAGCGGCGCGGCCACCGCCGGACCGGCGGCGCGGCGCCGCTGCCCCAGGGGATTGCCCCCCGAACGTAGCGAACCGGCCGACTCCGGACAGCCGCGGTGCGCGCCTGAGGAAGATCGCTGCGCGTCTGGCAGAATCCACCGCCGGATCTGTGCCGTGCGTCTCCGACGCACCATCCCCGAGGAGCCCCCATGGCCGCGCCGCCCCCGCCGCCTCCGCCACCCCCGGCGGGCACGCCTCCGCCTCCGCCTCCTCCGCCCGAGCCGGGCGCGGGAGCGAAGCCGGCCACACGCCGGCGGAACCTGCTGATCGCCGGCGCGGTGCTGCTGCTGATCGCGGCCGGAGCGGGCGCTGCCGCCGCCGGCGCGGGCGCACTACCGGGCTTCGGGGCCGACGAGGACGGCGGGAGCCCGGGCGGTGCGGGGTCCGCGGCAGCGTCGGGGGACCCCTCCGGCAGCCCCGATGCGGAACCGTCCTCGGCGGACGGCGGCGGAGGGGCTGCCCAGCAGGACGTGGCCTACCGGAACGTCCGGCTGCAGATCCCCGACGACTGGGAGGTGCGGACCGCGGAGGTGGACTTCCGGTCTCCGGGCGGCCCGCCGGTTGCTGCGGAGGAGTGGACCGCGCTGATCCCCGACCCGGCCGCGTGCGAAGGCGAAGTCGACTACACCAACGACACGCCGGGGGCGTGCCCGCACGTGAAGCTGCTCGGCCCGGGAGGGATCGGGATGGCCTCGCACGGCGCCGAGCTGAGCCCGGACGGGCCCGCCGTCCCCTACGATCCCTCCACCAACCCGATGCCGTGCCCCGCCGGCGTGCCGACCCAGGCGGCGAGCATCACCGACGGCGCCGGCCCCGGCAGCTACGACACGCAGCCGTTCGGCGACCGGACTGCGGCCTACCTGGCCGGGCCGTCACTCTGCCTCGACGAGGAGAACCCCACCGCGGAGGACGGGAGCGTCGGGGTCCTCTCCTACGAGCAGCGCTACTGGTTCCTGCCCGAATCCGAGGTCCTGGTGGTGGACAACTACGGCGTGGACGGGCTCGACGACATCCTTGCCGCCGCCGAGGTGGCCTGAGGCAGCGCGGTGCCTGCGCCGATGCCAGCCGGGGCCGCGCGCCCGCCCTGCGGCTGCTCCGGCACACCGCTCAGGGGCGCTGGAGCCGGTCAGCCGTCCGCGGAGGCGGGGTGGGGCGCGGGGAACCGGTGCTCGTTGAGAGCGGTTTTGGCGCGCAGTGCCGCCTCGATGTCGACGTCGAGGACGGTGGCCAGGCGGAGCAGGTAGGACAGCACGTCGGCCATCTCGGAGCGGACCGCCTCGGCCTTGGCCGGATCGGCCATCACCCGGGCGGACTCCTCCTCGCTGAGCCACTGGAACTCGGCGACGAGCTCGCCGGCCTCGCCGGCGAGGGCCATCGCGAGGTTCTTCGGCGTGTGGTGGCGCTCCCAGTCGCGGCGGTCGGCGAAGTCGGCCAAGAGGTCCTGCATGGACTCGATACTCACGCGTCCTCTCTACCAGCTCTCCGCTGCCGCCCGGCAGCCGTCCGCTCCGCCGGCGCTCACACCGGGACCGCCCCGAGGACGCGGCCGGCGGCGCGCACGATGCCGGCCGGGCCGATCAGGTCGGCCGCGGTGAACTCGACGAAGCGCACGTCCGGGCGGGCGCGCCCGAGGAGGGCGCGCTCCTCGGGCGCGAGGAAGCCGCAGGGGTCGGCGACTGCGCCGCACGCCCACCACAGCGGCGCGAACAGCACGGCTTGGCCGGGCAGGTGCAGGGGGTGGTAGAGGCCGTCCGGGCAGAGGCCGGCATCGGCGCAGGCGAGGCGGATGCGCGTCTCCTCTGGGCTGCGCGCCCGCGGATCGGCGAGCAGCCACCACCCGCGCGACGCCGCACCGCCCGGGCGCTGCCCGCACAGGGCCGGCTGGGCGTCGAGCTCGCGCCAGCGCAGCAGCCCGGCACTGACCGCGGAGTCCATCAGGCAGACGGCGGTGGCCCGGTCGAGGGCGAGGACGGCGTCCCGGAGTGTGCGGTCGGGGCGGGTGAGCCGGATTCCGGCGAGGTCGGCGGTTTCGCTGCGGGCGACGGACCAGTGGTGGGCGCGCACACCCGGCAGGGCAGGCGGGCGCAGCGCGGCGGGCACGCTGACGTGGACGGTGCGGCCGTCCCACGGAGGCAGGCCGCGCATGCCCCACATCCGGGCCGCTGTGGTGCCGCACACGACGGCGGACGGCCCCACGGCGAGCCGGGCCGCGGTGGCCGCGCGGCGGAGCGGATCGGGGCGGGCGCCCTCGAGCACGGGGCGGACGGCGTAGACGCCGGGGAGGGCGGCAGCCCATTCGCGGCGGCGCAGCAGCAGGTGGACGCCGGTGTCGTCGACGCCGTGGTCGCGGGCTTGGCGGTGGGAGACGAGGCCGTACTGGCCGCGGGCGGTGTCCAGGAGGTCGGTGAGGTCAGCGGTACGCAGCACCATGCTTCCACGGTGCGCCGCGGACCGGCCCGGGCGAAGGGGCCGCCGGCATTCTGTGGACAACCGGCCCGGCCGGCTCGGCGGACGGGCCCGGTTTGGCCCGGAAACCCCGCAGCAGCAGGCACCCTGGGCGGCACGGCGGGGGGCGGACAGGAGTAGCATCGCGGGGTCGCCCCACCCCCTGGCCGGATGCGCTCCGCGCTCACGCGTCCGCGTGCCCAGGACGGCCCGGGGCGGACGCCACGGGACACGGGAGAGCCACGGGAACGGACGCCACATCACCGATGGACACCGAATCGACACAGGTCATGAGCAGGACCGGCCAGTTTGAGGCCGGCGACGGCTGGGAGCGGTCGGCACGCAACCGCTTGGGGGCGGCACTCGACCGGTTCGCCGGCCCGCTCGCCGAGCTGGCGGAACGCGACGCCAACGACGGGGACACGCGGCTGCTGGTCGCCGACATCCTCAGCTACGGACTGAATTTCAGCAAGTACGGCGAACTGACTACGGAGCACCGCACCGGCGGCGACTCGATCGACTACGCGATCGTGCTCGACGGCGCCCTGTTCGCGCCGGTCGAGGTCAAGCGCATCGGCGCGGAGCTGGATCCGCGCAACCTGCAGCAGGCGCGGCGCCTCGCCCTCGGCGAGGGCGCCGAATGGCTGCTGCTGACCAACGGCCGTGTCTGGCAGGTGTACCACCTGCGCCCGGACCGAAGCGACCGTGCGCCGTCGACCGAGTTGATCCTGGAGGCCGACCTGATGGACGAGGACCCCGCTGCGCACCCGCGCAACGTCGATGCGCTCTTCCACGTGACGCGCGAGGCGATCGCCCACGACCGGCTGGACGATCTGCGCAAGTGGCGGGAGGCGATGGAGCCAGCGCCGCTGGCCGCCGTGGTGCAGAGCGACCCCGTGGTGGACGCCGTGCGGGCCGAGCTGCGCCGGATCACCGGCCACGCGGGCCACGCCGGCGACGACGACGAGATCCGCGCCGCCCTCACCGACCAGGTCATCGCCCCCCGCCTCCAGTCCTGACTCCGGCCCCGGCCGAGCAGGCCGGCCGCCGGTCCAGGGGGAGAGCATCCGCTGCCCTGGCGGCCGCCGCTCGCTGCCGGCCTGGGGCGCGTCCGCGCAGATCAGACTGGACCGGTGCCGGCGATGCCGCCGTGCCGGCCCCTCGCCGGCCCGCGCGGCGTGCGGGGTCGGCTTCGCCCCCGTGCAGCTGGGCCGCTCCCGGGGTGCGCACGTCACCGCGCCGGCCCGGGCCGGCTCGGGCGGTTCGACGCGGTGCTGGACACCGCCGGCACCGGCCTGGCGGCCTACCGCCGGC
>NZ_BAAGXT010000040.1:0-57800 GCF_054779695.1 Nocardiopsis coralliicola | reverse complement strand
GCCGACGGGACGCGCCCGCCGGTCCGCGGTGCTGCCGAGCCGGGCTCCGCCCGCGGCACCGTGCCCGATGCCGGCCCGGTCGGCAGCCGCGCCGGCGGCGAGGCCCCCCGGTGACCGTGCTGCGCGCCCCTTGGGCGGCGCAGACCGAATCCGCCGGACCGCCGGCGCAGCGGATCCGCGGCGTGCTGATCGCCGTCGCCGCGGTGTGCGGCGCGGGCGCTGTCGTCTGGTCGCTCGTCGAGGGCTTCGCCGAGCCGCAGGCCGCGCTGGCCTTCGGCGTCCTGGTCGCCGCCGGCGAGCTGGCCCGGATCACGCTGCCCGGCCACCGCGAGGTGGCGCCCATCGCTTCGGCCGGCGCTCTGGGCTATGCGCTGCTCACCGACATCGGCGGCGAGGCGGCCCACCACGGCCCGGCCCAGGTCGTGGCGGTCGTGGTGGTCGGCTTGGCGCTCGGCGAACTGCCGCATCTGGCGGTGGGCCGCGGTCCGCGCTGGGGAGACCTGGCACGCCGGCTGCTGATGCCGTCGATCGCGGCGGTGTCGTTCCGGCCGTTCGCCGAGGTGCTCACCCCCGCGCCGGGGGACTGGTGGCTCGTGCTCAGCGTGATGGTGGCGCTGGTGCTGGCAGCGTGGGCGGTCGACGTCGCACTGGCCGCCGCGGTCCGCGCCGAGCGGCTGCGCACCCGGCTGCCGGTGGCGCTGCGCGACGAGACGCGGGCCCAGCTCGGCATCGGGATGGCCACCGGCGCCTCCGGCATCCTGATCGCCCTGGCCTGCACCGCGACCGGGCTGGGCGGGCTGCTGGTGTTCATGGCACCGCTCCTGGTCACCCAGTTCGCGTTCCGGCGGTTCGCCGAGATCCGGCTGACCTACCTGCAGACGGTGCGCGCCCTGGCGCGGGTCACCGAGGTCGGCGGCTACGTGGAGACCGGCCACTCGCGCCGGGTCTCCCGACTGGCCGGGGCGGTCGGCTGCGAGCTCGGCCTGCGCGAGTCGGACCTGCGCGAGCTGGAGTACGCGGCGCTCATGCACGACATCGGGCAGCTGTCGCTGCGCGACCCGATCGCGAGCGGCGCCACCGTGCTGGCGTCGCCGCGGGAGCAGCGCCGCATCGCCGAGCTCGGCTCGGCTGTCATCCGCGAGACCGGCGTGCTCGACGCGGTCGCCGAGCTGGTCCGCCGCCAGTGCGAGGACTGCGCCGGCGACGGCGGCGCGGGCCCGCCGCCGCTCGGCAGCCGCATCATCAAGGTGGCCAACGCCTACGACGACCTGGTGGGCGAGTCGGCCGACCCCGATCGCGGCGAGGCGGTGCTGGAGCGCCTGCGGATGGACGCCGGGGGCGAGTACGACCCCGAGGTCGTGGAAGCCGCGGCCCGCGTCCTCGCCCGCGGCCTGCCCCGCCGCTGACCCCGCCTCCGGCACCCCCGGCCCGGGCGGCAGGCGGCGGGGCGCGCATCGAGTAGGTTGCGGCCCATGAGTGACATCGAACGGCCCCGGGCGGGCGACAAGGGCACGGCGGCGCTGCGCGTCGGTACCGGGGACACTGCGGCGGCGCTGGGCAGCGGCGACATGGCAGTCCTCGGCACGCCGCGGGTCCTGGCGCTCGCCGAGCAGGCCACCGTCGCCGCGCTCGACGGCCGCCTGGAGCCCGGAACGACCAGTGTCGGCACCGGCATCCGGCTGCGCCACCGGGCCGCCAGCCCGGTGGGCGCGTCCGTCACGGCAACCGCGGAGCTGCGCGAGAGCGACGGCCGCCGGCTGGTCTTCCACGTCGCGGTCGCCGACGGCGCCGACCCGGAGCGGCTCCTCGCCGACGGCGAGGTGGAACGCGTCGTCGTCGATCGGGAGCGCTTCTTGGCCGCCGTCGCGGGATAGCACTCGGGAAAGGGCACCGGGGCCGCGGCCGGAGGCGCGCTGCTCGGACGCGAACGCGCTGCCCGTTCCGGCCGGCGGCGGGAAGCGCCGCGCCGCCGGCCGGGGCGGCGGCGCCTCAGACGCCCATCGTCTTGCGCGGGTAGACGTTGTCCGGGTCGGTGGCGATGTTGACCATGTAGGGGACCGGCGAGTCGAAGGCGCGGCGCAGGGCCGGGCCGATCCCATCGGGGTCGGTCACCAGCTCGCCATCGCCGCCCAGGGCGCGGACCACCTGGTCGTACCGGGTCTGCGGGGTGAGCTCGGCGACGACGTCGTAGCCGTAGAGCATCTGCATCGGCGCCTTCTCCAGGCCCCACACGCCGTTGTTGCCGCAGACCATGACCAGCGGCAGCTTGTGCCGCACCAGGGTGTCCACGTCCATCAGCGAGAAGCCGGCGGCGCCGTCGCCGAGGAGCGCGACCACCTGCGCGGACGGGCGGGTCAGCCGGGCGGCGATGCCGTAGCCCATGGCCGTGCCCAGGCAGCCGAACGGGCCCGGGTCGAGCCAGTTGCCCGGGCGGGCGGGCTCGATGTACTTGCCGGCGTAGGAGACGAAGTCGCCGCCGTCGCCGATCACCACGGCGTCGTCGGCGAGGACCTTGTTCAGCTCCCCGTAGATCCGCGCCGGGTGGATGGGGCTGGCGTCGCTGGCCAGCGCGTCGGCGTCGGCGCCGGCTGCCGCCTTCTGCGCTGCCGCGACCTCCTCGGCCCATGCGCGTACGCCGGGCTTGGGGCGGGTCTGCTCGGCGATCGCGGTGAGGACCACCGAGAGGTCACCGGCAGCGGCGGCCGCCGGCGCCGTGTGCTGCACCAGTTGGCCGGGGGAGTCGGCGACGTGCGCGACCCGGGCGGGCGGAGCGCCGTCGGCCCCGCCGAACAGCCCGTGGCCGAGGCGGAAGTCCAGCGGCGTGCCGACCACCACGACGGCGTCGGCGCGGCCGAACGCCGCACCGCGGGCCCGGTTGGCGAGCAGCGGGTGGCCCTTCGGCAGGATGCCGCGGCCCTGTCCGTTGGTGATCACCGGCGCACCGATCTCCTCGGCGGCGGCCAGCGCGGCTTCGGCGGCGCCGTCCAGCCACACGTCGGAGCCGAAGACCAGGACCGGGCGCTCGGCGTCGGAGAGCAGCGCCGCGACGGCCGCGATGCCCGCCGGGTCGGGGGCCGGGCGCTCCGGCGCCCGGCCCGACAGCGCGACCGCCGCCTGGTCGTAGAGGGTGTCCATCGGCACGTCGAGGAAGACCGGGCCGCGGTGCGCGGCGTTGGCCGTGCGGAACGCCGAGTCCACGGCGCCGGCGATCGAGTCGGTGCTGCGCGCGGTGGCGGCGTGTTTGGTGACCGTGGACAGCATCGGCGGCTGGTCGAGCTCCTGCAGCAGCCCCTGGCCCCAGCGCGCCTCGGGCGCCCGGCCGCCGAGCAGGACCAGCGGCGCGCCGCTGAACTGGGCTCCGGTGATCGCCGAGACCGCGTTGGTCACACCGGGACCCGCGGTGACCGCGGCCAGGCCGGCGCGCCGGGTGAGCTTGCCGACCGCCTCCGCGGCGAACACCGCGGTCTGCTCGTGGCGGACGTCGAGCAGCCGCATCGTCGGCTCGGGCTTGACCGCGGCGTCGTAGAGCGGGAACACGTGCCCCCCGCTGAGGGTGAACATCGTGTCCGCGCCGTGGTGGCGGGCCACGGATACGGCGTGCACGCCGCCGTGCCCTTCGATCTGGCCGGAGTAGGGGGCCGTCTCCATCGGTGCCTCGCTGTCTCGGTGGTCCGGTGGCGGTCGGCGCCGGTGCTGCCCGCGGAAGAGCCGGGCCGCTGGCCGCCGACCGCTTCTTGTTTACTCGTCAGTTAAATAGCACTGGAGAGCACCGTAGTGACATCCACCGCACCGGGACAAGGGGGTGCCGCCGCCGGCTTGGCGGCGCCGGGGAGGGCGCAGGTCAGTCGAGGTCCGGCGGACGCAGCCGGGTGACGAACTTGTACCGGTCGCCGCGGTAGAGCGAGCGGACCCATTCGACGGGGTGGCCGTCGGCGTCGAAGCTGTGCTGGCAGTGCAGGACCAGCGGGAGGCCGACGTCGACACCGAGCAGCCGCGCCTCGTCGGGGGTGGCGAGCACCGTCTCGATCGTGGCCTCGGCCTCGTTGAGCCGGACGTCGTAGGCGCTGGCGAGCGCCTCGTACAGCGAGGCGTACCGGTCCAGTTGGCGGCGCAGGCCGGGGAAGCGGCGTGCGGCGAGGTGGGCCGTCTCCACCGCCATCGGCTCGCCGTTGGCCAGCCGCAGCCGCTCGATGCGCAGGACCCGCCCGCCGGAGCGGATGGCGAGGAGCTCGGCGAGCTGGTCGTCGGCGTTGATGTAGCTCACGTCGAGGATGCGGGTGGCCGGGTGCAGGCCGTGCGCGCGCATCTCCTGGGTGTAGCTCTGCAGCTGGAGGACCTGGGCCACCTTGGGCTTGGCGACGAAGGTGCCCTTGCCCTGGATGCGCAGCAGCCGCCCCTCGACGACCATCTCGGTGAGCGCCTGGCGGACGGTGGTCCGCGACGTCTGGAACTGCGCGGCGAGCGCCCGCTCGGGCGGCACCGGGTTGCCGGCCGGCATGGTCTCGATCAGCTCCAGGAGCTGCTTTTTGACCTGGTAGTACTTCGGGACCCGGGGATCCTCCCGGACCGTTCGGTCTGCGGTCACGTTCGCCTTCCTCCACCTGCGGTCGCGGTGCGCCCGGGCCCACAGGTGTGGACCACTGGTCTTGTCCGTCCTCCGAGTATGCCCGCACTCGTGGGATGATCTGTGAGTGCCTCACCTCAGCGACCTCATCCGGCGGTACACGGCGCTCAAGACCGCCGACCTCGAATGGCTGCACTCCCTGGTCTCCGACTGGCAGCTGCTGGCCGACCTCTCCTTCGCCGACCTCGTCCTGTGGGTGCGGCTGCGCGACACCGCCGGCTGGGTGGCCGTCTCGCAGATGCGGCCCACCACCGGGCCCACCGCGTTCCTGGACGACATGGTCGAGACGGTGCTCTCACCGGAGTCCGCCGCGGCCGCCGAAACGGCGGAGGGGCCGGAGGGGGCCCGGCTGCGCGCCCGCCTGGAGCTGCTGGACGGCGCCTGGGCCGAGTCGCGGATCCGCCGCGAGGGCGACCCGGACTGGTCCGGCGGGGTCCCGGTGCGCGAGGAGGCCATCCCGGTCCGCCGGAACGGCAAGCTGATCGCGGTCATCCAGCGCAGCACCAACCTGAGCTCGGCCCGGACGCCCAGCCGCCTGGAGCTCACCTACCTGCAGAGCGCGAGCGACCTCGCGCAGATGATTGCCGAGGGCCAGTTCCCCTTCTCCGACCAGGGTCCGCTGATGGTCCGCTCGCCGCGGGTCGGCGACGGGCTGCTCCGCCTCGACCGGGACGGCGAGGTGGTCTACGCCAGCCCGAACGCCCTCTCCGCCTACCGCCGCCTCGGCCTCACCGCCGATCTGTACGGCACCAGCCTCGCCCGCACCACGCTCGACCTGGCCGCCGCCGGCGATCCGCGGGACGAGTCGCTCACCTGGACCGCGGGCGGCCGCGCCCCGCGCGAAGCCGAGGTGGAGGCGCGCGGTTCAACGGTCCAGCTGCGGGCGATCCCGCTGGTCACCGACGGGGTCCGGATCGGTGCGCTGGTGATGGTCCGCGACGTGACCGAGCTGCGCCGCCGCGAGCGCGAGCTGATGACCAAGGACGCCACCATCCGGGAGATCCACCACCGGGTGAAGAACAACCTGCAGACGGTGGCGGCGCTGCTGCGGCTGCAGGCGCGCCGGCTGGACAACAGCGAGGGGCGCGCCGCGCTGGACGAGGCCGTGCGCCGGGTCGGGTCGATCGCGATCGTGCACGAGATGCTCTCGCACACCCCGGACGAGATCGTCGACTTCGACGACATCGCCGACCGCGTCATAGAGATGGCCGCCGAGGTCTCCTCCACCGGCGTGCCGGTCACGCCCCGCCGGGTGGGCCATTTCGGCCTGCTCTCGGCCCTGGTGGCGACGCCGCTGTCGATGGTCCTCACCGAACTGGTGCAGAACGCGGTGGAGCACGGCCTCGGCCACGGGCCGGGGGCGATCGAGGTGGCCGTGGTGCGCCGGGACGCGCCGCCCGGCGACGACGCCTCCGGCGGCACGCTGGAGATCGAGGTGACCGACGACGGCGGCGGCCTGCCGCACGATTTCGACTTCGACGGGGCCACCAGCCTCGGTCTGCAGATCGTGCGGACGCTGGTGGTGGGCGAGCTCGGCGGCCAGCTGGAGATCAAACCGCGCGATGCGGGCGGCACCGCGGTCGCCATCGAGCTCCCGATCGACCACCACGCTCCGGAAGAGGTCTAGGGCCGGAGGGGAGGGCGACTGCCCTGCTGGGCGCCGTCCCCTGGGACCCCCTCGCGGTGCTCTCCGCATCCGCCCGGTAGGCCCGGCGGAGCGCGGAATACGGGGAGGGGCGGCCGCAGGCGCTATTCGCAGCGGCCACCGGCGGCCGCTCCGGCGCTGGGAGCGGGGGCCGGTGCCGGCGGTGCGGGCGCCCCTGATAGACAGTGCCTCTGGTTGGAGGTGGGCGTGGCGGACGCGGAGCAGTGGTGCCCAGGGCGGCTAGCAGTGCGCCGCCCGCCCAGCGGGCTGCGCGGCGGAGGCGGAGTGCGGGGCGCATCCGCGGGCCGGCGGCTGCACCGGGGCGGTGCGAGCCGGCCCGGTGGTAGGCCGGTGCGGATCCTAGACTGCGGCGCGAACGGTGGAGCGTGCACCGCGGCGGAGCGTGCGCCGCTCCGCCTCGCTCATGCCGCCCCAGACGCCGCCGTCCTGCCGGGTGTCCAGCGCCCACTGCAGGCACGCGCTCGACACGGGGCAGGCGGCACAGACCTCTTTGGCCTCGTCGATCTGGAGCAGTGCGGGGCCGGAATCGCCGATGGGGAAGAACAGCTCGGGGTCTTCGTCACGGCAGGCGGCGTGGTGGCGCCAGTCCATGCGGATCAACTCCTCACAGCGAGGCATTCGGGGGCGTGCGCATTGTGAACTCGTTCACGAACTGTGCGGGGGCAGGGTAGTGTTGTCTTCGGAGTGCATTCGCGCACCCGGGCAGCAGTGCACTGCAGCGCGGGCGACACCCTTGTCCCCCCGGCGCGCCGGGCGCCGCCCGCGCATCCGCGGAGCGGCCAACGGTGTGATCTGCTGCCAGCGGGAGGACCGCAGCCGTTCCCACCTCGGAATCATCCGTTTTACTCGCGCGTAACGTGCGGCGTCATGACGAGACTCTCAGGGTTGGCAGGCGCACGCAAGAGCGGGCGGAGGCCGTCGGCGGGGCCGCGGTGTCGTGTGTGTCACAAGTCGGGCGCCCCGGGCGTCAGACGATGATTCGTAATGCATTCGGGAGAGAACGGAAATCGATCCGATCCCGGACGCCGAGATACTCCCCGTCCACCTGGAAGGCCCGCGGTTCATCGCAGGAGACCGTGACCCGGTCCAGGTCGTGCAGCGAGATATAGCCGCGGCCCTCGGGCGGAACGCCGCTGCGCGCCACCATCTGGCGCAGCAGCATGGCGGTGGTCGCCGCGTTCTCGGTGGTGGTGGCGAACACGTCCAGCCCCAGCGAGAAGCGGGCCCGCGGCGTGGGCTGCACGGGGAGCGAGCCGGCGTAGGTCCACGGCGTCGTGTTGGTGACCAGGGCGATGTGCAGGTCGGAGACCGGGTCGCAGCCGGGCACCTCCACCCGCAGCGATCCGGTGCTGGCCGCGCCGCCGAGGAACCGCTCCAGGGCGACCCTGCCGTACAGCACCGGCGTCGCGCGGTGGCCCTCGCCGCGCAGCCGGTCGACCTCGCCGACGACTTCGGCGTCCCAGCCGAAACCGGCGCAGAAGGTGAAGTAGCGGTTGTCCTCGCCGCTCAGGATCTGCCCCAGGCCGACGGTGCGGCCGGACCCGGAGCGCAGCGCCTCGAGCACCGCCCCGGTGGCCTCCACGGGGTCGGCCGGCAGGCCGAGTGCGCGCACGAAGACGTTCGCGCTGCCCCCCGGGATCGCGGCGTAGCTCGGCCGCTGCAGGCCCTCCGGTGTGCGCAGCAGTCCGTTGACGACCTCGTTGACGGTGCCGTCCCCGCCGAGGCTGACCACCAGCTCGAAGCCTTCGCCGGCCGCGTCGGCCGCCATCTCGCCGGCGTGGCCGCGGTACTCCGTCTGGGCGACGTGCAGCTCGACGTCGCGCGCGACGGCGCCGAGGATCACGTCGCGCGCCCGCGGAGTGGTGGTGGTCGCGTTGGGGTTGACGATGAAGAGCGCGCGCACCCCGCCAGTCTAGGGCGCCGCAGGCCCGCCCCAGCGCCCGCCCTGCGGCCTGCGCGCCCCGCGCGGCCAGGGCTGCGGGGAGTCCGCGCCGGCCGGCGGGCCGGTCCCGGCCGCGGAGGGCGGCGGATAGGCTGGAACGTGTCCCCAGATGAATCCGCAGACGCGCCCCGCAGCAGTGCCGCGACGCCCGCAGGCCCCGGTGCGCGACCGCTCAACGCCGTGATCGGCGCAGTACTCCAGGGCCTCATCGGTGCGGTCATCGCAGTGGAGGGGGTGCGCATCCTCGCCACCGCGCTCTCCGGCGGCGGTGCCGGGCAGTCCTTTGCGCTCCCGCTCGCCGCGCTGGCCCTCGGTGCGGCGGCCGCGGTGCTCTACGTCGCGTGGGGCCTGTTCATGCTGCGCGGCTGGGCACGCGGCCCGATCGTGCTGACCCAGATCTTCATGCTGATCATCGCCTACTCGATGTACACCAGCGACCAGATGGGCATCAGCGTCGCGATGGTCGCCGCGGCGGTCGCCTCGCTCGGGCTGGTGCTGTCGTCGTCGGTGACCGCGGCGCTCTTCCCCGGCGGCCGGCTGCCCACCGAGCACGAGGCGCCGGGCCGGGACTGACCGGCCGAGTCCGCCGAGCCTGCAGGGCCGGAAGCTCCGCAGCCGCCGGCGCTGCGCGCTGCCGGGCGGGGCGCCGTCGGGCACGCAGAGCGCCGCGGGGCCCTGGGGCCGCCGCGGCGCCGGCGTACCGGGTCCGGCGGTGCCGGGCCCGGTCAGAGGTCAGTCGTCGGTGGTCAGCGCTTGGCGCAGCTGCGCCAGTGTGCGGGCCAGCAGCCGCGACACGTGCATCTGCGAGATGCCCAGTTCCTGGGCGATCTGCGACTGCGTCATGTTGCCGAAGAACCGCAGCAGCAGGATCCGCTTCTCCCGCGGCGGCAGCTGCTCCAGCAGCGGCTTGAGCGACTCGCGGTACTCCACGCCCTCCAGCGAGTCGTCCACGATGCCGAGCGAGTCGGCGACCGCCGGAGCGTCCTCGTCGCCGCTGTCCGGGGCGTCCAGGGAGACGGTGGAGTAGGCGTTCGCCGACTCCAGCCCCTCCAGGACCTCTTCCTCGGTCATCTGCAGGTGCTCGGCGAGCTCGTGCACCGTCGGCGCCCGGCCCTCCCGCTGGGACAGGTCGCTGACCGCCTTGGTGAGCGAGAGCTTGAGCTCCTGCAGCCGGCGCGGAACCCGCACCGCCCAGCCCTTGTCCCGGAAGTGCCGCTTGATCTCGCCGACGATCGTCGGCGTCGCGTAGGTGGAGAACTCGACGCCGCGCTCCAGGTCGAACCGGTCGATCGACTTGATCAGCCCGATCGTGGCGACCTGGGTGAGGTCGTCGAGCCACTCGCCCCGGTTGCGGAAGCGCCGCGCGAGGTACTCGACCAGGGGCAGATGGATCTCGACCAGCTCGTCGCGGATCCGCTGGCGCTCGGAGGAGTCCTCGGGAAGCTCGCTCAGGCGCTCGAACAACTCCCGTGCACGGGCCCGGTCCGGCACCGCGTGTTCCGTCTTCGCCGTCAGAGCGGGCCCCCTCTCGCTCACGCCGTCTCCACCGTGCCGCGTCGTTTGTGCAGGACGATGGAGACGCGGTCGTCGGGTCCGGCGAGGGTGTCGACATCGCCGGCCAGCGCGGACAGCACCGTCCATGCGAAGGTGTCGCGGGCTGGCGGCCGCCCGTCCGCGGTGAGCACCGAGACGGTGATCTTCATGCCGTCCCCGGTCAGCTCGAACTCCGTGGTGAGGTCCGTGCCGGGCAGGGCCTGGGCCAGCAGCATCGCGCACGCCTCATCGACGCCGATGCGCAAGTCCTCGATCTCGTCGAGGGTGAAGTCCAGGCGGGCAGCCAGGCCGGCCGTCGCGGTGCGCAGCACGGAGAGGTAGGCGCTGTCCGCCGGCATCTTGACGGTGACAGCGTCGCGTACGTCCATGGCGCCCGAGACCGGCGCGGCGGTTTCTTCGGTCACGTCCCTCCTCCGGGAAGCGAGTTTGCCGCTTGCAAGCAATCTACCGTGTTTCCCGGCACCGCCGCTGCACACGCGGCGCCCCGTGTCCGCCCCCGCCGGGCTGGAAAGGCCCTCCGTACCGGTCGGTTCGCCTGGTGGGCGCCTGCTCGGCGGATTCGGCGGCGCGCTCCTGCGCGGCGCAGAACGGCGGGCCCGCAGCCCGGCCCGCCGGGCGCGTCCCCGTCGGGCGCAGTGCGCCCGCCGCCGCCACCGGTCCCGCGCGCCACGCCGGTCACGCCCGGGCCGCCGCCCGGCCGCCGAGCTCGGCCAGCGCGCCCCCGGACAGCCGGAAGACCGTCCACTCGTCCATGGGCACTGCGCCCAGCGAGCGGTAGAACGCGATCGAGGGCGTGTTCCAGTTGAGGACCGACCACTCCAGGCGGCGGTACCCGCGCTCGGTGCACAGCCGGGCGAGCTCGGCGAGCAGCGCCCGGCCGTGGCCTTCGCCGCGGGAGGCGGGGTCGACGTAGAGGTCCTCCAGGTAGATGCCGTGCTGCCCGGTCCAGGTGGAGAAGTTGAGGAACCACAGTGCGAACCCGACCGCGGTGCCCTCCGCGTCGCAGGCCAGGTGGCAGAAGGCGGCCGGGTGCTCGCCGAACAGGGCCCGCTCGACATCGGCCGCAGTGGCCTCCACCGCGTCGGGCTCGCGCTCGTACTCGGCCAGCGCGTGGATCATCGCCAGGATCGCGGGGACGTCGTCGGGGCGGGCGGGGCGGATCATCGTGCTCCTCAGGGGCTCCGGGCGGAAAACGGGCGCGCCGCGGCCGGCGGGGCGGCCGGGCGGCACGCGGCTGCCCGGCCCCGCCCGCGGCGCAGTAGGGGGGCGGGGCAAGCCTATGCACTGCCCGCGCGGCCGCTGCGCCGCGGCAGCAGTGCGCCCCGGCCCGCGTGTGCGCGGCCGGGGCGAGGGAACCGCCGGGGCGGCTCAGAGCACCTTGGACAGGAACGCGCGGGTGCGCTCCTCCCGGGGGGCGGCCAGTACGTCGCGCGGCGCACCGGACTCCACCACGGCGCCGCCGTCCATGAACACCAGGTTGTCGCCGACCTCGCGGGCGAACCCCATCTCGTGGGTCACCACGACCATGGTCATGCCCTCCTGCGCCAGGCCCTTCATCGTCTCCAGGACCTCGCCGACCAGCTCCGGGTCGAGCGCGCTGGTGGGCTCGTCGAACAGCATCAGCTCGGGGCGCATCGCGAGCGCGCGGGCGATGGCCACCCGCTGCTGCTGGCCGCCGGAGAGCTGGCGCGGGTAGGAGTCGGCCTTCGCGGCCAGGCCCACCCGGTCCAGCAGCTGCAGGCCGCGCTCCCGCGCCTCGGCCTTGCCCTCGCGCTTGACCTGGACCGGCGCCTCGATGACGTTGCCCAGCGCCGTCATGTGCGGGAACAGGTTGAAGTTCTGGAACACCATGCCGATGTCCCGGCGCTGCTCGGCGACCTGGCGGTCGTGCAGCTCGTAGAGCTTGCCGCCGCTCTGCCGGTAGCCCATCAGGCGGCCGTTCACCCACAGCCGGCCCGCGGTGATCTTCTCCAGGTGGTTGATGCACCGCAGGAACGTCGACTTGCCCGATCCGGACGGGCCGACGACGCACGTCACCTCGCCGCGGTGCACGGTGAGGTCGATGCCCCGCAGCACGTGCAGCCGGCCGAAGCTCTTGTGCACGCCCTCGGCCACCACCATCGGCGCGTCCGGCTTGCTCTGCGCGCTCTCCCCGGCCGAACCGGCCGCGGCGCCCGTCTCATCCGTGCGACTCAATGTCCCGCCTTGCTCTGCATCATCGCCATGTCCGCCTGCACTGTGCGGTCCCCCTTGGAGAAGCTGCGCTCCAGGAAGAACTGCCCCACCATCAGCACGCTGGTGATCGCGAGGTACCACAGGCACGCCGCCACCAGCATCGGGAAGAGGTCGAAGGTGCGCGCGCCCACCGCCTGCAGCTGGAAGAACAGCTCGGTGGTGAGCGGGATCGCCGACACCAGCGAGGTGTCCTTGAGCATCGCGGTGACCTCGTTGCCCGTCGGCGGCACGATGACCCGCAGCGCCTGGGGCAGGGTGACGCGGCGCAGCGTCTTGCCGCGGCTCATCCCGAGCGCCTGGGCCGCCTCGGTCTGGCCCTTGTCCACCGAGAGCAGGCCGGCCCGAACGATCTCGGCCATGTAGGCGCCCTGCGACAGGGCCAGCGCGAACAGCGCGGCCATGAAGGGGGTGAGGACCTCGTTCATCGGGACGCTGAAGAAGCGCGCGTCCCCCTCCAGGCCCAGCCACGGCATCCAGTAGTTGTCGAACGGCAGGCCGAACTCGAGCTCCTGGTAGAGGATGCCGAGGTTGCCGAAGAGCACGCACAGCACCAGGCGCGGCACGGCGCGGAAGAACCAGGTGTAGATCCAGGCCAGGCCGGCGAGTACCGGATTGCCCGACAGCCGCATCACCGCGACCGCGATGCCGAGCGAGATGCCCACGATCATCGCGACGACGGTCAGCCGGACGGTGGTCCACACGCCGTTGAGGACCGGTTCGGAGAACATGTTCTCGGCCATGTAGGGCCAGTTGAACTTCTCGTTCGTCACCAGCATGTTGACGAACATGCCGGCGAGTACCAGGAGGACCGCGGAGGCCACCCAGCGTCCCGGGTGCCGCACCGGCACCGCCTTGATCGCCTCCGGCGGGGTGTCCCCGCCTGCCCGGGGATCCGGGCCGGATGCTTCGGTCGTCGTGTTCACGCGGTCTCGCTCGCCCTTGTCTCGGCTGTGGTTCTGCGGTGTCCGGCCTGTGCGCCGGGCCCGGCACGCAGGCTCGGCGACCGTCCCCGGTCATGCCCGGCGGGCGGCCGCCCTGCTGCGCGCCGCCTGGGCGCGCTCCTCGCTGCGCTCCCCGGTCGAGGAGGCGGGGAGGAACGGCGGGCCCGCCCTAGGGCGGGCCGGGTGGACAACTGCCCTGCTGCGCGTCGCCCGGGCACGCCCCTCGCGGCGTTCTCCTCAATCGAGGAGGAGAACCCGCCCTGACTCCGTCGTCGGCCTTGCGGCAAACGCCATCCACCAAACACGCCCTAGTGTGCAGGCTCGGCAGCACCGTTCCGTCCAGGCCCGGCCGCCGCTGTCGCCGCGCCGGCCCGCAGCGGCGCCGCCCGCACCCCCGCCGGTGAGGGTGCGGACGGCGGCTCGTCAGGACTCGGCGTCCTCTTCCCCGGCGACCTCGGGGTTGACCTCGGACTCGGTGATCAGGCCCTGCTCGGCCAGGCCCCAGCCGTCGAGGATCTCCTCGTAGGTTCCGCTGTCGATGATCGACTGGTAGCCCGCGCGGACCGCCTCGGCGAGCTCCTCGTCCTCCTGGCTGAGGACCGCGCCGTAGGGCGCCGCCTCGTACTGCTCGCCCAGGGCCTCGAGCTTGCCGCCGGTCTGCTCGATCGCATACATCGCGACCGGCATGTCCGCCAGGCTGGCGTCGCTCTTGCCGGAGGTCAGCGACTCCGTCGCCTGGTCCTGGCCCTCGTACTGGTCGATCTTGATGGCCGGATCCCCGGCCTCCTCGCAGGCTTCGCTGCGCGCTTCGATGTCGGGCACCTGCACGGTGTCGGCCTGCACGGCGACCGTCTTCCCGCAGGCGTTCTCCGGGTCCACCTCGGCGGGGTTGCCCGACGCGGTGAACCACTGGGTGCCCACGTCGTAGTAGCTCACCATGGTCGCCTGCTCGAGCCGCTCGGCGTTGATGGTGAACGAGGAGATGCCGACGTCGTACTTGCCGGTGTCCACGCCCTCCACGATGGTGCCGAAGGAGGAGCTCTCCCAGGACGTCTCCAGGCCCATGGTGGCGGCGACCGCGTCGAACAGCTCGACGTCGAACCCGATGACGGTCTGGCCGTCGGTGTCCAGGAACTCGGCCGGCGCGTAGCTGGAGTCGGTGCCGACGGTGAGGGTCGCGTCCTTGTACTCCTCGGGCACCAGCGCGGCGACCTCTTCGTCGACCTCGACGTCGGGGGCCGCCGAGGCGCCGTCGTCAGTGCCGCCGCCTCCTCCGCCGCAGGCGGTGGCGGCCAGTACCAGTGCGGTACCGGCGGCGGCGAGCGCGCCCCGGCGGGCGAACTGCGGCCTGGGACTGGGGTTCGAGGCCACGTGGGTCTCCATTCGGTTCCGAGGGCGGACGGGAGCGCCCGGAGTCATACTGGGTCGCGCCGAAGCGTGCGGTCCTAGGGCTGTCCGGGTCCGGCAGGTGCCGGTCCCGAGTGGTTCCCGCACCGTCCGCGGTGGCCGCGGGAGCGGCCGCCGGCAGCGCGGAGGCGGTGGGCAGGAGAGCGGTTCGGTCGGATCGAGCGATCGGCACATACGGGCAGAAAAGAGAACTGTCCGGACATACCATCCTGCCCAGGCGGCATTTTGGTCCGGTCACCGTTATGAGATGATTGGGTAACGGGTTACCCCCGTGAACGCGGCAGCGCCCGGCCCGCAACAGGGCCCGCGGAGGCGCCCTCCTGATGCCCCCGGTCATGGCCGACCGGGCAGGACGGCTCCCCTAGCATCCCTGCCTCCGCCCGCTGCCAGAGATCACTTGCCCCGACCGGCGCCGTGGCCGGCCCGGCGGGACCACTGATGAGGGGTTTACAGAGTTGACCACCAATGTGCCGCAGGAGCGGCTCTCCGAACTCGACGCCGATCCCGCGTTCGCCCTGCACCGCGGCGGAAAGCTGGAGGTCCGGTCGTCGGTCGACGTCACCGACCATGAGGGCCTCTCGCTCGCCTACACCCCCGGCGTTGCCCGCGTGTGCAGCGCCATCGCTGACGAGCCCGCCCTCGTCTCGGCCTACACCGGCAAGAGCAACACCGTCGCCGTCGTCACCGACGGTTCCGCGGTGCTCGGCCTCGGCGACATCGGCCCCGAGGCGTCGCTGCCGGTGATGGAGGGCAAGGCGCTGCTGTTCAAGCAGTTCGGCGGCGTCGATGCCGTGCCGATCGCCCTCGACTGCACCGACCCCGACGACCTCGTGGAGACGGTGGCCCGGATGGCCCCCGGCTTCGGCGGGATCAACCTCGAGGACATCTCGGCGCCGCGCTGCTTCGAGGTGGAGGCGCGGCTGCGCGCGCGCCTGGACATCCCGGTCTTCCATGACGACCAGCACGGCACGGCCATCGTCACCGTCGCCGCACTGCGCAACGCCGCCCGGCTCACCGGGCGCACGCTCGCCGACCTCCGGGCTGTGGTGTCCGGCGCCGGCGCGGCCGGCGTCGCGGTCACCAAGATGCTGCTCGACGGCGGAATCGGCGACATCGCCGTCGCTGACAGCAAGGGCATCGTGCACGCCGACCGGGAGGGTCTCACCCCGGTCAAGCAGGAGCTCGCCCGCACCACCAACCGGTCCGGCCTGCAGGGCTCCATCGAGTCCGCGCTGGCTGGAGCCGACGTCTTCATCGGGGTGAGCGCCGGCGAGGTCAGCGAGCAGGTCGTGGCATCGATGGCGCCGGAGGCCGTGGTGTTCGCAATGGCCAACCCCACCCCGGAGATCCACCCCGACACGGCGCGCAAGTACGCCTCGGTGGTGGCCACCGGGCGGAGCGACTTCCCCAACCAGATCAACAACGTCCTCGCCTTCCCCGGTGTGTTCCGGGGCGCGCTGGACGCCGGCGCCACCGATGTCACCGAGGGGATGAAGCTGGCGGCGGCCGACGCACTGGCCGACCTGGTCGGCGATGACCTCACCGCCGACTACGTCATCCCGAGCACCTTCGATGAGCGCGTGGTCCCCGCTGTGGCGGCGGCCGTGGCCGCCCAGGCCCGCGCCGAAGGCGTGGCCCGCTTCTAGGGCGGGGGCCGCCGCGGAAAGAGTGCGCCACCTGCAGTCAATCCGGACCGAAGCGGTTCCGTGATCGAGAGTGACTGATCCGGGGCGGGGGTGTCCCGCCCCGGATCGGTTCCGCCCGGCGGTGCTGGCCGGGCCCGGGTCACGTGTGTGCGGTGGCTGCCGGGCGCGCGGTGGTACCGCTGCGGTCAGCGGTCGCGGGGTGTGCCGCCCGCCTTACCGGGCGGAACCCCGCTACAGCCGGCCCTGGGCCGCGGCCTCGACGAAGGCCGCCCAGGCGGTCCGGTCGAAGGCGAGGACCGCCCCGTCGGGGGTGACCGAGTCGCGGACGCGCGTGGCGGCCGGCCGGTCGGAGACCTCCACGCACTGGCCGCCGCCAGTGCCGCTGTAGGAGCTGGTGCGCCATTCCGGCTGCAGGCCGGACCGGGCGGCACCGCGGTGGTGCATCGTGTTCGCGGGCATGCCGCGCCTCCTTGGTGTCGGGAATTTCGGTGGCTGTTTTCAGTTGTCATCGTCGACCTGCTTCCGCATGCGCTGCTGGAGGTCGGCGAGGACCTCCCGGGTGCGGTCCGGGTGCAGTGCGGAGGTGCGCAGGTGCTCGAAGGCCACCGTGTAGAAGCGCACCTCCTTGGCCTTTTCTATATAGAGGCTGCTCGTCAGGTTCTCCAAATGGACGAGCTTCGGGGTGTGGATATCCGACTCGGGGAACTCGAGGATGTCGAATGACCCGTCGAGTCCGGAATGCGCCCCGACTCCGAAAGGTGCGATCTGCAGGGTGACCTCTGTTCTCTGCCCTGCTTCCAGCAGATGTCCGATCTGGTCGGCCATCACCGTGGGTCCGCCCACCGGGCGGTGCAGCACCGCCTCGTCCAGGACCACCCAGACGTGCGGTGACTGCCCGGAGAAGATCATGTCGCGGCGGCGGATCCGCAGCTCCGCGCGCCGGTCGATCTCCTCGGGGTCCACCGGTGCCGGGTGCGCCTGGAGGAGGGCGCGCGCGTAGTCCTCGGTCTGGAAGAGCCCGGGCACGATCTGCGCTTGGTAGAAGCGCAGTGCCGCGGCCTCCGGCTCCAGGCCGAGATAGACCTCGAACCGCTCCGGCATCACATCGCCGTAGACGTGCCACCAGCCCCGGCGCCGGGACTCCCGGGCCAGGGTCACCAGGGTGGTGCGCAGCACGCCGTCGGCGACACTGTAGAGCTCGAGCAGGTCGCGCACGTCGTCGGAGTTGGTGGCAACCTGCCCGCGCTCAATCCGGGACAGTTTCGAGCCGGACCACGCCATCCGCTCTGCCGCTTCCTCGCCGGTCATTCCGACGTTTTCCCGCAGACGGCGCAATTCAACACCGAGGCGGCGCCTTCGGGCGGTCGGGTTGTTGGCTGCAGGCATCTGGGCCTCCAAGGAGGGGAGAGGTCCGAATGGAGAACGAAAGAAGGCTACTTGAGATGAGGAGGGCGCAAGGCGTCGGATGAGAATTCCGCGAAGCAATTGCACAAGAGGCCGCAGGCGAGGAGTATGGGACCGTCGTCCCGCCGGGTCGCGGACGCGGCCGGAACTGCGGCCCGTCCGCCGGCGGAGGCCGGGTCCCGCGGGCGTGCGCGGGCTGCCCTAAAAGGGGGATCGATGAGTGCGACGTTCTCCGGGCACAGGCCCGGTGCCGCACGCGGGGCCGGCGCGGTGGTGATGGCGCGCTGCGGCTACCCCGGCGAGCCCGGCAGCGTCGCCGAGGCGCGCATCTTCGTCCGGTCCACGCTGGGGCTCTGCCCCGCGCTCGGCGCCGACCTCCTCGATGCCGCAGAGCTCCTGGTCAGCGAGATCGCCTCGAACGCCGTCCGGCACACCCGCAGCGGTGAGGACGGCGGCCGGTTCGGTGTCGAGGTGTGGCTGCGCGACGGCCGGGCCACCGTCGCCGTGCACGACGAAGGGCCTCGCGAGACGGGAGCCCGCACCCGTCCGCGGGTCCATCCGCTGAGCGCCGATGCAGCTGCGGAGGGCGGCCGCGGCCTCGCCCTGGTCGAGGCCATCGCCCAGGAATGGAGCACCTACAGCGCCGCCGGCGGCCGCGCCGTCGTCTTCAGCGTCGCCCCGGGCGGTGCGGGCGGCCCGTTCGCTTGAAGCGCTCCCCGCGGCGGCGGCCGGACCCTGCTGCGGCGCGCGGCCGCGACGCGGCCGGCTCGGCTGCCCCGCGGCGGAGCCGGTGTGATCCGGGTCGCTATCGTCGGGGCATGTTCGCGATCACCGCTACCGGCACCGACCCCGACGACCCGCTGGCCGGCCTCGCCGCCGGCGAGCGCCCCGAACCGACCCCGCGCGACGGCTGGACCGTCGTCGACGTGCAGGCCGCCGCACTCAACCACCACGACGTGTGGTCGCTGCGCGGCGTCGGGCTGCCGGCCGACCGGCTGCCCATGGTCCTCGGCTGCGACGCCGCCGGCACCGACCCGGACGGCAACCCCGTCATCGTGCACTCCGTGGTCGGCGACGTCGACGCCGGCGGTGGTGACGAGACGCTCGACCCGCGGCGCACCCTGCTCTCCGAGCTGCACGACGGCACGTTCGCGCAGAAGGTGGCCGTACCGGTGCGCAACCTCGTGCCGAAGCCGGCGGAGCTCTCCTTCGAGGAGGCGGCCTGCCTGCCCACCGCGTGGCTCACCGCCTACAGCATGCTGTTCGGCAAGGCCGACCTCCGGCCGGGCTCCACCGTGCTGGTCCAGGGCGCCGGCGGCGGCGTTGCGGGCGCGCTGATCGCGCTGGCCGCGCACGTCGGCCACCGGGTGTATGCGACGAGCCGGAGCGAGGCCAAGCGGGACCGCGCGGTGCAGCTCGGCGCGCACGCCGCGGTCGCGCCGGGCGAGCGGCTCCCGGAGAAGGCCCACGTGGTGTTCGACAACGTCGGCCAGGCCACCTGGAAGCACTCGGTGCGCTCGCTGCGCCCCGGCGGCGCGATCATCACCTGCGGCGCCACCAGCGGCGACGCCCCGTCAGCCGAGCTGACCCGGGTCTTCTTCCAGCAGCTGCGGGTGATCGGCTCCACGATGGGCACCCGCGACCAGCTCGCCGGCCTCGCCGAGATGTGCGCCCGCACCGGCCTGCGCCCGGTCGTCGACCGCGTCCTGCCGCTCACCGACGCCGCAGCCGGCTTCCGCGCGATGCTCGACGGCGACCAGTTCGGCAAGATCGTCTTCACCGTCTGACCGCCGTGCGCATACCGCCGGCCCGCCTCCCTGAAGGGCGGGCGGGTCGGCGAAACGGGGACGTCAGCCGAGATCGCTGACGGAGAGGCCGGTGTCAGCGAGAATATGGCGGAGGACGCCCTTGCTCACGTCCCGTGATGAGTGCACGGGGACCGTCGTACCGCGTCCATCAGGGTGTCGCATGATGTGGTGGCTACCCTTAATCCGGGTCACGTAGAACCCGTTCTACTCCAGAGCCTTGACGACGTGCGCGCCGCGCATGCTCGGTACAGGCAGCATCAGGCAACTTCAAGGGTGAGTTCGTTAGGCACTCCGAACTCTTCGATCAGCCCTTCAAGCGCGATGCGGAGGTCAGCAATGGCGGATTCCGGGTCTGCCCCATCGCCGTGAGCGCTGACGCCAGGGCGGAGCAGCGCGTGGGCGCACCAGACGCCGTCCTCATCTTGTTCCAGGTCGTAGGGAACATGAACGGTACGTGACATTCCCCGACTCCTCTTCATCCAGAGTGACACGACAAGAGTAAGCGATCGCCCCCGAATGAAGGGGGCGATCGCTGCAGGTCCGAACCTACGGGGAGGATTCCCCGCCGTCCTTGCCGCCGGGGCCGGGCTGGTCTTCGCGGATCGCGGTGGACCAGGGGTCCGAGCCGCCGTCGGAGTCGGCGGGCGGCTGTGCGAACGGGCCGTGGCCGCCGGGTTCCTTCTGTTCGGAGGTGCCGGACGGGTCGGAGGCCGGTGCGCCGGACCCCTGGCCGCTGCTGCCCTCCGGGCCGGCGCCGCCGGGTCCGCTGCCGGGCCCGGCGCCGCTGTCCTTCTCCGGCGGGCCCCAGCCGGCCGCATCACGGCGGATGACCTCGATGGTGTCGTCCAGGATGCGGCGGAGGTCGCGGACTGCGCCCTCGCTGGCGCTGCCCGCGTCGCGCACGACGTCGCGGACGCGGTCGGAGAAGTCGTGCAGCGCGCGGTCGAACTCGGCGCGCCGCCCCTCGCCCGGTTCGCCCTTTCCGCGGGCGCTGTCGTCAGCGCTGCTGCCGCTGCTGCGCGGCCAGGGGCCGCCCCAGGCGCCCCAGCCGGCCGCGAACCTCTCCCAGTCCCGGTGCCACCATGAGCGGTCGCCGGAGTCGCCGCCCTCTGCGCCGCCGCCGGCACCGCCGGAGTCGCCGGAGCCGCCGCCGGACGCGGAACCCGCTGCGCTGCTGCCCGCCGCGGCCCCCGCCGCGCCGCCGGCGGCACCTCCGCCCTGGTCGCGGCGGCGGCCGCCCGCCGCCGAGGTGAGCTCCTCGCGCAGCGTGCTGATCGTGTCGCGGACGTCCTGCTTCACCGCGGCGGCGATGTCGCGGACCGAGTCGGTGATCTCGCGCTCCAGGTCGTCGAGGTCGGAACTGCGGGCGTGCAGCTCCTCGCGGCCCTTGTCGGTGAGGCGGTAGACTTTGCGGCCGTCCACCTCCTCGTGGGTGACCAGCCCCTCCTCCTCGAGTCGGGCCAGCCGCGGATAGATCGTGCCCGGCGAGGGCGAGTAGACGCCGAGGAAGCGGTCGCGGAGCAGGCTGATGATCTCGTAGCCGTGCCGCGGGCTCTCGTCGAGCAGCTTGAGCAGGTACAGCCGGAGGCGGCCGTGCCCGAAGACGGTGGTCATGACGTGTTCTCCTCGCCTTCCTCGCTTCCGCCGGAGCCCGTTCCGCCGGGTTCGCCGCCGGTGCCGCCGGGGGCGGAGCCCTCGGGGATCGCGGCGGGTGCATCGGCGGCCCTGCGCTGCAGCGACACCGCGCCGGACACGGTGCTGACGCTGACGCTGGCCGGGTCGATCCCGCTGCCGGTGCTGCCGGACATCCGGCTGCGGCCGTGCACGCTGTCCCGCTCCAGGCTGAACTGGGAGTCCAGCGCTCCGGTCACCGAGCGCAGGTCGACCGAGGCCGCGGTGCCGGCCGGCACCCGCAGCACGACCTCGCCGGCGACGGTGGCGACCTTGGCGCGGGCCGCCGCGGCCAGGTCGATGTCGGCGAGCACGGCGCCCGAGCCGGACTTGCCGCTGAACGACGCGAGCCGCCCGCCCGCGACCGCAACCTGGCCGCTCACCGTGCCGAAGGACAGGGTCCCGTGCACGTTGCGGGCCGCGAGGTTGCCGCTGACCGTGGCGACCTCGACGTCGCCGCCGAGGTCGTCGGCGGTGATGTCGCCGGAGGCGGTGCGCAGCTGTACCCGCCCGGTGAGGCCGGCCGCCACGATCGACGCCGAGGCGGTGGTGACCTCCACCGGGCAGTCCCGCGGTACGCGCACGCCGATGGCGGCCGAACGCTGCCGCACGTTCTTGTATCCGGACAGCTGCACCGGCTTCAGGCGGTCCAGGAAGCCGCTGCCGGTGAGGTCGTCGTAGGTCAGGGTGAGGATGCCCGCCTCGTGGACCGCCGAGACCGCCGCGCCGGCGATGTCGGAGACCTCGAAGGAGGCGGGGTCGTCGGTGGGCAGGATGTTGACGTGGCCCCCGACGGTGCGCACCCGGAGGGCGACGATTCCGTCGAGGACCCGCGTCGTCGGCTGGTCGATGGTCCAGCGCGCCATCGTGGAACCTTTCGCGTGGAACGGGCTGCTGCTACTGGTCTCACGATATGTCGCGTCTCCCGCGGATTCAAGATATGTCGCGAATATCGGGGGCGGGCCGGGGTCGGCCCCGGCTCCGGCTCAGGGGCGGCCTGCGCCCGCCGCCCCCGCCCCGGCGGGCCGGATACAGCAGAGGGCCCCCGCGGAACATCGCGGGGGCCCTGCGCTGCCAGCTGACGGCGGCCGGCGGCTCAGCACTGCTCAGCCGTGCTCCAGCGCGCCGTCCGCACCGTCATCGTCATCATCGTCGAGCCGGGCCAGCCAGGTGGCCAGCCGGTCGACGGCCGTGGCGAACTCCGGATGGAGGTCGGTGAACGTGCGCATCCGGTCGGCGAGCCAGGCCAGATCGGCCTGCTCGCCGCCGCGCCGCTCCTCGAGCTCGTCGATGCCCCGGTCGCTCTCGTACACGGCCGCCTACTCCACCGGCGGGAAGACGGTGTTGACCACGGCCTGCTGCTCGACCTCGTGCCGCTTGGCCGAGCCGACCGCCGGCGAGGAGCTCGCCGCGCGGGAGACCCGGGTGAACGGGCGGTCCAGCTGCTCGGAGAAGACCAGCGAGACGAACGGCCACGGGCCCATGTTCGCCGGCTCCTCCTGCACCCACAGCACCTCCCCGGCGTTGGGGAACGCGGCCAGCTGGGCGCGGATCTCCTCGACCGGGAGCGGGTAGAGCCGCTCCACCCGGATGATCGCGGTGGAGGTGTCGCCGGTCTTCTTCCGCGCGGCGTCCAGGTCGTAGTAGACCTTGCCGGAGCAGAGGACCACCCGCCGGACCTCGTCGGCCTTGACCGACTCGTCCAGGATCAGCGGCTGGTACGCGCCCGAGGTGAAGTCGGCCGCGGCCGAGGTGGCCTGCTTGGCCCGCAGCATCCACTTCGGGGTGAAGACGATCAGCGGCCGGTGCACCGGCGACTTCGCCTGCCAGCGCAGCAGGTGGAAGTAGTTCGCCGGGGTCGTGGGCATGGAGACCGTCATGTTCTCCTGGGCGCACAGCTGCAGGAACCGCTCGATGCGCGCGGAGGAGTGGTCCGGGCCCTGGCCCTCGTAGCCGTGCGGCAGCAGCAGGGTGACGCCGGAGCGCTGGCCCCACTTCTGCTCGCTGGAGCTGATGTACTCGTCGACCACGGTCTGGGCGCCGTTGATGAAGTCGCCGAACTGCGCCTCCCAGGCGACCAGCGCGTCCGGCCGCTCCACGGAGTAGCCGTACTCGAAGCCCAGCGCGGCGTACTCGCTCAGCAGCGAGTCGTGCACGTAGAACTTCGAGGTGCCCTTGTCGAACCGCTTGAGCGGGGTGTGCACCTCGCCGGTCTTCTTGTCGACCAGCGCCGCGTGCCGCTGGCCGAAGGTGCCCCGGCGGGTGTCCTGGCCGACGAGGCGGACCGGGTGGCCCTCCTGCAGCAGCGAACCGAGCGCGAGCAGTTCACCGGTGGCCCAGTCGATCCTGCCCTCTTCGACGGCCTGCGCGCGGCGCTGCAGCTGCGGCTGCAGTCGCGGGTGCGGCGTGAAGCCCTCGGGCAGGCTCACCTGGGTATCGATGATCTCCTTGACCTGCTCCGGGGAGATCGCGCTGGTCACCGCGGTGTGGTCGAGGCGGCCCTCGTCGAACACCTCGGGCCGCACGACCGAGCCCGGCTCGACCGGCTTCTTGTCGGCCTCGCGGGTCTCGGCGAACACCCGCTCCAGCTCCTGCTGGTACTCCCGCAGGGTCTGCTCGGCCTCTTCCACCGTGATGTCCCCGCGGCCGATCAGGGCCTCGGTGAACAGCTTGCGGGTGGACCGCTTGTTGTCGATGACCTCGTACATCAGCGGCTGGGTGAACGCGGGGTTGTCGCCCTCGTTGTGCCCGCGCCGCCGGTAGCAGACCAGGTCGACCACGACGTCCTTGTTGAACGCCTGGCGGTAGGCGAAGGCGAGGTGCGCGACCCGGACCACGGCCTCGGGGTCGTCCCCGTTGACGTGGAAGATCGGCGCCTGCACCATGCGCGCCACGTCGGTGGCGTACACGCTGGACCGGCTGTCGGCCGGCGACGTGGTGAAGCCGACCTGGTTGTTCACGATGACGTGCACCGTGCCGCCGGTGCGGTAGCCGCGCAGCTGCGACAGGTTGAGCGTCTCGGCCACGACGCCCTGGCCGGCGAAGGCCGCGTCGCCGTGGATGAGCAGCGGTACCACGGTGAACCCGTGCGGGCCCTTGTCGAGCACGTCCTGCTTGGCGCGGACGATGCCCTCGGCGACCGGGTCGACCGTCTCCAGGTGGCTCGGGTTGGCGGCCAGCGAGATCGCGATCTTCTCACCGGTGCGGCTCTCGAAGACGCCCTCGGTGCCCAGGTGGTACTTCACGTCGCCGGAGCCGTGCGCCGAGCGCGGGTCCAGGTTGCCCTCGAACTCGCCGAAGATCTGCGCGTACGACTTGCCGGCGATGTTGGCCAGCACGTTGAGCCGGCCGCGGTGCGCCATCCCGATGACGACCTCGTCCAGCGACGCGCGCGCCGCCTCGGAGATCACGCCGTCCAGCAGCGGGATGAGGGACTCGCCGCCCTCCAGCGAGAAGCGCTTCTGCCCGACGTACTTGGTCTGCAGGAACGTCTCGAACGCCTCGGCGCTGTTCAGCCGGCGCAGGATGTGCAGCTGCGCGTCGTGGTCGAGCTTCTCGTGCTCGCGCTCGACGTGCGACTGGATCCACTCCCGCTCTTCGGGAGACTGCATGTGCATGTACTCGATGCCGACGGTGCGGCAGTAGGTGTCCCGCAGGACGCCCAGGATGTCCCGCAGCTTCATCACGGACTTGCCGCCGAAGCCGCCGGTGGGGAAGTCGCGCTCGAGGTCCCACAGGGTGAGGCCGTGCTGGAGGACGTCCAGGTCCGGGTGGCGCCGCTGCTCGTAGCCGAGCGGGTCGGTGTCGGCCATGAGGTGGCCGCGCACCCGGTAGGCGTGGATCAGCTCCTGCACCCGGCTGGTCTTGTCCAGCTGGTTGGCCGCGTCCACCGAGATGTCCTGCGTCCAGCGGATCGGCTCGTACGGGATCCGCAGCGAGCGGAAGATCTCGTCGTAGAAGCCGTTCTCGCCGAGCAGCAGCTGGTGGATGCGCTTGAGGAACTCGCCCGACTGCGCACCCTGGATGATGCGGTGGTCGTAGGTCGAGGTCAGCGTCATGACCTTGCTGATGGCCAGGTTGTTCAGGGTCTCGGGGGAGGCGCCCTGGAACTCGGCCGGGTACTCCATCGAGCCGACGCCGACGATGGTGCCCTGGCCCGGCATGAGCCGCGGCACCGAGTGCACGGTGCCGATGCCGCCGGGGTTGGTCAGGCTGATCGTGGTGCCCTGGAAGTCCGGAACGCCCAGCTTGTTGTTGCGGGCCTTGCGGACCAGGTCCTCGTAGCCGCTCCAGAACTCCTTGAAGTCCATGGAGTCGGACTTCTTGATGGAGGGGACCACCAGCTGGCGGGTGCCGTCCGGCTTCTGCAGGTCGATCGCCAGGCCGAAGTTGACGTGCTCGGGCTTGGCCACCCCGGGCTTGCCGCCGACCTCGGTGTAGGAGTGGTTCATCTCCGGCATCGACTCCAGGGCCTTGACCATGGCGTAGCCGATGAGGTGGGTGAACGACACCTTCCCGCCGCGCGCGCGGCGGAGGTGGTTGTTGATCACGATGCGGTTGTCGAAGAGCAGCTTGACCGGGACCGCGCGCACGCTGGTGGCGGTCGGCAGGGTGAGGCTGGACTCCATGTTGGTCGCGGTGCGGGCCGGCGCGCCGCGCAGCCGCTCCTCGCTGACCTGCAGGGCGTCGTCGGCCGGAGCCTTCTTCTCCGGTTCCGCGGCCGAGGCGGCGGGCTTCTTCGCCGCGCCCTTGGACTCGGCCCCGTCAGCGGCCTTCTTCGCCGGTGCGGGCGCGGCGGCGCCGGAGGCGCCCGTGGCCGACGGCGCATCCTTCGCCGGAGCCGTTCCGGACTTGTAGTCGGCGAAGAAGTTCCACCACGCCTTGTCAACGGAGTTCGGGTCGTTCAGGTACTTCTGATAAAGCTCCTCGACCAGCCACTCGTTCGGGCCGAAATCTGTCAGGGGTTGAGACGCCTCAGACGACACGGCGGAGATCGCCCTCTTCCGCAGCTCGCTTGTGAATGTATGGATGTGGGGACCGCTGCGCCGCACGGCCGCGCCCGCGGGTGTGCGGGCGCCGGCAGGGGCACCGGGGCGGCGCGCTCGCGACGCCCAGAAGGGCCTTCCCGGTAACAGGCTAGCTGTCCAGGCATGAAGATGCTCCCCCCAGACCGAGTGCGGACTGGGAGATACCTAACAATCATTCACAAAGCCGAGGCCACGGCGGTGCTGGCGGGTATGCGGCGGGGCCGCACGGCACCGGCGGCGGTCCCCACCATGCCCGCGCGGCCGGCCGCGCAATCCCCTTCCGGGGCCGTTCCTCCGTGGCCCGCGCCACCGCGTGCTGCTGTAGCCGGCCGCGACCGCGCCCGCTCAGAGCTTGCTGTGGTCCCAGCTGACCGTCCGCTCCGGGGTGAGGTGGACCGCGACGCGCTTGCGCGCGGCCCGCTCCAGCGCCTCGCGGGCGCCGGTGCCCGGCGGCGGCACCATCGCGTACCCGGCGCCCAGGCCGGACATCGCCGCGCCGACCACCGCGCCGGCGCGGAGCACCTCGGCGGGGTCGCGGTGCACTTCGGCCCGGCCGTACAGGGTGGCACCGCGCAGCTCGGAGTACTCCTCACCGTCCTCGACCAGGCAGCTCATCCGCGGGTCCCGGCCGAGGTTGACCGCCTTCTGCGAGGCGGCGTAGGTCCAGAACACGAGGGTGCCGCCGAGCAGCCCGTAGAAGAGCGTCGACAGGTGCGGGAAGCCGCCCGGCCCGTTCGTGGCGACCTGGACCTTCCGGTGCTCCGCGAGGAAGGCGCCGACCTCGTCGTCGGACATCCGTACGGCTGCTCGGCGGTTGCTCACGGGGCCTCCCTTGTCCGCGGCTCGGCCGCGTGCCGGCGGCCCGGCTCCGCGGCCGCAGCGCCCATTGTGGCGTGCGCCACTCGCGGGCCGGCGTCCGGGTCCGCGCCCGGGCGCCCGATTCCGGCCGCGGGTGCCGGGGCGCCGGGGCCGCGCCCCGGTACCGGGCGCTGCATTGCCTGCGCCGCCCCGCCCCGGAGGCGGGGATTCGGCGGCGGGTCCGCGCCCCGACCGGCGGATCGGTGTCTCGCCGTGCGAAGCCCCGCGCGCCGGGCGCTCCGCTCCTACTGTGGGGGGCAGCTCGGGGAGGGAGCCCGCCGTGAAGGAGTTCGGGGCACTCGAGGCCGCGATCATGGATGTGCTGTGGGACGCCGAGGCGCCGCTCGCGGTGCGCGACATCCGCGCCGGCCTCGACTACGGCCGCGAGGTCGCCTACACCACCGTCATGACCGTCACCACCATCCTGTTCCACAAGGGCCTGCTGGACCGGGAGAAGAACGGGCGCGCATGGATCTACCGCGCGGTGGAGGACCGCGCGGCGCATTCGGCGCGGCTCATGCGCGAAGTCCTCGGCGCCGGGCGGGACCGCTCCGCGGTGCTGCTGCGGTTCGTGGAGGCGCTCGGGGCCGACGACCGCGAGCGCCTGGCGCGGCTGCTCGGCGACCCGGCGGCAGCCCCCGGCCGGTACCGGCCCCGACCGGCGCGTCTATCCTGCGGTGTGTGCACGAACCCCTAGTCGAACGCATGCGCGCCTACGGCGAGACCATCTTTGCGGAGATGAGCCGGCTGGCCGCCCAGACCGGAGCGATCAACCTCGGGCAGGGCTTCCCCGACACCGACGGGCCCCGCGCGCTGCTGGACGCCGCGGCCGGCCACATCCGCGGCGGCGCCAACCAGTACCCGCCCGGACCCGGCCGGCCCGAGCTGCGGGCCGCCGTCGCCGAGGACCGCCAGGCCCGCTACGGCACCGCCCTCGACCCCGACACCGAGGTCTACATCACCGTTGGGGCGACCGCCGGCATCGCCGCCTCGGTGCTCGCGCTGGTCGAGCCCGGCGACGAGGTCGTGCTGTTCGAGCCGATGTATGACTCCTACGCCGCCGTGGTGTCGCTGGCCGGCGGCGTGCGCCGGACCGTGCCGCTCCGCCCCGGTGCGGACGGCCGGTTCACCTTCGACCCGGCCGAGCTGCGCGCCGCAGTCGGGCCGCGGACCCGGCTGGTCATCGTCAACACGCCGCACAACCCGACCGGCACCGTGTTCACCCGCGCCGAGCTGGCCGAGATCGCCGCGGTCTGCCGCGAGCACGACCTGACCGCCGTCACCGACGAGGTCTACGAGCACCTCGTCTACGACGGCGCCGAGCACGTGCCGCTGGCCACCCTGCCGGGCATGGCCGAGCGCACGCTCGCGATCTCCTCGGTCGGCAAGACCTTCTCGGTGACCGGGTGGAAGACCGGCTGGGTCACCGGGCCGCAGCCGCTGGTGCGCGCCGTGCAGACCGTCAACCAGTTCCTCACCTTCAGCGCCAACGGCGCGCTGCAGCTCGCCGTCGCCGAGGCGATCCGCACCGAGCAGGCGTGGATCGGCGCCCAGCGGGACGCGCTGCAGGCCAAGCGGGACCGGCTCGCCGGCGGTCTGGCCGCCGCGGGCTTCGGTGTGCTGCGCCCGCAGGGCACCTATTTCGTGATGGCCGACGTGCGGCCGCTCGGCTTCTCCGACGGCGTCGAGCTCGCCCGCGCGCTGCCCGGGACCGCGGGCGTGGCCTGCGTGCCCGCCCAGGTGCTCTACGACAACGCCGACGCCGGCCGCCACCTGGTCCGGTTCGCCTACTGCAAGCGCGACGACGTGCTGGACCGCGCCGTCGAGCAGCTCACCGCGGCCTTCGCCGGCCGCGCCTGACCGCGGCCCGGCGGCTGGCCGCCGGCGCCCGGTTCCGCGCCGGGTCCGCCTCCGGCCGGGTCGGATCCGCCCCGGCTCCGCCGGCGAAGCCCCTCCCGAGAAGCACCGCACCGCCCGCACCTTCGAGCAGACTCCGGAGCGCCCCTGTGACCACTCTGCCCGCCGAACTCCGCGCCGCCGCCGAAGCCGCCGCAGGGTTCATGCCGCCGGCCGAAGGCGAGGCCCTCTTCGCCGCGGCAGTCGACAACCTGCCGCTCGGCCCGGTTCTGGAGATCGGCACCTACTGCGGCAAGTCCACCGTCTACCTCGCGGCGGCCGCGCGCGCGGTGCGCGCGGCCGGCGGCTCCGGGCAGGGCGCCGGCGCCGCGATCGTCACCGTCGACCACCACCGCGGCTCCGAAGAGCACCAGGTCGGCTGGGAGTACCACGACCCGGCGCTGGCCGATCCGGAGACCGGACGGCTGGACACCGTGGGCGCGTTCCGCGCCACGATGGCTGCGGCCGGGGTCGAGGACGAGGTCATCGCCGTCGTCGGCCGCTCCACCGACGTCGCCCGGCTGTGGGGCGTTCCGCTCGGGATGGCCTTCATCGACGGCGGCCACACCGAGGAGGCCGCGCAGGCCGACTACGAGGGGTGGGCGCCGCACGTCGCGCCCGGCGGCGCGCTCGCCATCCACGACGTCTTCCCCGACCCCGCCGACGGCGGCCGTCCGCCGTACAACGTCTACGTCCGCGCGCTGGAGTCCGGCGCCTTCACCGAGATCGGCGCCGAGGGGTCGCTGCGCCTCCTGCGCCGCACCGGCAGCGGTATCTGACCCGGCGCGCCGGGAGCCCCGGGACGGGCGGGGCAGGAGTGCGGAAAGCCGGCGGAGCACGGTCTCCGTTTGGGTGCGCGCCCGGCGCCCGGAACCAATAGGCTGCGGACCAGACACCGAAGCCGGACACGACGGCCTTGCGGGCCGGACAAGGGGTGCATGCTCAAGTGGCGAACAACGGCGACGCCGACCGCATCGTTCAGCACACGCTCGGCAACGGGCTGCGCCTGGTGACTGCGCCGGCGTCCACCGGCCAGGTGGCGTCGGTCAACCTCTGGTACGGGGTCGGCTCCCGCCACGAGGTGCCGGGCAAGACCGGGTTCGCGCACCTCTTCGAACACCTGATGTTCCAGGGCAGCGGCAACGTGGACAAGGGCGAGCACTTCGACGCCGTGGAGCGGCTGGGCGGCGAGATGAACGCCTCGACCTCCACCGACCGCACCAACTACTACGAGACGGTGCCCGAGCACGCGCTCGACCTCGCCCTATGGCTGGAGGCCGACCGGCTCGCCACGCTGCGCGACGGAATGGGCCAGGAGGTCCTCGACAACCAGCGCGACGTCGTCAAGAACGAGCGGCGCCAGCGCTACGACAACGCCCCCTACGGCACCGCGCTGGAGCGAATCCTGCGGCTGGGCTACCCCGAGGGCCACCCGTACCACCACCCGACCATCGGCTCGATGGACGACCTCAACGCCGCCGACCTGGACTACGTCCTCGACTTCCACCGGCGGCACTACGGCCCGGACAACCTGGTGCTCACCGTCGTCAGCGACCTCGACCCCGAGGACGTCCGCCAGCGCGTCGAGCGCTACTTCGGCGGCATCCCCGCCCGCACCGAGGTCCCGCAGGCCCCGGACGCCGCGCTCGAGGGCCCGATCGGCGGCCCGGTCCGGGACGAGGTGACCGAGGCGGTGCCGGCGCCCGGCGTCTTCCTCGGCTACCGGGTCGCGCCGTACGGCACCCGGGACTTCGACGCCGCCCACCTCGCCGCGGCCGTCCTCGGCCAGGGCCAGGGCAGCCGCCTCTACCGGCGCCTGGTGATCGAGCGCGAGCTCGCCGCGCCCGGCGACGCGGCCGACATCCTGCCGTTCCGCTACACCCCGAGCCTGCTGCTGGTGAACATGGTCGCCCGCGAGGGCGTCTCCGGGGACACCCTGGAAGAGGCGCTGCTGGAGGAGGTGGCCGCGCTCGGCACCGGCATCAGCGAAGCGGAGCTGGACCGGGCCCGCGCGATCCTGGAGCGCGACCACCTGCAGGGCATCTCCACCCCCGCCGGCCTCGCCGACGAGCTCGGCTCCTGCACCCAGCTGTTCGGCGACCCGTCGCTCGCCTACACCTGGCCCGACCGGTGGCGCGACATCACGCCGGAGGAGGTCGCCGAGGCGGCCCGGACGCTGCTCACCGGGCAGAACCGGCTCACGGTCCGGTTCGACCCGGAGACCGAAGCCGCGCCCGCCGCCTGAGCCGACCGCCACCGCACCCGCGACCCGAGAGAGAGCCGTTGTGAGCCAGCTGCAGCCCCGCCCCGTCCTCGGCGCCCCCCAGCCCTACACGTTCCCCGAGCACCGCCGCATCGCCGTCGGCGGCGGTGAGGTCGTCGCCATCGACGTCCCCGGCCAGAAGTACGCCTCGCTCCGCCTGGTCCAGCCCTTCGGCGGGCTGAGCGAGCCCGCCGACCGCATGGGGGTGGCGCTGCTGACCGGCGAGGCCCTCGAGGACGGCGTGCACGGCGACAACTCGCTCGGCCCGGCGCTGGAGCGGCACGGCGCCGACTGGGTCTGCTACACCACCTGGGACAGCTTCGTCTCCGGTGTCGACGCACCCACCACCCGGATCGCGGACGCGACCGCGCTGTTCGCCGAGGCGCTGCGCCGGCCCGCACTGCGCGACGCCGACGTGCTGCGCCGCCGCGAGCAGGTCCTGGAAGGGTTCTGGCTGGAGGCCTCGCGCCCGTCCCGGCTGGCCATGCGCGCGATCGGCAGCCAGCTGTTCAGCGGCCGCTACGCCACCCCGGTCAGCGGTGCCCCGGTCGCCCTGCAGAACGTCACCCCGGAGATGGTGCGCGCCTTCCACGCCGAGAAGATCGCGGCGACCGCCGGCACCCTCGTCGTCGTCGGCGACCTGCGCGGTACCGACCTGGAGGCGCTCGGCCGCACCGTGTTCGGCGACGCGGCGCCCGCCCAGGCACCCGCGCCGGGCGCACCGGAGCCGGCCGCCCACGGCCTGCCCCGGGTGCTCCTGCTGGACCGGCCCGGCTCGGTCCAGTCGGCTCTGGTGCTCGCCCAGCGGGCACCGTCCCGCTCGGCCATCGACCTGCCGAAGGCCGAGGGGATGAGCGAGGTCCTCGGCGGCATGTTCACCTCCCGCCTCAACCTGGAGCTGCGCGAGCGCCTCGGCTACACCTACGGCGCCGGCAGCCGGTTCGACCTGCGCCGGGACAGCGGCGTCTTCCTCATCAGCACCCAGGTGGAGGGTCCGACGACCGGCCCCTCGCTCACCGCGACACTGGAGCAGATCCGGCTCCTGCAGCGCGACGGCGCCACCGCAGAGGAGCTGGAGGCGGTCCGCCAGGCCAACACGGTCGGGCTGCCGGTCGCCTACTCGACGGCCCGCAGCCTCGCGCACGCCCTCGTCGAGATGGTCGTGCACGACCTGCCGGCCGACCACGTGGACCGGCTGCGCGCCGGCTACGACGCGCTGACGCTGGACGACCTGCACGAGGCGGCCCGCAGCTACGTCGACCCCGAGCAGATGGCGGTGGTCGTCGTCGGCGATGCCGAGAGCCTGCGCGACCCGCTGGCCGCGACCGGCTTCGGCCCGGTCGAGGTCCGCGACCCGGAGAAGCTCTGGGGCTAGCACGCCGAGCGCCCCGCCGGCGGCAATCGGCCGGAACCGATCGCGGCCCCGCGGCGTCCCACCGGATGCGGTGGCCCGCTCCGGCAGCGGAGCGTCCCACCGCATCCGGGGGAGAAGGACAGCACGGTTGCGGCCGATGTGCTTGCGGGCACGGGGGATCCGCGCGGCAGCCGGGGGGCGCGTGCAGAGGCGTGCATCACGATGCGGCAGCGGCGGCAGGGGGCCGTGCATGACCTGCTCCTGACCGGACATAACAGAACCGAACCTAAGTGGCGGTGATCTGATGACCGCCGGTTCTGCCCCCCGTACCAGCTGATATAACGAGTGATCCGAGCAGCGTCGGCGCCGCAGCCGCCGCGACCGCGAACCGCCCGCAGGAGGCCGCGATGGCCCTCGACCAGACCCGCTGATCAACCGTGTCCTCCATCGAGAACCCCGAGACAGAGCGGCCCGAGCCCTCGCCCGATCCGGCGCACCCCGCAGCCGGCAGTACCGCCACCGGGACCGCTGCCGCCGGCGGTGCCGGAGCAGGAGGCGCCGATCCGATGCTCGCTGAGCGCTACCAGCTGCACGAGGAGATCGCGCGCGGCGGCGTCGGGACGGTCTGGCGCGCCACCGACACCGTGCTCGACCGCGAGGTCGCGATCAAGGAGCTGCGGCTCCCGCTCGACCTCGCCGACGAGGAGCGCGAGCAGCTGCTGCGGCGGACCAAGCGCGAGGCGCGGGTCGCCGCGCGGCTCAACCACCCCGGCGTCGTCACCGTGCTCGACGTCGTGGACGAGGACGACCGGCCGTGGATCGTCATGGAGCTCGTCGTCGCGAGCACCCTCACCGAGATCCTCCGGCTGGCCGGGCCGCTCCCGTACCAGCGGGTCGCCGAGATCGGGCTGCAGCTCATCGACGCGCTCAAGGCGGCGCACGACGAGGGCATCGTGCACCGCGACGTCAAGCCGGACAACGTGATGATCAGCGAGCAGGGCCGGGTGGTCCTCACCGACTTCGGGCTGGCCGCCTGGGCCGGCGAGTCGGCGCTGACGACGTCGGGCCGCATCATCGGGTCGCCGTCCTACATCCCGCCGGAGCGGGCCAAAGCCGGACCCGTCGGCCCCGAGTCCGACCTGTGGTCGCTCGGCGCCACCCTGTACACCGCGGCCGAAGGCCACCCGCCCTACGACCGCAAGGGCTACATCCGCATCCTCAAAGGAGTCGACCTCGAGGAGCCGCCGGCCGCTGAGCACGCCGGGCCGCTGGCCCCCGTGCTGGCCGGGCTGCTGCGAGTGCAGCCGCGCGACCGGCTCACCACCGAGCAGGCCACCAAGATGCTGCGGATTGCGGCGCTCGCGCCGTGGGCGCCGGAGACCAGCCCGGAGACGGCGGCGGCCAGCGCGGCCGAAGCCGCCGAACCGGTCGTGCCGCACCAGGGCGGCCCGGCATCCGGCGGGCCGGGCAGCTCCGCTGCCCCGAGCGGGCCGAGGGCGGCGTCCAGCGGCGGCCGGCACTCCTCCGGCGGCGCCGCAACGGCCGTGCAGGACGAGGACGCGCCGGGCGGTTCCGCAGCAGCGGACACCGCATTCCCGGACGGCGCGGCCGACTCGGTCGCGGCGGAGGACGCCCCCGATGCGGCCGACCCCGACGCCTCCGACTCCGCACGCGAGGCGCGCGAGCACTTCCGGCAGGGCGCGCACGCGCTGCGCCACTCCTTCCAGGAGTCCGTCTCCGACCTGCAGGACTCGGTCTCGGAGTCGGTCAACCACTTGCAGGAGCGCATCCAGCGGCACCGGCCCGAAGCCGTCGGCCAGCTGCTCACCTCGATCCGCGAGTCCACCGACACGCTGGGGCTCACCAGCTCTGGCCGGCACCGCGGCGGCAGCCGGATCACCGTCGTGCTCGCTGTGGCCGCCGGAATCCTCGCGCTGCTCGGCGTGATCCTCTGGGCGCTGCTCGGCCGCTGACTGCTCCGGCGCCCCGGGCGCCGGAGCCGAGCGGGTGAAGCCCCTGCTCCGCGGGGGCGCAGCGCGCCGGCGGCGGAGGAGGGGCGGGGTAGGGCCGGCGGGATTCGAACCCGCAACAACCGCGACCTAAACGCGGCGCCTCTGGCCGATTGGGCTACGGCCCCGGGGTGATATGACCGTCCGAGAATGGCACCTCGCGCCGACCCCCCGCAACTCGAATGCGCTTTGCTGCGGCGCGCCGCGCAGGCAGAACAGGTGCGGATCCGCCGGCCCGGGGTGTCTCTCGTGCTCACTCGCGGCTGCTCCGGCCAGGGCGCCTGGGCGGGGAAGGGCGCCGAAACCACTGGTCGGCCGGTGGCCGGCCGGTGTCGCGCCGAGCCGCCAGCGCCGGGGCACGGGGAGTTGCCGCCATCCGGTACCGGGCGGCGGCCGGGTGCCGCATCGCCGGCGGGCCGCCGCGTCGCCCGCCGTGCCCGGTGCCCGCGGAGCCGGTCCCGGCCGGTCAGCCTGTCGGGGCACGGCTGCGGGGGAGGCGGTGCCGTGCAGAGGCGCGGTCCGGCGGGCCGATGGGCGGATCCGCCGGCTGGGTGGGCATCCCGGTGAGTGCAAAGGCGGTCCGGGGCTCGAATCCGCCGGCGCGGACCGGTCGGACCAGCGCCTCGCAGGGTCCGGTGCCGGGCAGGCGGGTCGCCCAGTCGGCGTCGGCGAGGTCGCAGGGCCACCCGGTCGCGGCCGGGGGTGGTCGGCGCGCGGCCGGGACAGGGCCCCGGCCAGCAGAGAGCGGACCGCAGCGCCACACCGCCGGTGCACCGAATCCGCGGCGCGAGGCCGGGCCGGTCGGCCGCGCGTTGGTGTATTGCCGCTTGCGGGCCGGCTCGGGTGGGCTCAGGGCATGTTGGGTGGGGCGTGTTGGGTGCCGGTTGTCGCGAGCGGTGTCCTGGTGCGCCCGTCGCAAGGCCGACGAGGGAGTCAGGGCGGGTTTTCCTGCCAGGGCTCCGCGCAGTAGGACAGGTGTCCACCCAACACGCCCTACCCGCGGTGCTCCAGCCGGCGCCGCGGGCGGGCTCGCCGGCCCGGGAGGGACGCTGGCTCAGGGCGTCCGCAGGGGCCCTGCTAGCCGTCGAGGCCGAGCTCGCGCTTGATCCGGTCCACGTGGCCGGTGGCCTTCACGTTGTAGAACGCCTTCTCCACGGTCATGTCCGGGCCGATGATGAACGTCGACCGGATGACGCCCTGCACGACCTTGCCGTAGTTCTTCTTCTCCCCGTAGGCGCCGTAGGCGGTCAGCGCGGTGCGGTCGGGGTCGGAGAGCAGCGGGAAGGTCAGGCCCTCCTGGTCGCGGAAGGCTGCGAGCTGCTCCGGCGCGTCCGGCGAGATCCCGAGCACGGTGAGCCCGGCGGTCTCGAACTGCCGCAGGTTGTCGCGGAAGTCGCACGCCTCGGTGGTGCAGCCGGGCGTCATCGCCTTCGGGTAGAAGTACAGCACGGCGCGGCCGCCGGCGGTGCGCTCGCTCAGCGTCACCTCCTTGCCGTCGGCGTCGCGGAGCGTGAAGTCGGGCGCTGCGTCGCCGGGCTGGAGGCGGGTGCTGGTCTCGGTCATCGGGTGTCGGTGTCCCCTCGCTCAGCTACGGATGGGCGGCGGGCGCGGCCGGCGCAGGAGCCCCGCTCCGGTGCCGGGGTGCGCCCCCGGACCGAGCATAAGGGCGGGCGCGGGCGGCCCCGCGGGAGAGGTCCGCCGTCCGGCCGGCCGGACCGGGTGCCGGGCGGCCTACCTGGGACCGGGGCGAATCGCGTAGGGTTGTGCGAATCCCGGGGTGCCGCCGCGCGTGCGGCGGCGCGCCGAGGGGCGCGCCCCTCGGCCCCGGCCGTCCTGCGCAGCACACGGCGCAGGCACCCCCTGCAGGACACCGCTGTCCGCACGCCTCCGGTGCTGCCGCAGCACCGCCGGAGTGTGCGGGCGGCATCGCGAGCAACGCCGCAGCACTCCGGGTCCGCCCCGAGCCGTGCGGCGACCGACGCTGGAACCCCGATCCGGGAGCGCACCGACAATGGCCGAATACACCGTGGACGAGGTCCGGCAGCGCACGTGCCGAGCGCGGGACTCCTGGTGGACGGTGGCGCTGGTCGACCCGCTCGCCGTGCGGCTGGTCCGGCACGCCGCGAACCGCACCCGCATCACCCCCGACCAGCTCACCGTCGCGGCGCTCTTCTTCGGCCTGGGCGCTGCCGCGTGCTTCGCCATGGGGTCGCCGGCGTTCCTCATCGCCGGTGCCGCGCTGTACTACGTGTGCTTCCTGCTGGACTGCATGGACGGCAAGCTCGCCCGGCTCACCGACCGCGAGTCGATGTTCGGCTCGTGGATGGACTACGTGTTCGACCGGCTGCGGGTGCTCGTCTGCGCGATCGCGCTGATGGGCGGGCAGTACGTGCTCACCGGCCAGGTCGCCTTCGTCTGGATGGCGCTGTTCGTCGTCTTCGTCGACATGCTGCGCTACCTCGACGCGCTCCAGGTGCACAAGATGCGCCGGGAGATGCGCTCGCGGATCGCGGGCGTGCTGGAGCGGGCCCGCGCCGAGCTGTCCATGCTCTCCGACGACGCCGCCGGCGGCAGCGGCGCCGCGGTGGGGGCGTCCGGCGCCGGCCGGGCGATGAGCGATCAGGGCGAGCAGGCGGTGCTGCGGCACGGCATCTCCGTGCTGGAGCAGATCCTCCAGGGCCACCTCGACCGGGAGGCGCGCCGCGAGGCCGCCGCCGGCAAGGAGCCGGAGATCGTCCCGTTCCGCACCGACCTGCCGCGCGTCGACCTCCACCAGGAGTTCCGCTCCCGCTTCCCCTGGTACCAGAAGGTCTGGGACGCGCTGCGCGCCCGCCGGGTCCGCACCCACCTCGTCGGCGGCGTCGAGTTCCAGATGGCGGTCTTCGTGCTCGCCCCGCTCGCCGGGGTCGCCGCGGGCGCCGCGATCGTGTGGATTCCCGTTGTTGCGGGGGTTTTGCTCCTCGCGTTCGAGATCGCGATCATCTATAAACTGTGGTTGTCCACACGGGACTTCTTCCGCGTGGTGGACGGCATCGAAGGCGCGTTGGGATTCACGGGGCCGCCGGAGGGCGCGTCGGCCCCGGGGGCCGCATCGGACGCGCCGTCGGCCCCGAGATAGCGGAAGGAAGCGCTTTATGGAGGCACGCGACCCCGCGGGGGCGCGCCGGGATCCGGCCGGGGTGCAGACCGAGATCGAGCAGACGCAGCGCCGCCTCGCCGCGGTGCTGGACGAGCTCACCGACCGGACCCGCCCGGCCAACGTCGCCCGCCGCAGTGCGCAGCGGCTGCGCGGTGCCGGCGAGCGCCTCGTCGACGAGGCGAAGGCGCTGGCCACCGGTTCGGCGGTCCGCGTCGACCGGCACACCGAGGAGCCGCCGCAGGGCAGTGTCCGGCTGAAGGGCGAGGACGAGGTGGTCTCCACCTACTCCACCCGCGGCCAGATCCCGCCCGAGCTGATCGTGTTCGGCGCCGGGGTCGGCCTGGCCCTGGCGGTCGGGACGGTCGCTTATCTGCGGCGCCGGTCCAAGAGGCGCTGACGGCGGCGCCGGACGGACCCGGCAGCGCGCGCGGCGGGGCGGAGGCGGGAGAGCCTCCGCCCCGCCGCCGTCTGCTCCGCCCGGGCGGCTCTCGGCCGCCCTCGGCGGGTCACTGCCCTGCTGCTCCCCGCCCCGGCGCCCTTGCCGCGCCCTCCTCGGCGGACAGCCGAGTGGAAGGGGCGGGCCCGCGCCGACTCCGGCGAGCCGGCGGTGCACCCCCGTCGCACGGCCGACGTATGAGTCAGGGCGGGTTTTCCTCCTCGATTGAGGAGAACGCCGCGAGGGGCGTGCCAGGGCGCCGCGCAGGACAGTGCCCACCAAACACCCCTAGAGGAACGTCTGCCCTTCACCGCGGTAGGTGGGCACCGAGTCGACGAGGCGCGGTGCGCCGGTCGTGACGCCGTCGACCAGATGGAGGGCGGCGAACCGCTCGCAGAGCTCGCCGGCCTTGGCGTGGCGCATCCAGACCCGGTCGCCGACGGCGAGGGTGTCCGCCGCAGGCCCGGCCAGCGGCGTCTGCACCTCGCCGGCGCCCTCGGCCGCCGAATACTCCAGGCCCTCGGGGAGGTAGGGGCGCGGCAGCCGGTCGGCGCCGGGGGCGCCGGAGGCGATGTAGCCGCCGCCGAGCGCGGTCGCTATCCCCGGAGCGGGGCGGCGCACCACCGGCAGCGCGAAGAGCGCCGCCGGCCGGCGGTCGGTGCGGGTGTAGTGGTCGAACAGCACCGGCTGGTAGAGGCCGGAGCCCGCCGCGACCTCGGTGACCGCGGCTTCGCGTGCGGTGGTGTGCAGGCTACCGGTGCCGCCGCCGTTGACGAAGCGCAGGCCGGGAGCGCCGGGGACCGCCGCGACCTCGGCGCGCACGGCCGCGGCGATGGCGGCGCGGCGGCGGGCGAGCTCGGCGCGCGACCCGGCCTGGACCAGGCGCAGCGCCCGCGCGTACAGCGGGCGGCCGGGCGGGGCGTCGCCCACGCCGGCGATCTGCGCCTCGTAGGCCATCAGCCCGTCCACCGCGAGGCCGGGCCGGCGGGCAGCGGCGCGGGCCACCGCGGCGGCCTGCTGCGGTGTGCGCAGCGGCGAGCGGTGCGCGCCGATCCGGGACCGCGGCCCCAGCGGCTGCCAGCTGGTGTCGACGTCGATGCAGATGCGGATCGGAGGGTTCGGCTGCGCTGCGGCGCCGGCCGGCCCGGTCGCTCCGCCGGGGAGGGCGGCGGCCTCCGCGATCAGGTCGAGGTGGGCGGTCGAGTCGGCCATCAGGGTGATGCGGGACGCGGCGTCCGGGTCGGCGGCGAGTTCGGCGACCGCGGCGCGGTCGGCGGTGGGGTAGGCGACGAGGACGTCGTCGGAGACCGGGCCGTCCGGGTGCCGGGCGAGCCAGAGCGCTTCGGGGAGGGTGAACGCCATGATGCCCGCGAAGCCCGGCAGGGCGAGGACCTCGCGGAGCAGCGCGACGCAGCGCACCGACTTGCTGGCCACGCGGATGGGGGTGCCCGCGGCGCGGTGGGCCAGGTCGGCGGCGTTGGCGCGGAACGCGTCCAGATCGACCGCGGCGAACGGCGCGGTCAGGTCCGCGGTCGCCGCGTCGTAGCTTTCCCGAGCGCTTCTCATACCGGGATAATCGCACATTCGTGAATCTCATTCATGTCCGGCCCGGGCTCGCGGGGCGGCGGCCGCCGCGGGCCGGATGTGGCATCGGCCCGGATCGGCCGGGACCGGCCGCGGAGCAGCCGCACCCCCGATACGCTGGGAGATCATCCGGCCGGCACCGCGCCGCGCCGCCCGTGGCGGCCGCGCATCCGGCCCCGAACCATCCCGGAGCGTTGCAGACCATGAGCGAGCCCGAGTCCGAGTACGTGCTGACGCTGTCCTGCCCCGACGGCCGCGGCATCGTCGCCGCAGTGGCGAACCTGCTCGCCGGGCACGGGTGCACGATCACCGAGAGCCAGCAGTACGGGGACTCCTGCGCGGGCCGCTTCTTCCTGCGCACCCAGTTCGCCGCCGAGTCCGACGGGGGCCGCCCGCCGGTCGGCGCGGACACCTTGCGCGCCGCGTTCGCGCAGATGGCCGCCGGCTTCGGCGCCACCCTCGGCGCCGGCGGGGACGGTGCCGCCTTCGACTGGCAGCTGTGGGACCTCGGCCGCCGGCCGCGGATGCTGGTGATGGTGTCCAAGTTCGGGCACTGCCTCAACGACCTGCTCTACCGCTGGCGCAGCGGTCACCTCGCCGTGGACATCGCCGGGATCGTCTCCAACCACCCCGACCTGGAATTCCTGGCCAGCTCTTACGGGCTGGACTTCCATCACCTGCCGGTCACCCCGGAGACCAAGCGCGACCAGGAGCAGCGGCTGCTGGAGCTGGTCGACGCCGCGGACGTCGACCTCGTCGTCCTCGCCCGGTACATGCAGGTGCTCTCCGAGGACCTGTGCGCCAAGATGTCCGGCCGCATCATCAACATCCACCACTCCTTCCTGCCGAGCTTCAAGGGCGCCCGGCCCTACCACCAGGCGCACGCGCGCGGAGTGAAGCTGGTCGGCGCCACCGCGCACTACGTCACCGCCGACCTGGACGAGGGGCCGATCATCGAGCAGGAGGTCGCCCGGGTGGACCACACGCACCGCCCGGACCAGCTCACCGCGCTCGGCCGCGACCTCGAGGCGGTCGCGCTGGCGCGGGCCGTCAACTGGCACGCCGAGCACCGGATCCTGCTCAACGGCTCCAAGACCGTCGTCTTCCGTTAGGGCGTGCGGGAAAACCCGCCCTGACTCGCTCGTCGGCCGTGCGGCGGATGCACCTCCGGCACCGCCCGCGGTGAACGCCACCCGCCGAACACGCCTCAGGGCCGTGGCGAGCGGGCGCACCGCAATCGCCCTCCGTGCACAGAATTCTCCCCGCCGAAATCCGGAACTCGAGGCCCTCCGCTCCCGGTTGACGCGCTTGCGGCCGGGACAAGGGATGCATACGCAGCAAGGTCCGTCCAGTCTTCCGGGCGGGCCTTGCCGTGTTTGTTGCCAGGGCTCGACGGGGTTTTCCTCGATTAATTACGTCCGGATCCTTGGTGGCGACTCTCTGTGACAGTACGGTGAGAGTGGTTCACGATTCCCGAGGGCGGGCGCGGTGCAGTGCCGCGGCCCGTCCGAAGTCCCGGGTGCAGCCCGGAGGAGCACGGAGCAGAGCCATGGGGGACACCGGAGACCGCTTCGACGAGGCCGCGGGCAAGGCCAAGGAAGCCGCGGGCAAGGTCACGGGGGACGAAGGGCTGGAGCACGAGGGGAAGGCCGACCACGCCAAGGCCGAGGCCAAGAAGAAGGCCAAGGAGGCGGGGGACAAGGTGCGCGGGGCCGCCGAGTCGGTGAAGGACGCCTTCAAGCGCTGACCCCGGTGCGGACCAGTATCGCGGACAAGCGCTGATCAGCGGCGTCCGCCCGGACCGGCGCGGAGTAGTGCGGCAGTGCCGCACGTCCGCGCCGTACCGCGCAGCGCCGGACCGGGCCGCGGGGGCCGGCCGGCCGCGCGGCGGGCAGGGGACAGGGCAGGGGGAGCAGTGACGGAGACCAAGAGCGAGAGCAAGGGGCAGTCGGCGGTGCCCGGCGCCCGCAGCGACGGGGACACCGGCCGCGGCCGCAGCCGCGACCTCGTCACCGAGCAGGGCCGCACCGAGATCGCCGACCATGTCGTCGCGAAGATCGCGGGCATGGCTGCGCGCGAGGTGAACGGTGTGTACGCCATGGGCGGCGGCGCCGCGCGCGCGTTCGGCGCGGTGCGCGACGCGCTCACCTCCGGTGCCGACTCGGGGACGGCGGCGCGCGGCGTCGCCGTCGAGGTGGGCGAGCGCCAGGCCGCCGTCGACATCGACGTCGTCGTCGAGTACGGGGTGTCCATCCCCGACCTGGCGGCCGCGGTGCGGCGCAACGTCGTCGGCTCGGTGGAGCGGATGACCGGCCTGGAGGCCACCGAGGTCAACATCAGCGTGGACGACATCCACCTGCCCGGCGACGACGACGGCGCCGCGGAGGACAGCGGCGGCGACGCCGCGCAGGGACGGGTGCGCTGACCCGATGCCGGAACCGGACGTGATCGAGACCGCCCAGCGCGTCGCGGGCCGCGTGTCCGCGCTGCCGGACGTGGTCGAGCTGTCCGCCGGCGCCTACGGCACCATCGCCACACTCGGTGCCGGGCTCCGGGTGAAGGGGGTGGCCGTGCGGACCACCGGCATCGAGGTCGGTGTCGTGGTCCGCTACGGCCGCCCGCTGCCCGAGGTGGCCGGCGACGTGCGCCGGACTGCAGCGGAAGCCGCCGGTCCGGACGCCGGCGCGGTGCACGTCTCGGTCGAGGACGTCGTGGCCGGAGTTGCCGACGGCGCGTGAGCGCCGCGGCAGTGAGGAGGAGCGCGATGGAGCGCATTCAGGTGTGGCCCATCGTCGGGCTGGCGTTCGGGTCGCTGCTCGGCGTCGCCGGGGCGTTCGGCGGCTTCGGGGCCTTCCTGCTGGTCCTGCTGCTGGGGGTGGCGGGGTTCCTGGTGGGGCGGGCGATGCAGGGCGACCTTGACCTGGCCGGCCTGTTTACGAGGCGCACGTAGTGGGCGCATCGCCGGCGCCGGCCGAGAGCAGCGCGGCGGGGAGCACCGCCGCGGGGACCGCCGCCACCGGGCAGACCGTCCCGGTCCCGCGCACCCCCGCGGGCCCGCAGCCGCCCCTGGACGCAGCCGAGCGAGGGCGCACCGCCATCCCGGACCGGGTGGTGGCGCGTATCGCCGACCAGGCGGCATCCGAGGTGGACGGCGTCCGCCCGGCCGCGCCGCACGGGCCGAGCGGCCCCCTCGGTCCGCTCAGCGCGGTGCGCCCGGGCCACCGGACCAGCGCGCGGACCACCGGCGGCGGCGTGCACCTCACGCTGGTCCTGGCGGTCGACTACCCCCGGCCGGTGGGCCGCGCCGCAGCGGAGGTGCGCCGCCGCGTCGCCGAACGCGTGCAGCAGACGACGGGGCTCGCGGCCCCGCGGATCGACATCGAGGTGACCGCGCTCGTGCCGGAGGCCCGCGCGCGGTGACCATCTGACCCGGCGCCGCCGGGTGAGCGGGAGGAGGACTCGTTGACGACGGTGGAGGAGGCGGTCGGGCGCCCCGACGCAGCGGCGGCGCGGCGGGCGCGGCGCATCGCCGTGCATACGTTCCGCCCGCGGCGGTCGTGGCCGGCGCTCATCGCCGCGGTGGTGCTCTTCGCGGTCGCCGCACTCGCCGCGGCCGAGGTCATCTCCGGCCTGCTCGGGGCGCCGCTGCGGATCCCGCTGTTCAACGCGGCCGCCGGGCAGGTCGCCGGCGCCCGCTGGTCCGACCCGTCGGTGCGAGTGGCCTCCGTCGTCCTGGCGGTGATCGGGGTCGTGCTGATCGGATCGGCGCTGCTGCCCGGCCGCGGCCACTGGCTGCCGCTGCGCACCGGCGACGCCGACCTGGTCGTGGGGCTGTCGCGGCCGGCGCTGCGGCGCGCGCTCGGCGCAGCTGCGCGCGACGTGGCCGGGGTCCGGGGCGCGCGCGTATCGGTCCGCGGCCGCCGCGTGCTGGTCCGCGTCGACACCGACCTGCGGGAGTCGGCGGCGCTGCGGGACGAGGTGGACGGCGCGGTTGCGGCCCGGCTCGAGGAGCTGGCGCCCCTGCGCGGTATGCGGACCCGCACCCGCGTGCGGTTCTCGACGGTGTGAGCGGAGGCTGGGAGCGATGGCAGCACGGCGCGCGCGCCGGACAGCGCGCGGAAACCGGTGGGGCCTGGCGGTGGTCGGGGCCGTCCTCTTCGCGGGCGGCGCAGCGGCGTCCGCCGCGGGGGCGGGGCTGCTCGGCGGATCGGCGGCCGGTGCCGAGTTGGGGGCGCTGGCCGGCACCGCCCCCGGCTGGCTGCCGTGGGCCGCGGCGGCGGCCGCCGTTCTGATCGCGCTGCTGGCGCTGCGGTGGATCGCCGCCCAGGGCCGCACCGACACGGTCGGCTCGGTGCAGCTGGAGCCCGAGGGCGGAGCGGACAGCGGCGCCGGTCCCGGCACCGGCCGCACCACCCTGACCGCGGGCGCGGCCCAGGAGGCCCTCGAACAGGCCGCCGCCGCCTGCCCGGGGGTGCGCCGCGCCCGGGCCCGCATCACCGAGTCGTCGCGCACCCCCGGCCTGCGCGTCGACGTCACTCTCGACGACGACGCCGACATCGCAGCAGTCTGCGGCACCCTCCGCACCGGTCCGCTGAACGACCTGCGCACGGCCCTGGAGCGGGACCGCCTGCGCACGGTCCTCCGCCTGACCATGGCAGCCCCCGCCGACCAGCCCCGCGTGGCCTGAGCTGGCCGGCCAGCCCGCCCGCTAGCCGGGCAGGAGGGGCGAGGGCGGGCCGGCGTGGGTGGCGGTGAGCCGGTGCAGGGCGCGGGTGCAGGCGATGTAGAGCAGGCCCCGGTCGCCGGGGGAGTAGACGTCGGCGGCGGCCTCGGCGGCGATGACCTCGTCGAACTCCAGGCCCTTGGCCAGGGACACCGGCACCACCACCGCGTCGTTGGAGAGCACGCCGCGGGCGTCGGCCTCGGCAAGGGCGACGCCGTCGCACAGCTGCGCGAGCTGAGCGTGCAGGGCCGCAGCGCGGGCGCGCGATTTGGCGACCACCGCGAGCCGGCCCGAGCGGTGCGCGCGGAACCGGCCGATCTCGGCGGCGATGCCGCGCACCTCCGCCGCCGCATCGGGGTAGGGGCGCACCTCCGGCTCCGGACCGTGCCGGTCCACGGCCTCCACCGCCGCACCCCGGACCTGCCCGGCGAAGCGCATGATCTCCGCCGTGGACCGGTAGCTCCGGTTGAGCTCCATCACCCGCGCACCCGGGAACAGCCCGCCGAGGCGCTCCGCGGTGTAGCCCTCGGTGGCGCCGAGCGCCTGGCCGACGTCGCCGAGGATCGTCATGTCGCACCGGAACAGCCGCTGCAGCACCGCGTACTGGACCGGGGTGTGGTCCTGCATCTCGTCGATCACCAGGTGGCGGATGTGGCCGTACCGCTCCAGGCCGGTGTAGTAGTCCGCGACCAGCAGGAACGGGTAGACGTCGGGCCACTCCAGGGTGGCCGCCGCCGGCGGCCTCCACCGCCCGCGGACCGCCTCGGGGGCGTCGTCCCGGCGGAACAGCGACGCGTACAGCGCCTTTGCGCTCTTCACCGTGAGCATCCGGTTCAGCTCCTTGGCGACCTGGCCCGGCTTCGGGTGGAAGGCCGCCGACGGGTCCTCCAACCGGGCCCGCCCGCACAGGTACTCGGCGATCTCCCGCAGCCGCTTGGTCACCGGGATCGACGGCATCGCGGCGTAGCGCTCGCGCAGCTCCGCGGCCTCCACCCGGAACCACTTGATCCGCAGGTCCTGCGGCTCGAAGCAGTCCCGCACCGCCTCTGCGGCGGCGTGTTCCAGCCACGTGCGGAACTGCGCGGTGGACAGCGCGCGGGCCCGCGCGCGGGCCGCGGGCGGCGCGCCGTCCGGCTCCACCGGGTCCGCCGGCGGGGTGAATCCCATCCGGAGCGGCGCGAGCCGGGTGCGCGCGATGCCCTCCAGGTCGAGCGCCTCGACCGGCTCCTCGCCCAGCTCCGGCAGGACGTCGGAGACGTACTCGGCGAACAGGCCGTTGGGCGAGATGATCGCGGTGTTCTCCGCGCTCAGCGTCGCGCGGCGGCGGAACAGCAGGTAGGCGATCCGGTGCAGGGCGATCGAGGTCTTGCCGGAGCCGGCGACGCCCTGGATGATCAGCGTTGCATCGGACTCGTTGCGGATGATCGCGTTCTGCTCGCGCTGGATCGAGGAGATGATCGAGCGCATGTGCGCGTCGGTGGTCCGGCCGATCTCCTCGAGCAGGATCTCGTCGCGCAGCGCGTCGGCGGTGTCGACCGCGAACCTTAGCCGGCCGCCCTCCACTTTCAGCTGCCGTTTGAGGGTGATCCGGCCGCTGATCGGCCCGGTGGGCGCGGTGTAGGAGGCGGGCCCCGGCTCGGACTCGTAGTACAGCCCGCCGAGCGGTGAGCGCCAGTCGACCACCGCGACGCCCTCGCTGTCCTGGACGGACTGGCGGCCGATGTAGTACTGCCCCCCGGTCGCGCCGCCGCGGGCGGCGTCCTCTTCTCCGCCGCCGTCCGCGGCGAAGTCGAGGCGGCCGAAGTAGGGGGTGGAGCGCACCGCCTCCAGCCGCGCCCGGGCCTGGACGGCGTTGCTGCCCTGCATGTCCGCGTCGATGAGCATGAGCTCGTTCTGGTACAGCTCGTCGGGGTCGATGGAGCCGTGGTTCTCCGCCATGTAGGCCTGCACGCCGCGGAAGTCGGCTTCGTGCGACTCCACGATGGCGGTCAGCCCGGCGATCTTGCGCTCGAGGCGGACGAGGACGGCGGCGAGGCGGGCGGCTTCTTCGGCGTGGACGGCGTCCGCCGCAGCGGCGGGCGCGGAACCCGCGCCGGGATGCGGCGCCGGGGTGCCGGCGGAATCGGCGATCATGCTCCTACTCCTGGTGGATCGTCGCTCAGCGTGGTCGGTCCCCGGCGGGCGGCCAGCACAGCGCAGCGCAGTGCGGGGCAGGGCAGTGCGGGTCAGGGCGGTGCGGCGGCAGAGGAGCGCAGGACGGTGCGCCGGCAGCGCGAGGGACGCGGCGGAACCGGCGGTCTGCGCTCGGGCGGGACCGGGGACAGCGGAGTGTGCGAGCCCGGGCCGGTACGGCACGGGCGCCGAGCGGGAGCGGAGGGCGGCGGGGCGCAGCGGAACAGCGCGGCGGCCGCCTTCGTCACCGTTCGCCCGCGATCGTCGTCCTGAGCCGCTGCGCCGCATCCTGCGGCGGCGGCGCGTCCTGGATTCCCCGGAGGACCGCAGCGGACCTGCACCGGGGATGCGGGCGAAGGGTCAGGTTACCAGCCCCGGCAGAGCGGTCCGGTCGGACGTGGGGCAACCATGACCTGCGCCAGCCCCGGAATGTCCCTGGCCGGGACTACCGTCGGTCCATGAACAGAATGGTGTTCGTGAACCTGCCGGTGTCCGACCTCGACCGCTCGCGCGCGTTCTTCACCGCGCTCGGGTTCACCATCAACGAGGACTTCAGCGACGAGACCGCGGCCTCCGTGGTGATCAGCGAGGAGATCGTCGCCATGCTCCTCACCGAAGAGAAGTTCCGCGGCTTCGCCGGCGTCCCCGCGGCCGACCCGGCGGCCGGGCGGGAGGTCATCGTCGCGCTCTCCTGCTCCTCGCGCGACGAGGTCGACACCCTCGCCGACGCCGCGCTCGCCGCCGGCGCCGGCCGGGCCCGCCCCGCCGAGGACCTGGGCTTCATGTACCAGCGCAGCTTCCTCGACCCCGACGGCCACCTCTGGGAGGTCGCCTACATGGACCTCTCCCAGATGTCCTGACCGCATCCGGGACTGCAGAGGGGTCGTGTCGGCGGCGCGGCCCAGATGGCGTCATCGACCTCGTTCACCGCTGATTGTGCAGAGCACCGCTGTGGCGCTGCACCAGAGCGGCCAGAGCAGTGCTGTGGTTCGCGACTATGGACTGCTGGAGAGTGCGGCGCAGCGGCCTGGCTCCGTTTCGTTCGGTGTGGAGCACTACCCGGGGCTGGTTGAGATAGCCGCCGCGCTGATGCGGTCCCTTGCTCGCAACCGCGTCGGTATCGAGGAAAGCAAGAGGGCTGCCGGGAACTGCTCGGCGACGTTCGTGGACGCGAACGGAGCTCCGCTGGTCGAGCCGATCGATGAGGACAGGGCCGAAGGCTTCGTGCTCGACACGGCCGCGGGAAAGCTTGAGGAGATCGCGGGGATCGCGGCGGAGCTGCGGACGTTCCACTCGTCCCGCTGAGTACCGCTCAGCACTCGATCACGTTGACCGCGAGGCCGCCGCGACTGGTCTCCTTGTACTTGTCGTGCATGTCGCGGCCGGTGTCGCGCATGGTGCGGATGACCTTGTCGAGGCTGACGAAGTGCGAGCCGTCGCCGCGCAGGGCCATGCGGGCGGCGGTGACGGCCTTGACGGAGGCCAGGGCGTTGCGTTCGATGCACGGGACCTGGACGAGGCCGCCGATGGGGTCGCAGGTCAGGCCGAGGTTGTGCTCCATGGCGATCTCGGCGGCGTTCTCCACCTGGGCGGGGGTCGCGCCGAGGGCCTCGGCGAGGCCGGCCGCGGCCATCGAGGAGGCCGAGCCCACCTCGCCCTGGCAGCCGACTTCGGCACCGGAGATCGAGGCGTTCTCCTTGTAGAGGATGCCGATGGCGCCGGCCGTCAGCAGGAAGCGGACGATGCCGTCGTCGTCGGCGCCGCAGAAGTGCAGGAAGTAGTGGAGGACGGCTGGCACGATCCCCGCCGCGCCGTTGGTCGGGGCGGTGACCACCCGCCCGCCCGCGGCGTTCTCCTCGTTGACGGCCAGCGCGTACAGCGAGATCCAGTCGCTGCCGACCATCGGGTCGGGGGACGCGGCCGCCGGCGCGAGCAGGCCGCCGGTGTCGCAGCGTCCGCCGAGCTGCCGGTAGAGCCGGTGCGCCCGGCGCGGCACCGCAAGGCCGCCCGGCAGGGTGCCTTCCGCCAGGACGCCGCGCCGCACGCACTGCCGCATCGCCGCCCAGATCTCCAGCAGCCCGGCCCGGATCTCGGCGTCGGTCCGGCCGAAGGCGCGCTCGTTGGCGGCCGTCACCGCGCTGATCGACATGCCGGTCTCCCGGCAGATCCGGAGCAGTTCGGCCGCCGACGCGAACGGATAGGGCTGCACCGTCGTGTCCGGCGTGATCCGGTCGGCGCCGACCGCTGCCTCGTCCACGACGAAGCCGCCGCCCACCGAGTAGGAGACGGTGGAGCGCACGGTGGAGCCGTCCGCCGCCAGCGCGGTGAACCGCATCCCGTTCGGGTGCCCGGGCAGGCTCTCCTTGCGGCGGAACTCCACATCGCGCCCTGGCGCGAAGGCGACCTCGGTGCCGTCCGGCAGGTCGAGCGCACCGCGCTCGGCGGTGCGCGCGAGCAGCCCGGGCACCGCGTCGGCATCGACGGTCTCCGGCGCCTCGCCGAGCAGTCCGAGCACCACGGCGCGGTCGCTGCCGTGGCCCTTGCCGGTCAGCGCCAGCGATCCGTACAGCGCGCAGACGATCCGGTCGGTGCGCGCCGCATCGCCGGACGCGGCGAGCGCCGCGGCGAACGAGCGGGCCGCCCGCATCGGGCCGACCGTGTGCGAGCTGGACGGGCCGATACCGATCGTGAACAGGTCGAAGACTGAGATGGCCATGTGCCTGCCCTCCTCGTTGAGCACAGGACGCTGGTGGGATGCGGCGGCGGTGGTCCGGCGCAGACGGAAGCGGCCGGGCCGGACACCGCACCCGCCGCGGGATGCGTGCCCGGCCCGGCCGCCGCGCCGGCCCCGGGGCGCACCGCGCCCCGGGGGTGTGCGCCTACAGGCCCGGGTAGAGCGGGTGCTTGCGCGTCAGCGCCTCCACCCGCCCGCGGAGCGCGGCGGCGCCGTAATCCGGCTTGAGCGCCTCGGCGATCACGTCGGCGACCTCGGTGAAGTCGCCGTCGCCGAACCCGCGGGTGGCCAGCGCCGGCGTGCCGATGCGCAGCCCGGAGGTGACCATCGGCGGGCGCGGGTCGTTCGGCACCGCGTTGCGGTTCACGGTGATGCCCACCTCGTGCAGCCGGTCCTCGGCCTCCTGGCCGTTGAGCGGAGACTCGACCAGGTCCACCAGCACCAGGTGCACGTCGGTGCCGCCACTGGCGACCTGCACGCCGGCCTCGCGGGCGTCCGGCGCCGACAGCCGCTCGGCGAGGATGCGCGCGCCGGACACGGTGCGCCGCTGGCGGTCGGCGAAGTCCTCGCTCGCCGCCGCCTTCAGCGCCACCGCCTTGGCCGCGATGACGTGCTCCAGCGGTCCCCCCTGCATGCCGGGGAACACCGCCGAGTTGATCTTCTTGGCGAAGGCCTGGCGGCACAGGATGAGGCCGCCGCGCGGGCCGCCCAGCGTCTTGTGCGTGGTGGTGGTGGTGACGTCGGCATAGGGCACCGGGTTGGGGTGCAGGCCCGCCGCCACCAGGCCGGCGAAGTGCGCCATGTCGACCATCAGCAGGGCGCCCACCGAGTCGGCGATCTCCCGGAACCGGGCGAAGTCGAGCTGGCGCGGGTAGGCCGACCAGCCGGCCACGATCATCGCCGGGCGGTGCTCCTCGGCGAGCCGGGCGACCTCGTCGTAGTCGACCGTGCCGTCGCTCTCCCGCACGTGGTACGGCACCGGGTTGAGCATCTTGCCGGAGTAGTTGATCTTCATGCCGTGCGTCAGGTGCCCGCCGTGCGCCAGGTCGAGCCCGAGGATGGTGTCCCCGTGCTTGAGCAGCGCGAAGTAGACGGCGGTGTTGGCCTGGGCGCCGGAGTGCGGCTGCACGTTGGCGTGGTCGGCCCCGAACAGCTCCTTGGCGCGCTCGATCGCCAGGGTCTCCACCACGTCGACGTACTCGCAGCCGCCGTAGTAGCGGCGGCCGGGGTAGCCCTCGGCGTACTTGTTGGTGAGCACGGTGCCCTGCGCGTCGAGGACCGCGCGGGGCGCGAAGTTCTCCGACGCGATCATCTCCAGCGTGTCGCGCTGGCGGGTGAGCTCGCTGTCCACCGCGACGGCAACCTCGGGGTCGAACTCCGCCAGGGTGCTGTCGAACGGGTTCGCGGATGCACTCATACTCAGCCCTCGCCTTCGGTCAGCCGGGTGTACTCGTCGGCGGTCAGCAGGCCCTCCGGCTCGCCGGATAGCTCCACCTTGAACAGCCAGCCCTGGCCGTAGGGGTCACTGCCGATCACCTCGGGGTCGTCGACGGCGGCGGAGTTGACCTCGACGACCGAGCCGCTGACCGGCGCGTAGAGGTCGCTGACGGACTTGGTGGACTCCACCTCGCCGCAGGTGTCGCCGGCGGTGACCGCGGCGCCCGCCTCCGGCGGCTCGACGAAGACGATGTCGCCCAGGGCCTCGGCGGCGAAGGTGGTGATGCCGACGGTGGCGACGCCTCCGTCGATCGACACCCACTCGTGCTCGTTGGTGTACTTCAGCTCAGCGGGAACGCTCAATTCGACTCTCCAGGAGGGTTCGTACCGGTCTCCGGCGGCCCGGGCGCGGATCCGGCCGCACCCCTGCTCACCTGTGATTGTGCCGGGTGGCGGTGCGCAGTGCACACGCGGGCCGCCTACCGGTCCGCGCGCCGCGACCGAATGCACCGCCCGCACCGCCCGCACCGCCCGCACCGTGCGGGAGGGCGGGCCGGCAGCGCCGCCTACCCCTCGCGCTTGTAGAAGGGCAGGTCGACGACGTCCACTTCCTCGCCGCGTCCGCGGACGTCGACGGTGAACGTGCCGGCGGCAGTGTCCAGCTCCGCGTCGACGTAGGCCATGGCGATCGGACGGCCCAGGGTGGGCGAGGGAGCGCCGCTGGTGGTGGTGCCGACCTGCTCGCCGTCGCGCAGCACCGGCATCCCGGAGCGCAGCGGGCGGCGGCCGCGGCCGGCCAGCCCGATCAGCCGGCGCCCGCCGCCGCGCTCGGCGGCGCGCTCCAGCGCCGCGCGGCCGACGAACGGGCCCTCCTTGTCGAACTTGACGACCCGGCCCTGGCCGGCGTCGAACGGGGTGAGGTCGCGGCTGAGCTCCTGGCCGTACAGCGGCATGCCGGCCTCCATGCGCAGCGTGTCGCGGGCCGACAGGCCGGCCGGGACCAGGCCGTGCTCGGCCCCCTCCGCCAGCAGCGCCCGCCACACGGCGGGGGCGTCGGTGCCGGGCTCGATGAAGAGCTCGAAGCCGTCCTCGCCGGTGTAGCCGGTGCGGGCGAGCAGCACCGGATAGCCGGCGACGGTGTGCCGGTAGCCGGCGTAGTAGCGGATCCCGCCGAGGTCGGCGTCGGTCAGCGGCGCGAGGATCTCGACCGCCTTCGGCCCCTGCAGCGCGATGAGGGCGGTGCCGTCGGAGCGGTCCTCGACGCGGGCGTCGAAGCCGTCGGCGCGCTCGGTGAGCGCGGACAGCACCGCTGCGGCGTTGGCCGCGTTGGCGACCACCAGGTAGTGGTCCTCTTCGAGCCGGTAGACGATGAGGTCGTCGAGGACGCCGCCGTCGGCGTCGGTGATCATCGTGTACCGGGCGCGGCCGGTCTTGACCTTGGAGAGGAAGCCCACCAGCGCGTAGTCGAGCAGCGCGTCGGCCTGCGGGCCGAGGATGTGGATCTCGCCCATGTGCGACAGGTCGAACAGTCCGGCCCGCTCGCGGACGGCAGTGTGCTCGGCCTTCTCGCTGCTGTAGCGGAGCGGCATGGACCAGCCGGCGAAGTCGACGAGCGTTGCCCCGGCTTCTTCGTGGACGGCGTGGAGCGGAGTGCGGCGGAGTTCCGCGGCGGAGTCGCCGACGGCGTTCATGGGGTCTCCTGAGAGGATGGTCGTCGGGTGGAACCGGGCTCGGGCCATCCTCCCCCTCTGTCATCTGTGCCTGAGAGCTTCGCCGCGCAGGGCGCGGCTTGCACCTTCGGCGGGGGCGGCGTCGCCCCTGCTTTCCAGAGTGGTCTCGCCCGGACGGTCCGTGTGCCTGAGAGGTTCTCTGGGGAGGGATTGCTCCTTCGGCGGCCCGCACCGGCTGCGCGGACGCTCTCCCGCACGGGGTCGACGACCGCCCTCACCCTAGCAGCGGCCCTTCCGCCCCTCCAGGCCGACCGCTCGCGCGGAGCGCCGCGCCGACCGGGCACCTGCCGCATACCGCTGGCGGGCCGGAGGCCGGCGCGGGCCGGCCGGGTCAGGCGTCCGTACGCCGGTGCCGGACCCGGCCGGCGCGGATGACGGTGCGTACCGACGCTGCGGGGTCGGCGAGGAGAGCGATGTCGGCGAGGGGGTCGCCGTCGACGACGAGCAGGTCGGCGGCGGCTCCGACGCGGAGCGTGCCGGCCTCGCCCTCCAAGCCCAGCAGCCGCGCCGCGGTCGTCGTGGCGGCGCGCAGGACATCCGCGGCCGGCTGCACTTGGGCGCGGATCGCGAACTCGCCGCTCTGGTGCGACTGCATGCCGCCGAGCAGGTCGCTGCCGTAGACCAGGTTGACGCCCGCTTCGTGCGCCATCCGCAGCGCGTCCAGTCCCCGGGTCAGCACGGTGTCGACCTTGGCCGCGCTCTGCGCGGGAAGCCCGTTGCGCGCGCCCTGCTCGGCCAGTTCCCGGTAGGTGACCAGGGTCGGCACCAGGAAGGCGTCGTTCTCCAGGAGCAGTTCGATGGTGGACTCGTCGATGAGGTTGCCGTGCTCGATGCAGCGCACGCCCAGGCGCAGCCCCCGGTTCACCGCCCGCGCCGTGTAGGCGTGCCCGGTGACGTAGCGGTTGGCGGCCTCGGCCTCCTCCACGACGGCGCGGATCTCGTCCGCGGAGGACTGGGTGGAGTCGATGCGGTCGGTCGGGGAGGCGACACCGCCGGAGAGCATGATCTTGAGGTGGTGGGCGCCGGTCCGCAGCTGCTCGCGCGCCGCCCGGCGGAACTCGTCCGCCCCGTCGCAGACGAGACCCGCGCCCGGGCAGCACGCGTGCGCGTCGGCGCCCTGGCGGCCGCGGGTGCGGAAGTCGCCGTGTCCGCCCGTCTGCGAGAGCGCCTTGCCCCCGAACATCAGCCGCGGGCCGTCGATCAGCCCTTCCTCCACGGCCTGTGCCAGCCCCCAGTCGCCGCCCGCGACATCGCGCACCGTGGTGAAACCGCGGCGCAGCATCGCCGTGAGGGAGCTTGCCGCATAGCTCGCCACGTAGGAGGGCGCATGGTCCATCGCGGCGCCGAGGTCGGCGCTGAACGCGGTCGGATGCACGTGGGCGTCGATGAGCCCCGGCATGAGGGTGGCGCCGGCAAGGTCGACGGTGTCCGGAGCCGGCGCGCCCGGCTCGGGCAGCGGTGCCGCGCCGCTGCCGCGGCCGGCGATGCGGTCGCCCTCCACGATCAGCCACGATCCCGGGCTGCGGGTCCCCGTCTCCGGATCGACGAGTGCTGCATCGGTGTAGAGGGTGCGTGTGGTCATGGGACACCTCCGGTCGAGGGATGGGGCGCCGCCGAAGACGGCACTGATGTGCAATATATGTTGCAGAGAGTCGGTGCGACCCTCCGGGTGGTGGTATCGCTAGTGCGGCGGCGCGGATGCGGGCGGCGCAGGGGGCGATGACGGAGGGGCCATGGCGGACTGGATCGAGACCGCGCTCGCGGGAGGGCGGCTGGGCAGGGCAGCCGAGCGGGTGATCCGGGTACTCCGCGACGAGCCGAGGTTCGCGTCGTATGCCAGCACGGCCGAGCTCGCCGGCCGTGCGGAGGTGAACGTCGCCACGGTGGTCCGCGCGGCGCAGCAGCTGGGCTTCAGCGGATGGCCTTCGCTCCGCGTCGAGCTCCGCGCGCGCTACCTGGCGTCCTTGAGTGCCGGCGAGGTACTGGCCGAGCACGCGGGCGCCGACGGGGATCCGGTGCGCGAAGCCATCCGCTCCGACCGCGCGGGCCTGCGCGTCCTGGACCAGACCGTCGACCCGGACCAGGTGCGCGCCATGGCGGCGGCCATCCACGGGGCCCGCCGGACACTGGTTCTGGGATCGGGCACCTTCGCCGCGCCCGGACTCCAGCTCTCCCATGCAGCCGGGATCATGGGCTACGACGTGGAAACGTGCCCTGTCGGCGGGACTGCCCTGGTCAATCTGCTGTCCCGGATGGGCCCGCGGGACCTGCTCTTCATCTGCGACCTGTGGATGCTGCCGGTCGCGCTGCGCTCCGCGGCCGCCATCGCGGCGGAGCGGGCCGTGCCCCTCGCCCTCCTCGCCGACCGAAGGGACTCGCCGCTGGCCGGTACGGCCGCGCACGTTGTGGTGGTGCCGAGCGAGGGCGCGGGCATGTTCCCGTCGCTGACCCCGGCCATGGCGGTGGTCCACGCGCTGCTCGCCGAGCTCGCCCGGGTGGGCGGGGAGCGCGCGCTGGCCAGCGTCCGGGAGGCCGAGCGCCTCTGGCGGCGCGCAGAGCTCTTCTGATTCGGACCGGGGCCGGCTCCGCTTCCGGCCGGCCGTGGCACTTCCCGGTGATCGACGCCACATTTTATGCAATAAGTGTTGCGTTTCACTGGATCGGACTGCTTGCATCACCTCCATCGGCCCGGCATTCCCCGTTCGGCCCCTCACGAAGGTGCACATGCAGACCACACATCTGATCATCCTCGCCGTATACCTCCTGGTGATGGTGGGTATCGGCCTCTACTGCGCCCGCTCGTCCAAGCTCGCGGGCGGCGACGACTTCCTCTTCGCCGGGCGGAGGCTGTCCACCCCGGTCATGATCGCCACGCTCCTGGTCACCTGGGTGGGATCGGGAACGATCATCGGTGGAGCGAACTTCGCCTACACCTACGGGCCGGCCGCCGGGCTGGTGTTCTTCGCCGGGACACCGCTCGGCATCCTCGTGCTGCTGCTGGCCGCGCGCCGCATCCGCCGGGCCGCCAAGCACACCATCCCGGAGCTGCTTGAGGCCCGGTTCGGCGCCTCGGTGCGCACGGTCGCCGCAGTGGTCACCACACTGGCCTACGTCGGCCTGGTTGCGTCGCAGTTCGTCGGCGGCGGGTACGTCGTCGCGCTGATCACCCCGCTCTCCCCGACCCAGGGAGCACTGCTCATCGCGGCCGTGGTGACCGTGCTGACGGTGACCGGCGGATTGTTCTCGGTCGCCTACACCGACTTCGCTTCGGCGATCGTCATCCTGTTCGCGCTGTTCGTGTCAGTGCCGCTGGTTTTCGCGGCGGTGGACGGCCCCGGCGCGTACTGGGACGGGCTGCCGGAGCAGTCGGCGACGCTGACCGGCGGGCTCAGCGGACTCCAGCTGCTCGGCTACTTCCTGCCGCTGTTCCTGCTCCTGCTGGCCGACCAGAACCTCTACCAGCGCCTCGCCGCGGCCAAAGATGAGCGCAGCGCCCGCAGATCCACCGCCGGCATGCTGGTCTCCAGCTTCTTCGTGTTCATCCCGGTGGTGCTGCTGGCGACGGCCGCATCGGTCCTCATGCCCGGTATCAACGGAGACGAGTCAGTGCTGCGGCTGGCCTCGGAGGGGTATGTCCCGGTCCTCATCGGCGGCCTGCTGCTGGCCGGCGCGGTGGCGTTCGTCATCACGACCGGTTCCTCGTTCATGCTGTCCTCGGCGTCCAACATCGTCTACGACCTGCTGGCGCGGTTCCGCCGCGCGCCGATGGCCGACCGGCAGGCCCTCGTTCTTCAGCGGGCCGCCGTCCTCGGTGTCGCCGTCGTCGCGGTGGTGCTGGGACTGTTCTTCCCCACCGTCCTGGACTTGCAGATGTACTCCTACACCATCTACGGCGCCGCGCTCACGCCGGCCGTGTTCGCGGTGCTGTTCTGGAAGCGGGCGACCACGGCCGGCGCGGTCGCCGCGCTGGTGGTCGGCGCCGCAGCCACGGTCGGCTGGGAGGCGGCGGGCGCCCCGGGCGACGTCAACGGCGTTATCGTGGCCCTCCCAGCGGCGGTGGTGGCCCTGGTCGCCGCGAGCCTGGCCACGCGCGCGCCTGCGCCGCAGGACCTTGAACGGGCAGCTGGGCACGGCGCAGAGGGCTGATCCGCTCCGCTGCCGCTCCGGGACGGGGCGGCAGCGGTCCAGGACCGCGGCCCGCCGCCCCGCCCCGCACGCTGCGTGCGCCGCCTGCGCCTTCGGGTGTCAGGCCTTGCGGCGGGCGCGCACCGACTCGGCGAGGCCGTGCAGCACCTCGACGGTGGAGTCCCAGCCCATGCACTTGTCGGTGATGGACCGGCCGTAGTCGAGCGCCGCGGGGTCGGTCAGCTTCTGCGCGCCCTCCTCGAGGAAGCTCTCCAGCATCACACCGGAGATGCCCTGCTCGCCCGCTGCGACCTGGGCGCCGATCTCGGCGGCGACGCCGGGCTGGCGGCGGTGGTCCTTGCCGGAGTTGGCGTGGCTGGCGTCGATCATCAGCCGGCGCGGCAGTCCGGAGGAGGCGATGGTGTCCAGCGCCGCCCCGACCTGCTCGGGGCCGTGGTTGGGGCCGGTCCGGCCGCCGCGCAGGATCACGTGGCAGTCGGGGTTGCCGGAGGTCACCACCACCGAGCCCGCGCCGGCCGGGTCGACGCCGAAGAAGGTGTGCGACGCCGCGGCCGCGCCGCACGCGTCGACCGCCACCTGGACGTCGCCGTCGGTCCCGTTCTTGAACCCGACCGGCATGCTCAGGCCGGAGCTGAGCTGGCGGTGCACCTGGCTCTCGGTGGTGCGGGCGCCGATCGCCCCCCAGGCGACGGCGTCGGCGATGTACTGCGGCGTGATGGGGTCGAGGAACTCGGTACCGGCGGGCATCCCCAGTTCGGCGATGTCGATCAGCAGGCGGCGCGCGGTGCGCAGGCCGCGGTGCACGTCGTAGCTCTCGTCCAGGCCCGGGTCGTTGATCAGGCCCTTCCAGCCCAGCGTGGTGCGCGGCTTCTCGAAGTAGACCCGCATCACGATGCAGAGGTCGGCGTTGAGCGACGGCGCGAGCTCCTTGAGCCGGCGCGCGTAGTCGAGGGCGGCCTCGGTGTCGTGCACCGAGCACGGGCCGACGATGACGAGCAGCCGGTCGTCGCGGCCCTCCAGCACGTCGGTGACCTCGGTGCGCGCCGAGTCGACCACGCCGGCGGCCGCCGGACCGAGCGGCAGCTCGGTGAGGATGTCCCGGGGAGCGACCAGGGGCTTGTAGCTGACGATCCTGGTGTCGTTGGTGCTCGTCATTCCTGCGCCGCGTCCTCTCCGCGTATACCTCTACCGCCACCTGCACACTAGTGCCCTGCGGCCGGTCCGGACGCCGATTGTGGCGAGGGTCATCGGGCGGCCGCGGAGCGTGCCCGCCGGGCCGGGCGCTCGCGGCGGCGCGAACCGCGGGCCGGGCCGGGGCGGCGGGCGCGCCCGGGGCCCCCCGGGGGCCCGGGCTCCCGGCGCCGCCGGCGGGGGCAGGGGCGCAGGTCCCGGAA
>NZ_BAAGXT010000039.1:0-60247 GCF_054779695.1 Nocardiopsis coralliicola | reverse complement strand
GCCGGCCGCTGCGCCGGCCGCCGGGCGCGGGCCGCAGCCGCCCGCCACCGTGGGGCGGCGGGTGCTGCACGCGCGCTCCGCCGACGGCACCCGCGTACCGGTCACCGTCTTCTCCACGGCCTTCGGCTCCGCCGGCGGGGGAGCCGCCGAGCGCCCCGCCCCGGTGCCGATGCTGCTGCACGCCTACGGCGGCTTCGGCCGCCCGCGCCAGTTCGGGTTCAGCGCCACCGTGCTGGCCTGGCTGCGGGCCGGCGGCGGCTACGCAGTGGCCCACGTGCGCGGCGGCGGCGACGCCGGCCGCGACTGGCACCTGCGCGGCGCCGGCCGCAACAAGCCGCGCGCAGTCGAGGACCTGTGCGCCGCCGCAGACGCGCTCGTCCAGGAGGGCCACTGCACGCGCAGCGGGCTCTGCCTGAGCGGCGGATCGGCCGGCGGCCTGCTGGTACTCGCCGCCGCAGTGCGCCGGCCCGACCTGTGTGCGGCCGTGATCGCCAACGCACCGCTGGCCGACATGGCGCGCTTCGAGCAGCTCGGCCTCGGCCCGATGTGGACCCGCGAGTTCGGCACCGCCGGCGACCCGGCCGATTTCGCGGCGCTGATGGAGTACTCGCCCTACCACGGGGCCCTCGACAGCGCGGGCCCCGACCTGCCCGCGGTCCTGCTCACCGGGTTCCACGCCGACACCCGTACCGACGCCGCACATCCGCGGAAGATGTGCGCCGCCCTGCTCGGCTCCGGAGCCCCGGCACTGCTCCGCTACGAGCGCGGCGTGGGGCACGGCCCGCGGTCGGTCTCGCGCGCGGTGGCACTGGCCGCGGACGCGCACGCGTTCGCCGCCGACCGGACCGGTCTGCTTCCCGCGCCGTCCCAGCCTCTGCCCGCAACGGGCAGGGAGTCCCAGCACACGCCGCCGCTCCGGCGGCCGACCGGAAAGGACGCACCCATGGAACACGAACCCATCGAGGTCGAGGTCGAGGAGCTGCCCGAGGTCACCTCCCGCGACATCACCGCTGGCGGCGACAACGACGGCACCGACTCCAGCTCCGACTTCATCTAGGCACAGCCGCTGAGAGCACACCACCGGAACCCGAACCGCCTTGCCGGCGCACGCACGCGGTGCCGGCAGCGCTGCGCAGACCGGGGCAACGGAATCCGCCCAGCGGATGCGCCCTGATCTGCACCGGTCCGGACGCCCGCCGGGGACGCCACGCCCCGGCGGGCCCGGCCGCCCTGCCCTGGCGCGCGGCAGCGGCCCCCGGCCCGCCGCGCCTCCCGCAGGGATGCCCCGCCTCGGACGCCGCGGTGCCCCGGGCGGGGCGTCCGCTCCAGCGGCGCCGCGCGCCAGCACAGGAGAAACCGTGCCATCGGATAATGCCGTGCCATTGGGAAATGAGGGGGAGACCGTGCACGAGTCCCCGTCCACTCTGTTCACCGAGACCGTCGCGGCCGCCGCGGGCGGCGCCGAACGGCTCACCGAGCGGCTCGGCGCCGACTTCCTCTTCGCCGACGTCGGCGAAGAGGCCGTGCGCGGCCTGCTCGACCTCGACGCGCTCGACCGCCTGCTCGCCACCGGCCAGCTCGCGCCGCCGCGGCTGCGCCTGCACCGGGAGGGCAGGCCCGTCCCGGCCGACGCCTACACCTCGCCCGGCGAGGTCTCGCGGTCGGCGACGCGCGTCATCCGGCCGGAAGGCCTCTACGCGGAGCTGCGCGCCGGAGCGAGCCTGGTCCTGGACAGCATCGACCGGCTGCACCCGCCGGTCCGCGCGGCGGCCGACGACCTGATGCGGCTGGTCCGCGAGCGCGCGCAGGCCAACCTGTACCTGATCTGGGGCGACTCGCACGGCTTCGACACCCACTGGGACGACCACGACACCTTCATCGTGCAGGTCGCCGGCACCAAGCACTGGCAGGTGCACGGCCAGGGCAGCCGGCCGTATCCGATGAAGGTCGACGCCGACCAGAGCCACACCCCGCCGGAGCACACGGTGTGGGAGGGCGTGCTGCAGCCCGGCCAGGTGCTGCACGTGCCGCGCGGCTGGTGGCACACGGTTACCGGCACCGGCGACCTGAGCATGCACCTGACCTTCGGCTTCACCCGCGCGACCGGCGTCGACTGGGCGCGCGCACTGGTGGACCGGCTGCACGGGCACGAGGTGTTCCGCCGCGACCTGCCCCGGTTCGCCGACGCGGGGGAGCGGCGCAAGCACCAGGCCGAACTGGTGCGGCTCCTCGCCGAAGAGGCCGAGCGGCTCGACACGGAGGCGTTCCTCGCCGAGCGGGACGGCCGCTTCCCGCGCCGCCAGTCGTTCTCGCTGCGGCACGCCGTCGACGACACCGCCCCGCTCCGCCCCGGCACCCGCGTCGCGTTCGTGCCGCTGATCGCCCCGCCCGTCGAGCAGGACGGCGACCGCGTCGCCCTCACCGTCGCCGGCCGCCGCTACCGCCTTCCCGCAGCCGCCGCCCCGGTCCTCGACGCGCTGGCCCGCCACCGCACCCTCACCGTCGCCGAACTCGCCACCGAGGCCGCCACCACCCCCGCCACAACCGAGTCCGTCCTCCGCGCCCTGACCAGGACCCACCTCGTCACCCTGCGCGGCTGACCCGTCCGCCTCCGGCCCGTGGCCACATCTGACCGCACCACATCGCGCTGCGGTAACGCCACCACTCCACCCGGGTCGCCTCTTGTGGCCCCCGCACAGGCGGGGATGGACCAGCCCGGGACGGCAGCGCGTTCATCGCGCCGAGGTGAGCCCCCGGATGAGCCGGGGACGCAGGCGGTCCGCGTCGGGCGTGATCGTGACCCCGGCGGACCGGACGCGATCTGCACGTTGACGACACCGAGGACGTGACGCCGGCGTAGGCGGGGATGGACCGCGGGTTAGGCAGCGGTGCTCGGTGAGTGCGGCGCATCCCCGGCAGGCGGGTACGGACCCGTCCGGTGGGCTGCCGGAGCCGCGGCGCGGGTGAACCCGTGCGGCCAGGGGAGGGGCCTCACCGCTCGGGGGCCGGAGAGTCGCGGTGTGATTCCCGCGCAGGGGTGATCGGCCGTCCGGACCAGCCCCGTGGCGGCGCTCCCGGCGTGCACCCAGCGCGGGGGACTGCGCCAGCTCATCCGCGAGGCCCGGGACGGGCCGTGCCCCCGCGCAGGCGGGATGGGCCCCGGGCGGTCGTCCGCGACGGTTACCCGCGCCGTGTGCCCCGCTCAGGCGGGGACGGGCCGTCACCGTTGCGGCGGGGACCGCGGGAGTCCCCCGCAGGAGAGGGGCGGCCGCTCTGCAGGGGTTCCGGCGGTGCGGGGCCGGCGGCCGTCCCGGGGGCGGGGCCGGCCAGGAGCTCCGCCGCGTCGTGCGCCGCCACGGTGACGTCGGCGGGGGTGAGGACGGCCAGCGCGGCGCGGTGGCGGGGGCCGGCGTCGAGGGGGTGGAGGCGGACGGTGCCGGCCGGCGGCGCGGACGGGGTGGTCCAGGAGCGGACGGCCGGGGGGAGGTGCGGCGGGGCCAGCGAGACACCGGTCAGGCCGGCGTAGACGCCTTCGCCGGTGGCCTTCAGCAGGGCCTCTTTGCGGGACCAGTAGTCGAAGAAGGCGGCGGGGCGGAGGTCGGGGCCGACGGCGGCGAGGTCGGCCTGCTCCTGCGGGGTGAGGACGGCTGCAGAGAGCCCGTCGAGGTCGCGGCCGGGGGCGATGTGCTCGACGTCGACGCCGACGCGGGCGCCGCGGGCCAGGGCGACGGCGACGCGGTCGCCGGAGTGGCTGAGTGAGACCTCGATGCCCGCCGCCGCACCGGTCGGCCGCGGTTTGCCGTGCGGGCGGCCCTCGGTGCCGGCGCAGTGCGGGCAGTCCAGGGCGAAGGTGACGCCGGCCGGCGCGGTGCCGGACGCGGCGCCGACCGCGAGGCGCAGCAGCGCGTGGCCCACGGCGTAGCGGTCGCGGTCCGCGGCGAGGCGGAACCGGGCGTGCCGCTCGCGCTCGGCGGGGTCCAGCAGCGCAAGCAGGTGCGGCGCCGCCAGCGCAGGCGTCGCCCACCACACGTCGCAGTGCACCGTTTCGGCTTGCATCGTCCCATTGTGCTGCACCGGAGCGGCATACCGGCCCGCCCGGACAGGTGTAGACCAGGAGCGGGGCGGGAATTCGTCAACTGACCCCGTAAGGAGGCCCCCGTGTCCCTCATGGTCCTCTTCGGTTTCGGCTCCCTCGCCGTGCTGGTGCTTCTCGCGGCCCTGTTCACCGGCGCGATGGTGCTGAGTGCCCTGCGGGAGCGCTCGCAGGCGCCCGCGCACCCCGCCCGCCCCTCCGACGATCCGCCCGACGACGCGGCGATCAGCGCCGCGTTCCAGGCCCACGGAGTCCATATCCGCTGACCCGCCGGTAAGGTCGCCGCAGTGCCATCGCGCTGCAGGTCCCCAGGGCCGGCCCCGGGCGGTGCGCACGCCGGCACCGCGAGGCAGGGAGGACCCATGGGCGAGGACGGCCGTGCCGCGTTCGCGGCCGAGCGCCGCGGGCGCATCCTGGAGCTCGTGCGGGCCAACGGCGCCATGGCGCTGCGCGACATCGCCGGGCAGGTCGGCGCCTCCGAGGTGACCGTCCGCCGCGACGTGCGCGCGCTGCAGGCCGAAGGGCTCATCGACCGCCGCCGCGGTGGCGCCGCCCTGCCCGGCCGCCTCGGTCCTGCCGCGGCAGACGCTCCCGCCGACGGCAGCTCCGCCGCCAAGCGCGCCATCGCCGCGGCAGCCGCCCGCCTGGTCAGCGACGGCGAAACCGTCGCGCTGGGCCCCGGGACCACCGCCGAAGCGCTCGCCTGGGAACTCACCGGCCGCCGGCGGCTGACCGTCGTCACCCCGTCCCTGCCGGCCGCGGCGGTCCTCGCCGAAGCGCCCGGCGTCGACGTGGTGATGCCCGGCGGCACGCTGGACGGTGCCGCCCGCTCGCTGGTCGGCGCGGCCGCTGAGCAGTTCCTCGCCGGACTGCGCGTGCACCGGGCGTTCCTCTCCGGCAGCGGCGTCACCGCCGAGCGCGGCGTCAGCCACCCCCGCGCCGCCCTGGCAGCCGTGGACCGGGCCCTCGTCGCCGCCGCCGAGGAGGCCGTGGTGCTCGCCGACGCGTCCAAGGTCGGCGCGGACACCATGGTGCAGACCATCCCGCCGGAGCAGATCGCCCATATCGTGACCGACACCCGCGCCGATCCCGAAGTGCTGATGACCTTGGAGGACACGGGCACCCTGGTCCATGTGGCGGTTCTCGACACCGACCGTGGAGAATGACCCCTTCGGCGGCCGACGCGCCGCGGACCCGACGGACCGCGCCGCCGCGGCGGCGCTGGAATCAGGAGGCCCGACCATGCCGACCCCGGTAGCCCTGCCCGACCCGTGGGCGCAGGCGAAGGTGAACGTTGTGGTGCCCACCTACAACGAGGCCGACAACCTGCCGGTCCTCGCCGCCGGGCTGCTCGGCCTGGGCCTGCCGAACCTGCGCGTCACCGTCGTCGACGACGACTCGCCGGACGGAACCGGCGAGGTCGCGGAGAAGCTCGCCGCCGAGCATCCGGGCCGTGTCGCCGTCGTCCACCGCACGGTCAAGGACGGCTTGGGCCGCGCCTACGTCGCGGGCATGGAGCGGGCACTGGCCGACGGCGCCGACCACGTCGTGCAGATGGACGCCGACCTCAGCCACCCGGTCGGCTACGTGCCGCAGCTGCTCGGCACCCAGCTGTCGACCGGTGCGGGCGTGGTCATCGGCAGCCGCTACGTGGCCGGCGGCAGCCTCTCGGAGCGCTGGAACCTGCGCCGCCGCCTGCTCAGCGGATGGGCCAACACCTACGTGCGGGCGATCCTCGCGATGCCGGTGCACGACGTCACCGCCGGCTTCAAGATCTGGACGGCCGACGCGCTGCGCGCCGTCGACCTGCAGTCGGTGCGCAGCACCGGGTACAGCTTCCAGGTGGAGATGCACTTCCGCGCCTACCGGCGGGGGCGCAAGATCGTGGAGATCCCGATCCACTTCGAGGACCGGCAGGAGGGCGTCAGCAAGATGGACGTGGCCGTCCAACTGGAGTCGGCCCTGCGTCCGTTCCGCCTGCGCGCCGACGAGCGGTCCGCCCGGCGCGGCTGACGGAGAGCGGCCGCCCCTGGTGCGCCTCGCCGAAGCCCCGGCGGGCTCGCGGCGCGCGGAGGCGCAGCGGGGCCGCGCTGCCCCGCGGCGCCCGCCCGGAAGCACGGAGGGTGCGGTAGCGCCGGGCCCGGCGTGCGCCGCTGGTGGCTGTCTCCCGGCCGGTCAGGCTCACCGCCGGGGCTGCTGCTGCGCACCGGTGGGGTACAGGTGTGCGCGCTTGCGCGGGGAGCGGTGCCGGGTACCGGGCGGATCGCTGTCTCCGGCCAGGATGGGAGCGGGGTGGGCAGCGGTGGTCAGTCCCGGCGGGCGGGGCCCGCCTGGGAGCCCGGGCACTGGGACAGCGGCGGGCCGGAGACGCCGCAGAACATGCGGTCCAGCTCCGCGGGGCGGGGCCGGCCGCGTTCGCGCAGCAGGAAGAAGGCGAGGATGCCGCCGCCGGTGCTCACCGCGGCGATGATGAGCATCGCCGGTCCGAAGCCGCCGCTGACGCCGGCCGCGCCGCTGACCCCGGCCGCCGCCGGGACGGCCGCCACGCCGATCAGCTGCGCCGCTCGGGCGAGGGTGTTGTTGACGCCGGACGCGATGCCGGCGTGCCGCTCCGGTGCCGAGCCGAGCGCCGTCGCGGTGAGCGGCGCCACCGCCGTCGACAGCCCGAGGCCCACCACGAGCACCCCGGGCAGTACCCCGGTCAGATAGTCCGAGTGCGGGCCGATCCGTGCCAGCAGCACCATGCCCGCCGCCACGAGCAGCGGGCCCAGCGTCATCTGCACCCGCGGGCCGATCCGCTCGGCCAGCCGGCCCGACTGCCCGGACAGCGCCAGCATCAGCACCGTGATCGGCAGCGAGGCGGCGCCGGCCTGGACCGCCGAGTAGCCCAGCACCTCCTGCAGGTAGAGCACCAGCAGGAACAGCAGCGGCCCCAGCGCGCCGTACATCAGCACCGTCACCAGGTTGGCGCCGGTGAACCGCGCCGAGCGGAAGATGTCCAGCGGAAGCATCGGCTGGCGCTCGCGCCGCTCCACCATCGCGAAGCCGGCCAGCGCCAGCACGCCGATGGCCGCGGTGACCGCGACCGCCGGCCCGGTCCCCGGTGCGCCCGCCTCGATCAGCGCGTAGGTGATGCCGGCCAGGGCCAGCATCGCCAGGAGCGCGCCGCGGTAGTCGAGCCGGTGCGGTGCCGCTTCGTCGCGGGTCTCCGGCAGGTGCCGCCATGCGATCCAGAGGACGGCGGCCGCGAGCGGCAGGTTGATCAGGAAGATCAGCCGCCAGGAGCCGATGTCGACCAGCCAGCCGCCGACGAACGGCCCCACCGCCGAGGCGACGCCGGTCAGCCCGGACCAGGCGCCGATCGCGCGCGAGCGGTCCTCTTTGCGGAAGCCGGCCTGGAGGATCGCGAGGCTGCCCGGTGTCAGCAGAGCGCCGCCCACCCCCTGCAGTACGCGTCCCGCCACCAGCAGCTCCAGTGTCGGCGCGAACGTGCACAGCGCCGACGCGGCCGCGAACCAGGCGACGCCGGCGGCGAACACCTTCACCCGGCCGAAGCGGTCGGCGAGCGATCCGCTGAGCAGGATGAGCGCCGACAGCGTCACCATGTAGCCGTTGGCGATCCACTGCAGCCCGGTGATGCCGGTCCCTAGGTCGGACTCGATGGCCGGCAGCGCCACGTTGACGACGGTGGAGTCGAGGAAGGCCATGCCCGAGCCGAGCACCGTCGCCGTCATCATCCACCGCGCCGCCGGTGTCCCCCAGGCGATCCCGCCCGCCTGCGGCGGTGCCCCCTCGGCCATACCGCACCTCTCCCCGAACGCTCCGCCGAGCGGGGCCTGCGCGTGCCCGCAGGCCGTCCCCCTACCGTACGGGCGGAGCCGGCCGGCGCCCGGGAGCGCGCTGCTGTGTCGGATGCGGCGGGCGGCGGCCGGCCTGCCGCGGCGGTGCGGAGGATGCACCGGGTCCGGCGCCGGAGCGCGGCCTCTCCGGGGCAGGGCCGGTGCTGGACCGCGTGTCCGCACTGCGCCCCGGAAGCCGGGCCGCGGGCAGTCCGCACGCAGCGGCACCGCAGGACCCCGCAGTTCGGGGAGCATCCCGATGGCGCACCGCTGCTCACCGCAGCCGCGGCAGCACTGCGTGCCGGGGGCGGACGGCCGGATCCCGCGGCGCACCGCTGCGGTGCCTCGGCCGGAGGGGTACGGCCTGCTGCTCGGCCCCCCTCCCGCGTTCTTCCCGCCCCGCCCGCGGCTCTCGCGCCCAGCCGCGCACAGCGCCGGCAAGGCCGGCACCGCCGCCGGAGGAGCCGCACTCCGCAGCACCGCGGGGCGGCGCCGTTCCCGGCGCCGCCCCGCGGCCGTGTCGTCCTCCAGTTCTCTGCTGCCTCGGCCCGCACCCCTCAGCGGACCGGGCCAGCTGGGTCACTCCGCTGCGAGCGACCCGCTGATCGACGTGCGCGTCGCGGTGCGCGCCGGCAGCAGCGACGCAAGGAGTCCCGCGACGACGGCCACCGCGACGAACGCCGCGATCTGGCTGGCCGGCATGCCCGGCATCATGCCGGGCAGCACCGACGCCGCGGCCGCCCAGCCGAACGCGATGCCCAGCGCGACGCCCAGTCCCGCGCCGATCAGGCAGAGCAGCACCGCTTCTATACCCAGCATCCGGCGCAGCTGGCGGCGGGTCAGGCCCATGGCGCGCAGCAGCGCCGATTCGCGGCTGCGCTCCAGCACCGACAGCGCCATCGTGTTGGCGATGCCGAAGACCGCGATGAGCACCGACAGCCCGAGCATCGCCGCGATGGCGACGAACGCGATCCCCAGCATGTCGTCGAACTGGCTGCGCATCTCCACCGTCGAGTCGACCATCAGCATCGGTTCGTCCTCCACGGACGCGTACACCGCGTCGCGCAGGTCGGCCGGGTCGGCGCCGTCGGCTCCCTGCACGCCGATCTGGCGCGGGCCCTCCACCGAGGGGAACGCCTGGTCGAAGTCGTCCGGCGCCATCGTCAGGCCCCACAGGAAGCCCATGTCGGCCAGCACCGCGGCGACCTCGTACTCGCGCACGCCGTCCTCGGTCGCCACCGGGATGGCGTCGCCGACGCCGCGCCCGCCGCCGTAGCCTTCGGTCACGGCGACCCGGCCCGGACCGACGTCGGCGAGGTCGCCGTCGAGCACGTCGACGCTGATGTCGGTGCCGAGGTCGGCGCCGTCGACGGTGCGCACCGGCATCGCGCCGGCGGCGTCGTCGGTGTCGATCGAGCTCTCCCGGATCTCCAGGACGCGTCCGGTCTCCGGAGCGGAGCGCAGCTCGCCGGCGATATCCCCGGGCAGCGGCTCGCCGTCCTCGGCGTCCAGCGGCATCGACACCTGGTAGTCCACCGGGAACTGCTCGTCCAGCTGGTGGTCGAGCGTCCGCTCCAGGGAGGCGCTGACCACCGCGTAGCCGGTCATCAGGGTCGCGCCGACCGCGAGCGCCACCATCGCGGTCGCCGAGCGCCGCGGGCTCCGCCGCGCGTTGTCGGCGGCCAGCATGCTCGGCACGCCCGTGCGGCGCAGCAGCGGCGCCACAGCGGCGACGCAGCCGCGCACCAGCAGCGGCGCGAGGAGGACCACGCCGACGAAGGCGACCAGGCCGGCGCCGACGGTGACGACCATTGCGAGCGGGTCGGGGGAGAACTGCAGGCCGAGCGCCACGAGCCCGGCCGAGACGGCGAGGACGAGCCCGCCGGCCACCGCGCGCAGCCAGCTCGAGCGCTTCTCCATGCCCTCGGCGGTGGCGCTGGTGCTCAGCGCCGCCAGCGGGGCGACGCGGGTCGCCCGCACCGCCGGGACCAGCGCGGACACCAGCGTCACCAGCATGCCCACGGCCAGCCCGGCGGCGACCGGCGCGGCGCTCACCACCAGGTCGGCCGCTACGGCGCCGTCCCCGGCGGTGTCGAGTATGCGCCCGCCGCCGAGCCGCACCGCGGCCCAGGCCAGGCCGATTCCGGCGGCGATCCCGACCAGGGAGCCGGCCAGGCCGATGGCGGCGGCCTCCACCAGGACGCTGCGGAACACCTGCCCGCGCCGGGCGCCCACGCAGCGCAGCAGCGCCATCTCGCGCTGCCGCTGCGCCATGAGGATCGCGAACGTGTTGTAGATGACGATGCCCGCGACGAAGACGGCGACGAGCGCGAACAGCATGAGCGCGACGGTGAAGGCGAAGGTCTGGGTGCCGGCCTGCTCGGCTAGCTCCTCGCCGACGGCGGTCCCGGTCGCCACCTCCGCGTCGGCCCCGCTGCCGGCGAGGGCTTCGGACGCGGCCTCGCGCACGGTCTCGTCCGGCGTCCCGGTGGTGCCGGTCAGGTCGATCTCGGTGTAGCCGTCCGCGCCGGTCATGCTGCGCGCGGTGTCCGGCTCGAAGACGACGGCGCCGCGCTGCGCGATCGACGGATCGACGCCGAAGTCGACCAGCCCGGACACGGTGAAGGTGTGCTCGCCGCCCTCGGCGTCGAGCACGCTCACCCGGTCACCCACCTCGAATCCGGTGGTCGAGGCCGACGTCGAGGCCAGTGCGACCTCGTCGGGCGCTGCGGGCAGCGCGCCTTCGGAGGCGCTGTAGCGGACCGGGCCGTCGAAGCCCATGCCGAGCGTCGGCACCATGCCGAGGGCGCGCCCGTCGGCATCCAGCAGCGGGGCGCTGCCCGCCACGACGCCGCCGGCGGTCTCGACCTCGTCGAGGCCGCGCAGCTCCGCCAGGCCCGCTGCGGGCAGCGCCGGCGGCGGCGCCGCCGGGTCGGGGGCCTGCTCGGATTCGTCCGGCTCGGCCGCTTCGGCGATCGCCGCGAAGTCCGAGGCCGAGCCCATCACCTTCTCGGAGAAGGCCCGCTCCAGGGTGCCGGTGAACACCAGTGTCCCGGAGACGAACATGACACCCAGCGCGATCGCCAGGACGGTGGTGGCAAGCCGGGCCTTGTGCAGCAGCAGGCCGGCGAGTGCGGTGCGCAGCATGGCTCAGGACTCCAGCTTCAGCAGGCGGTCCGACACGGCCGCCGCGGTGGGCTCGAGCACCTCGTCGGCGAGCCGGCCGTCGCGCAGGAACACGACGCGGTCGGCGTAGGAGGCGGCCACCGGGTCGTGGGTCACCATCACGATGGTCTGGCCGAGGTCGCGCGCCGAGGTGCGCAGGAACCGCAGCACCTCCGCGCCGGAGCGGGAGTCGAGGTTGCCGGTGGGCTCGTCGGCGTAGACCACCTCGGGCGCGGTGAGCAGCGCCCGCGCGACCGCGACCCGCTGCTGCTGTCCGCCGGAGAGCTTCGACGGCAGGTGGCTGAGGCGGTCGCGCAGCCCGACCACGTCGACCATCTGGTCGAAGCGGGCGGCGTCCACCTTGCGGCCGGCGATCTTGGCCGGCAGCAGGATGTTCTGCTCGGCGGTGAGCATCGGCAGCAGGTTGAACGACTGGAAGATGAAGCCGATCCGGTCGCGGCGCAGCAGTGTCAGCTCCCGGTCCTTGAGCCGGGTGAGGTCGGTGCGGCCCAGGTGCACGCTGCCGCCGGTCGCGGTGTCCAGGCCGGCCAGGCAGTGCATCAGTGTCGACTTGCCGGACCCGGAGGGGCCCATGATCGCGGTGAACGCGCCGCGCGCGAACGCCACGTCGACGCCGTCGAGCGCGTGCACCGCGGAGTCGCCGCTGCCGTAGGTCCGGGTCAGGCCGCGCGCGACCACCACGGGTGGTGCGCCGATCCCCTCGGGCGCGGGTGCCGTGGCCGGCTGCTGGCTCATGGTGTCCTCCTCGGTGGCGCGGCCGGGCCGCCCGGTCCCCCGGCAAGGGGCCGGCCGCGCTGGTAGCGGTGCGGTTCAGTGCTGTCGGTCTGCGCAGCTGACGGGTGCTGCGAAGGGCGAATGCCGAAACGCTACGGTCGGGGCGCCGGCCGCGTCGTCGCCCGCCAGAGCCAAACCCGAGGCGCTCTTCGGAGGTAGTGCGACCGGTCGCGCGTCTTTTCGGCGGGGCGGCCGCACCGACTTTCGGCGGGGGTGCGCGGGCCGCCGCCGGCGTCGCGCCAGCTCGGCCCCGCCGACGATCGTCGGTGCAGGCCACTGCGCGCGCGGGGGCCGCCCGATGGCGCGGGGAGCGCGGTGCGGCGGCACCTACAATCGCGGTCATGGCCGAAATGGGGGACGACGAAGTGCGGCTGCGCGCCGCGTTCGGCAACGGACTGGTGAACGTGGCGCGGACGGTCTGGCGGCACCGCCACCGCGTCGCCGACTGGCTGGTGGCCGCCGCCGCGTTCCCCTGGACCGCGTTCTTCGGGATCGCCTCGCCGGGCGGGGTGCTCAACCCGGTGATGAACAGCGTGCTGGACTTCGGCGCGGAGGGCCCGTCCCTGCCGCCGTGGGGGATGGCCGCCTTCTTCAGCGTGTTCCTGCTGGTGATCCCCTCAGCCGTCTCGATCCTGCTGCTGTTTAGGCGGCGGACCACCCTGCCGCTCCTCGTGGTGGCCCTGGCGCTCCTCGTTCTGCTGGGCAATCCGGTTCCGGCGGGGTTCGCGCTGTACGCCCACGCCTCCTGGTACGCGGACCGCAAGGGGCTGGCGGCGTGGGCGCTCACCCTCTCGGCGGCCTTCGTCGCCGCCTATCTCACCGGCGAAGGCGGGGTCCTGGGCGCCTTCTTCATGCTGATGCTCTGCTTCGGCCTGCCGCTGGTCCTCGGACTGTGGACGGGCACCCGCCGCGAGCTCGTTGGCAACCTGCGCGAGCGCGCCCAGCGGCTGGAGCGGGAGCAGCACCTGCTCGCCGAGCGCGCCATCGGCTCCGAGCGCACCCGGATCGCCCGCGAGATGCACGACGTGGTCGCGCACCGCGTCAGCATGGTGGTGCTGCAGGCCGGCGGGCTGGAGGTGTCGGCGCCGGACGACCGCACCGCCGAGATCGCCGGACGGATCCGGACCACCGGCCGGGAGGCGCTCGCCGAACTGCGCGAGATCCTGGGTGTGCTGCGCGGCTCAGAGGACGAGGCCGGCAGCAGCGCCGGGGGCGCGGCACCGGCCGGCGCCGCTGACGGGGCCGCGCCGACTGCGCCGCAGCCCGTGGTGGCCGACGTGGAGCGCATCGTGCAGGAGTGGCGGCGCGCGGGGATGGACATCGGGTGGAGCGTGGACGGCCGGCCGCGGCGGCTGCCCGCGCAGCTGGAGCGGACCGCCTACCGGGCGGTGCAGGAGGCGCTCACCAACGCCGGCAAGTACGCGCCCGGCGCCGCGGTGCGGGCCCGCATCGACTACGGGGCCCGCGACCTGGAGGTCGTGGTGGCCAACGGGCCGCGGCCGGTCGGGCCGTCGGCCGACCCGCCGCCGGGGAGCGGGCACGGCCTGCTCGGGCTGCGTGAGCGGGTGGCGCTGGCCGACGGGCAGCTCAGCGCCGGCCCGGATTCGGACGGCGGCTGGCAGGTCCGCGTCGTGCTGCCGATCCCCGGAGCGGAGGAGCCTGCGGGAGGGGGCGCCGCGGTGCCGGCCGCGGGGCGGCCCGCCGGCAGTCCGCCGGCGCCGGAGTACCCCGCGGGCAGCGCACCCGGGGGAGTAGAGCCCGGCGGAGACCCGGCCGCGGGTTAGCCCCCGCTCGCGGAACCGTTCGGCCCTCCGCCCCGTCGGAGGAGGGCAGCTCTCCTCGCCGGCACCGTCCAGGAGTGCGGCTGCCAGGTCCGCGGCCGGGCCGCCGCGCGCACCCCGGTGCGGGTCCGCCGGCGGGGGTGCCCGGTGCCGCAGCGCAGTCTGCCGGGGCCGTAGGGTGATGGGGCTGCAGCCAGCAGCACCGCAGGGTAGGGAAAGGACGGATCCGCTGCATGATCCGCACGGTCCTGGTGGACGACGAGCAGCTGGTGCGCTCGGGCCTCACGATGATCCTGGGTTCGGCCGAGGACATCGACGTCGTCGGCGAAGGCGCCGACGGTGCGGACGCGGTCCGGCTGGCCCGGGAGGCCTCGCCTGACGTCGTCCTGTTGGACGTCCGCATGCCCGGCATGGACGGCCTGGAGGCCACCGCCAAGATCACCGCGCTGCCCGACGGTCCGCGGGTCGTCCTGCTCACCACCTTCGACCTGGACGAGTACGTGCACGCCGCGCTGCGGGCCGGCGCGGTCGGCTTCCTGCTCAAGGACACCCCGCCGCGCGACCTGGTCGCCGCGGTGCGGACCGTTTACAACGGGCACGCGATGCTCGCGCCCAGCGTCACCATGCGCATGCTGGAGCGGTTCGCCGCGCCGGTGTCGCCGACCGGGGCCGAGGCGGCCCGCCGGCTGGAAGTGCTCAGCGGGCGCGAGCGCGACGTCCTGACCGCGGTCGCGCGCGGCCGCTCCAACGCGGAGGCAGGCCGCGACCTGGGCATGCGCGAGGCCACCGTCAAGGCGCACGTCAGCAGCATCCTCGCCAAGCTCGGCATGGCCAACCGCGTCCAGGCGGCCATCCTCGCCCACGACGCCGGCTGGGTCTGACAGCGCCGGCCGGAGCCGGCGGAGGGCGGTTTCCCGCGCTGCGTGCGCGAGCGCGGGTGCCCGGGCCTGCGTGCGGTGTGACGCCCGGCCGCGCCGCGGCCCGTGCGGGCGCCGCAGGGCCATCCGGCGCCTGCGGCGCACCCCGCGAAGAGTCCCGCCGGTGCCGGCTCAGCGCCTGCGTGCGTGGGCCGGGGAGCGGCGGCCCGGAACCGCGGCCTTCGCGACCTCGGAAACGCCGGCCTCCAAGGGGCCGCGGCCGATCAGCGTCCGCCAGAGCAGGGCTGCCGCTGCGGAGCCGACCAGGTAGACCTCCGCCATGGAGGCGTCGAGGAGGCCGGGCAGGCCGCCGGTGCCCTCGGGGAGCCAGGCCTGCCAGGCCATCACCAGGGCGTGCAGGGCGTACACCGTCAGCGCCATCGCGCCCGCCGCGGTGAACGGTGCGACCGTGCGGGGGAACCGCTCCGCGCACCACAGGCAGCCCGCCAGGACCGCCATCGCGACCCCGATGCCGCCGAGCAGCTCCGGCGTCGTGGCGGTGTGCGGCATGCTCGTCAGCAGCCAGCGCGCGTCGTGGGTGGGGACCGCGTCGGCCACCTCCTCGCGCGCGCCGAGCTCGCCGAAGAGCCCGTAGCTGTACCAGGCGTGCCACGACGTCCGGTAGGCGAGGAACGCCAGCAGCACGCCGCCGAGCGCGATCTTCAGGCGCACCGCGGGGCTGCGCAGGTCGAGCCGGCCCACCGCCAGTCCGGCGAGGACCGCCGCCATGTAGGCCAGCGCCGGGTAGTAGCCGAACACCCCCAGCTCCATCAGCCCCTGCTCGGCGAGGAGGTGGCCGGGGTCGAACCGGTCCACGGCCGGGCGCAGGTGCGCCATCGTGCCGCCGATGTCGGCCGAGCGGCGCAGCAGCCAGAGCAGCTGGGGGCCGGTCAGCAGCAGCGCGGCGGCGGCTGCGGCGGCCCAGCCGGCGCTCAGCCGCAGGAACGGGATCGCCAGGAGGAAGTAGAGGCCGTAGAAGGTGATGATGACCGTGAGGTTGCTGTCGGCCGCGAGCACGGCCAGGTTCAGCCCCCAGCCGACCGCGATCAGGCAGCCGCCGCGCACCGCCGTGCGCAGTGCCGCGGTGGTGCCCGCGGCCCCGCGGTGCGGTTCGGCCCCGCCGGACACCAGCGCCAGGGAGATCCCGGCGAGGAAGGCGAAGAGGATCGTGGAGCGCCCCCACGCGTACGTCGACACCAGGCCTGCGGTCGGGCTCTCCGGGTCGAGGAACGGCACGCCGAAGTGGATGGCGAGCATCCCCGCGACGGCCAGCCAGCGGGCCAGGTCGACGCCGTGCAGGCGCCCGCGCGCAGGGGGCGTCGCAGCCGTCCGCTCCGGGCGGGGAACGGGGGCGGGCGCAGCGGGGCCGGCCGCGGGCGGGGCGGCCGCAGAAAGGTACGGCATGGGCCTTTTCGGGAGTGGGGGACGCGAGCGGGGTGGGGTCGTCCCGCCTCCACTATTAACACCCGGTTACGCAACGGCGCCAATCGGTGTGGCCACGGCCCTGCCCGGGCGGCCGCGGCGCCGGGCCCGGTACGCCCGGGCCGCGGCGGGCGCACGCGGAGGCGCCCCGCGTGCGCGACGTGAGCACCGTCACGCGCGCGCCCGCCGCGAACGGCGCCGACCGGTCTATTGTGTGGGGCGAGAGCGGCGGCCGCTGCGCCGGCCCGCTCCGCGACAGCCACGGCGGCGCGCCCGCCGCGGCGGACCCGTGACCGCTGGTCCGCTGCCGGTCCGCCCGCCCCCGCATGGAGAGGAAGGCCGTGTTGTGGCCGTGCGAACCCGCGGTCGGGGGACCGCAGCACCGGAGGCCGACACCGCGCTGCCCACCGCCGCCCCGCCGGACGGGCCGGTGCCCCGCCGGCTCCTCGCGGTAGCGACCCGGCTCTTCGCGGAGAAGGGCTTCGACCGCACCTCGGTGCAGGAGATCGTCACCGCGGCCGAGGTCACCAAGGGGGCGATGTACCACTACTTCGACTCCAAGGACGATCTTCTCGCCGAGGTCTACGCGCGCGTCCTGCGGATGCAGATGCAGCGCCTGGAGGAGATTGCGGCCGAGGGCGGACCGGTGGCGGACCGGGTGCGCCGGGCGGCGGCCGACGTGGTGGTCACCACGATCGACAACCTGGACGACGCCACGATCTTCTTCCGCTCCCTGCACCAGCTCAGCGACGCCAAGCAGCGCCAGGTCCGCGCCGAGCGCCGCCGCTACCACGAGCTCTTCCGCAGCCTGGTCACCGAGGGCCAGCGCGCGGGCGTCTTCACCGCCCGCGTGCCCGCCGACATCGTCGTCGACTTCTACTTCGGCTCCGTCCACCACCTCAGCACCTGGTACTCGGCCGACGGCCCCCTCGCCCCCTCCGCCATCGGCGCCCACTACGCCGACCTCCTCCTGCACGCGCTGGCGCCGGAGAGCTGAATACCGGGGCCCGTGCCCCCTCCGCCCGGCGCGCCGCCGCCCGGGTGCGCAGGCGGGGTGCGCCGGTACCGCCCGGCAGCCGCGCGGTACCGGGCCCTCGGGTGCAGGCGCGCCGGTTTCCGGCGGCGCTGCGCCGGCTGGGGCCGGTCACGGTCGGGCGACGAAGGGGAACGGGGGCGTTGACGTACCGAACGGTCGGTTCCAGGGTGAGTGCGATGTGATCCGAGTCACCGCGACGGTCCGGCGGCGCAGCGGAGCGCGGGCGGGCCGGCTCGACCCCCCGGAGGACGCATGTCCGAGCCCGCACCGACCGGTCCCGCCGCCGACGTCCCGCTGCGCACCCGACGCATCGTCGCGGGGGCGGCCGCGGCCACCGCGACCGTCGAGTGGTACGAGTTCTTCGTCTTCAGCGTCGCCGCCGCGCTCGTCTTCGGCACGCTCTTCTTCCCCGAGTTCAGCCCCGTCGCCGGAGTCCTCGCCTCGTTCGCGACGTTCGCCGTCGGCTTCCTCGCCCGCCCGCTCGGCGGGATCATCGGCGGGCACCTCGGCGACACCCACGGACGCAAGCCCGTCCTCGTCTGGGCGCTGGTCGTCATGGGCACCGCGACCTTCCTGATCGGCGTCCTACCGTCGTACGCCGTGCTCGGCGTCGGCGCGCCGCTGATCCTCGTGGTCCTGCGCATCGTGCAGGGCATCGCCGTCGGCATGCAGTGGGGCGGCGCCGCGCTGCTCGCCACCGAGTACGCGCCGCCCGGCCGACGCGGCCTCTACGGCAGCCTGGTCCAGATGGGCGTGCCCATCGGGCTCGTCCTGGCCTACGCGCTGTTCTTCCTGGTCAGCTTCCTCACCGGGGACGGCGCGTTCCTCGCCTGGGGCTGGCGGATCCCGTTCCTGCTCGGCGGGCTGGTGCTGGTCCTCGCCTGGCTGATCCACCGCGGTGTCGATGAGACGCCGGACTTCCGCGCGGCCGCCGAGACGGACGCGACGCGCTCCTCGCCGGTGCGCGACATCCTCCGGCACCACATGGGCACGGTGCTGCTGGCTGCGGCGTCGTTCGCGGTCAACACGGCGACCTTCTATATCCTGGTCACCGGGATCCTGGACTACGCGACCCGCGAGCTCGGGGTGGAGTTCGAGGCGATCCTCGCCGTGGCGCTGGGCCTGAGCCTGCTGCAGCTGCCGCTCATGCCGTGGGCCGCATCGGTCTCCGACCGGATCGGGCGCATCCGGGTGTACACGTTCGGCATCGCCGGGCTGTGCCTCTGGGCGGTGCCGCTGTTCCTGCTGGTCGACACCGGCGAGATCTGGATCATGGCGATCGGCATGTTCGTCGCCGGGATCTTCCTCAGCATCATGTACGCCCCGCAGGCGGCCCTGTTCGCCGAGCTGTTCGAGGCGGAGGTCCGCTACACCGGCGCCTCGCTGGGATACCAGATCGCCTCGGTGCTCGGCGGCGGACTCGCGCCGATCATCATGGTCGCACTGCTCAGCGCCACCGGAACGTCCATGGCGGTGTCGGCCTACCTGATCGTGCTGGGGCTGGCCGCCCTCGGCTCCGTCTGGCTGCTGGTCCGCGCCCGCGCCCGGCGGCAGCAGCGGGCCCTCTGAGGCGCCCTCCCGCCTGCCGTGTGCCGCGTGCCGCGCCAGGCGGCGCCCCGCCCGAGGGGATCTGGGCGGGGCGCCGCTGCTCCGGCGCGGCCGCGGTGCGGAGCGCGGCCGCGCCGGTGTCAGGGCAGGTGGACGGGTTCGGCCGGAGCGCTCTCGTGGTGCAGGCGGTCCAGGGCCGTCACGTAGTAGGTGCGGTCGCCGTCCGGCACGGGGACCGACGCCGTGCCGTCCGCGCCGGCGCGGACCGTGCCGACCAGGTTCCGCGGATCCTCCAGGCCGCACAGCTGGGTGTCCGGGTCGGGGGCGCCGTCGAAGCCGTACACCGCGTAGGACGCGGTGCCGTCTCCGCCGCCGTCGCCGCCGGCCGTGACCGCCAGTCCGCCGCCCCCGTCCGCCGCGGCTGCCGACGGCGCCTCCGGGGCGCCGCCGCCCAGGTCCTCCTTGACCGGGATGAGCGCCGGGTGGGCGTAGTGCTCCTGCTTGACGACCTCCCACGCCTCGGCGGCGTTGCCGGTCAGGCTGGACGCGGAGAAGTAGACGTCTCCGTGCACGCCCGGATGGTCCCGGTTGAAGTCCAGGTGCGCGCTGAGCTCACCGGGATCCGACCAGGCGCCCTCGTTGCCCACCTTGTAGGCGGCCTGGCCGATGTAGAGCTGCACCCCCGCGTCCGCGGCGACCTGCTCCCACCAGGGCACGAGCTTGGCGTAGTCGGCGACCGGCAGGCCGATCTCCCAGTAGACCTGCGGGTTGATGTAGTCCAGCCAGCCCTCCTGCACCCACTTGCGGGTGTCGGCGAACTGGTCGTCGTAGGACTCGCTGCCGGAGGTGTCGGAGCCGTCCGGGTCGGTGGAGGCGTTGCGCCAGATGCCGAACGGGCTCACGCCGAACTTCACGTGCGGCTTCGCGGCGTGCACCGCGGCATCCATCTCCTGCACGAGCAGGTCGACGTTGTCCCGCCGCCAGTCGCCGATGTCGGCGATGCCGCGGTTGTGCTCGGCGAAGGTGTCCTCGTCGGGCAGCTCCTCGCCCTCGACCGGATAGGGGTAGAAGTAGTCGTCGAAGTGGACGCCGTCCATGTCGTAGCGCTCCACCGCGTCCATCATCGCCTCGACGACGAACGCGCGCGCCTCGGGGATCCCGGGGTCGTAGTAGAGCTTGCCGCCGTAGGTGAAGGTCCAGTCCGGGTTCTGCCGCGCCGGGTGGTCCTCCACCAGCCGGGAGGGATCGTCGTGCATGGCGATCCGGTACGGGTTGAACCAGCCGTGGAACTCCAGGTTGCGCTCGTGCGCCTCCTCGACGGCGAAGGCGAGCGGATCGTAGCCGGGGTCGGTGCCCTGCTCTCCGGTGAGCCACTCCGACCACGGCTCGTGCGGCGAGGGCCAGAACGCGTCGGCGGTCGGCCGGACCTGCACGAACACCGCGTTGAGGCCGTCGGCCTCAGCGCGGTCGTACAGCTCGGTCAGCTCCGCCTTCTGCTCCTCCGGGGAGAGCCCGGGGGCGCTGGGCCAGTCGATGTTCTCCACCCCGGCGATCCACTCGGCGCGCATCTGCCGCTTCGGCGGCGCCTCGGGGTCGGGGGTGCACTCGCCGCCGGGTTCGGCTCCGGTGCCGCCGCGGTTCCCGGGTGCGGGGGCGGCGTGGGCGGCCGGGGCCGACAGCAGCGCGCCCGCCAGCACCGCGGCAGACGCGGCGGCGGCAGCGGGGAGCAGGGGGCGGCGGGTCCGGGCGGGGCCCGGGGGCGAGGAGCGGGGGATCGAGGCCAAGACGGCTCCTTCCAGCGGTGTCGCGAGTCACCTTAGAAGGAAACCTTCATCATTATCGGGAGAAACGCAATACTCCTACGCATCCTCGGCGCGCCCGGGCCGCCGCGGCCCGGCGGGCGGCCGCTCCCGCCCGCAGCCACCGACAAACCGGGTGGTATGTTGGCCCGCGCACCCGATCCGGCCGCCCGCGCGGCCCCCGACACCCCGTGGAGACGCCGTGGAGCACGCCGGCAGCAACCCGCCCGGACTCGACCCGGTCCGGCTCCGCGCCTACCTGGACGCCGAGCGTCCCGGGATGGTTGCCGGCGGCCTCACCGCGCGGCTCATCGCCGGCGGCCGGTCCAACCTCACCTACGAGCTGACCGACGGCCGCTCCCGCTGGGTGGTGCGCCGCCCGCCGCTCGGCCACGTGCTGCCGACCGCGCACGACATGGGCCGCGAATACACCGTGATCTCCGCGCTCGCCCCCACCGCGGTCCCGGTGCCCGCCACGCGGCTGCTGTGCCGGGACCCCGACGTCCTCGGCGCCGACTTCTACATCATGGACTTCGTCGAGGGCACCCCCTACCGCACCGCCGGCCAGCTGGCCGAGCTGGGGCCGGAGCGCACCCGCGCGGTCGTCCTCGACCTGGTCGACACGCTCGTCGCGCTGCACGGCATCGACCCGGCTGCAGTCGGGCTGGCGGACTTCGGCCGCCCCGAGGGGTTCCTGGAGCGGCAGGTCCGCCGGTGGGGCAAGCAGCTCGACGCCTCGCGCAGCCGCGACCTGCCCGGCGCCGAGGAGCTGCGCGCCGGCCTCGCCGAGCGGCTGCCCGCCTCGCCCGCGCCGGCCGTCGTGCACGGCGACTACCGGCTCGACAACGCGCTGGTGCGATCCGGAGGCGGCGGCGACCGCATCACCGCGGTGCTCGACTGGGAGATGTCGACGCTCGGCGACCCGCTCACCGACCTCGCCCTCATCGCGGTCTACAGCGGCAGCGAGCGCACCGAGCTGCCCGGCGTCGGCGACGCCGCCCGCGCCCCCGGGTTCCCGCCCGTCGACGAGCTGGTGCAGCGCTACGCCGAGGGCTCCGGCCGCGACCTGTCGTCCTTCGACTGGTACGTGGCCTTCGCCTTCTTCAAGCTCGCCGTCATCCTGGAGGGCATCCACTACCGGTTCAGCCAGGGCAAGACCGTCGGCGCCGACTTCGAGAAGATCGGCGAGGCGGTCCCGGGCCTGGTCGCCGCCGGCCGGGAGCGGCTGGCCCAGGCCGGCTGATCCAGGGAAGCGCCGCCGCGCTCGCCGGCCGGTTCCCGCTCCGGACGGCCGGCCCGGTGTGCGGATCCGCGCAGTGCCCGCGGTTCTTATACCAGCGGGTAGGTCTGTACGCTGCTGTCCGTTCCGACCTGCATCTCACCGCGCCCGCAGCGCGCATTCGGAGGTATCCAGCACATGACCCGCTCGGCACTGGTCACCGGCGGCAACCGGGGGATCGGCCTGGCCATCGCCCGCGAGCTCGCCGCCGCCGGCGACGCCGTCGCCGTCACCCACCGCTCCGGCGAGCCGCCCGAGGGGCTGTTCGGCGTCCGCTGCGACATCACCGACTCCGCCCAGGTGGACGCCGCCTTCAAAAGTGTCGAGGAGGAGCAGGGCCCGGTCGGCGTCCTCGTCGCCAACGCCGGCATCACCAAGGACCAGCTCCTCGCCCTGATGAGCGAGGAGGACTTCTCCTCGGTGCTGGACACCAACCTCACCGGCGCGTTCCGCGTCGCCAAGCGCGCCGTGCGCGGCATGATGCGCCAGCGCACCGGGCGCATCGTGCTCGTCTCCTCGGTGGTGGGCCTGCTCGGCTCCGGTGGCCAGGCCAACTACGCCGCCTCCAAGGCCGGCCTCGTCGGCTTCGGCCGGTCCCTCGCCCGCGAGCTGGGCTCCCGCAACATCACGGTCAACGTCGTCGCCCCCGGCTTCATCGACACCGACATGACGGCCCAGCTGCCCGAGGAGCGCCAGGCCGAGATCAAGAAGAACATCCCGCTGGGCCGGTACGGCTCCACCGCGGAGATCGCCGCGACCGTGCGCTTCCTGGCGAGCCCCGACGCCGCCTACATCACCGGCGCCGTCATCCCGGTCGACGGCGGCCTCGGCATGGGCCACTAGCGCACCGCCCCCAGCTCCGCAGCGCTCCGCGCGGCGGCACACCAGCTCCCCGCCGCGGTCCGCCGCCTCCCCGGGCCCGGCGCCGGCGCAGAACAGTGAGAAGGACGTTCATGGGAATCCTCGACGGCAAGCGCATCCTGGTCACCGGCGTACTCACCGACGCCTCGATCGCGTTCCACGTAGCCCGCCTCTGCCAGGAGCAGGGCGCCACCGTGGTGCTGACCGGCTTCGGCCGGCTCAGCCTGGTCAACCGCATCGCGCAGCGGCTCCCCGAGACGCCGCCGGTGCTGGAGCTCGACGTCACCGACGGCGAGCACCTGTCCACCCTCGCCGAGCGGGTCAGCGAGCACGTCGACGGCCTCGACGGCATCGTGCACGCCATCGGCTACACCCCCCAGGAGGGGCTGGGCGGCAACTTCCTGGAGACGTCCTGGGAGGACGTCGCCACCTCGATGCACACCTCCGCCTTCTCCCTGAAGTCGGTCACCACGGCGGTGCTGCCGCTGCTCAAGGGCGGCGGCTCGGTCGTCGCCCTCGACTTCGACAACAGCCTCACCTACCCGGTCTACGACTGGATGGGCGTGTCCAAGTCGGCGCTCGCCTCCACCGCCCGCTACCTGGCCCGCTACCTCGGCAGCGAGCAGGTCCGGGTCAACCTCGTCTCCGCGGGCCCGCTGCGCACCATGGCCGCGCGCAGCATCCCCGGCTTCGACGAGCTCGCCGGCAGCTGGCCCGAGCGCGCGCCGCTCGGCTGGGACGCCGCCGACCCGGAGCCGGCGGCGAAGGCCGTGGTGGCCCTGCTGTCCGACTGGTTCCCCGCCACCACCGGTGAGATGGTCCACGTCGACGGCGGGTTCCACTCCACCGGCGCCTAGGGCGCCGGAACCGCGCCCCGGCCGCGCACCTGCGCGCCCGGGGCGCACCCGTGTCCGGCGTCTCCCGCCCGGCGCGGATGGGCCCGGGCCGATCGGGAAAGGAACGCCCCCGGGGGACAGGCGGCGCCGCGGCTCCGGAAGGGCACCCGCAGCGGGGCAGCGCACCGGCCGCCGCGCCGCAACCAGTCGCAAAGGAGAGCAGGCATGGACCTCGGACTCAAGGGCGCCCGCGTCGTCGTCACCGGAGCGAGCCGCGGCATCGGGCGCGCCACCGCGCAGGTCTTCGCCGACGAGGGCGCCGACCTCGCGGTGTGCGCGCGGACGGCAGAGCCGCTGGAGCAGGCCGCCGGCGAGCTGCGCGCGGCCGGCGGGCGGGTCGCCGCCCGCGCCGTCGACGTCGCCGACCCCGGCGCGCTGCGCGGCTTCCTCGACGCCGCCGCCGACGAGCTCGGCGGCATCGACGTCCTCGTCTCGAACGTCTCCGCGGGCAGCTCAGCGCCATGGCAGACCTCCTTCGACACCGACGTGATGCCGTTCGTGCACATGACCGAGCACGCCCGCCCCCATCTGGCGGCGTCGGCGCTGGGCGGAGCCGTGGTGCTGGTGTCCACGACGTCGGCGCTGCACGTGGCGCGGCCGTCCGGCCCCAAGCCCTACGGCCCGGTGAAGGCAGCGCTCAACCACTACGCGGCCTCGCTCGCCCGGACGCTGCCGGCCGAGGGGATCCGGGTCAACACGGTCTCGCCCGGGCCGATCGAGTTCCCCGGCGGCGGCTGGGCGCGGCGCAGGGAGAGCGATCCGGAGTTCTACACCGAGATCCGGGACGCCATTCCCGCCGGGCGGCTGGGCCGGCCGGAGGAGGTCGCCCGCGCGATCGCGTTCCTGGCCAGCCCGGTGTCGGCGTTCACCAGCGGCGCCAACCTCGTGGTGGACGGCGGCTTCCTCGACCGGGTCTGAGCGCTCCCGCGGCGCAGGGGGGCGGAGCACCGGCCCCGCGCCGAGGCCCGGGCTGCGGCAGCCGGCCTGCGTTCCGCCTGCCCGGCGCCGCACCGCAGGACGGCGGCCGCGGCGCCCCCTGCGGGGAGCGCCGCGGCCGCCCGGTACCCGGCCGGTTCACCCCCCCCTTGAGGAACCGGCCGGGAGGTCAGGCGGGGGCGGACAGGCCCAGCTCCTCGGCCGCGGTGGCGCGCAGCTCGACCTTGCGGACCTTGCCGCTCACCGTCATCGGGAAGGACTCCACGACCCGCACATAGCGCGGGATCTTGTAGTGGGCGAGCTCGCCGCGGCAGAACCGGACCACGTCGTCGGCGGTGGGCGGGTCGGCCGGGTCGGCCGCGACGACGCAGGCCAGGATCTCCTCGCCGTACACCTGGTCCGGGACACCGACCACCTGTACGTCCGCGATGGCGGGGTGGGTGTAGAGGAACTCCTCGATCTCGCGCGGGTACACGTTCTCGCCGCCGCGGATGATCATGTCCTTGATCCGGCCGACGACCGCGACATAGCCGTCCTCGCGCATCACCGCGAGGTCGCCGGTGTGCATCCAGCGGCCCGCGTCGACCACCTCGGCGGTCCGCTCGCTCTCGTCGAAGTAGCCGAGCATCACCGAGTAGCCGCGGGTGCACAGCTCACCGGACTCGCCGCGGGGCAGCGTGCGGCCGCTCGCGGGGTCGACGACCTTCACCTCCAGGTGCGGCAGGACCCGGCCCACCGTGCCGGTGCGCCGCTCCAGGTCGTCGTCGACGCGGGTCATCGTGGACACCGGCGAGGTCTCCGTCATGCCGTAGCAGATCGCCACCTCGCCCATGTGCATCTCGGCGACGACCCGCTTCATGATCTCCACCGGGCACGGCGAGCCCGCCATGATTCCGGTGCGCAGGCTCGACAGGTCGTAGTCGGCGAAGTCCGCCAGCCCCAGTTCGGCGACGAACATCGTCGGCACCCCGTACAGCGAGGTGACCCGCTCCTGCTCCACGGCGGCCAGCGTCGCGGCCGGCTCGAACGACGGCGCGGGGATGACCGTGCACGCGCCGTGCGAGGTCGCCGCCAGGTTGCCCATCACCATGCCGAAGCAGTGGTAGAAGGGCACCGGCAGGCAGATCCGGTCCTGCTCGGTGTAGCTGAGCAGCTCGCCCACGAAGAAGCCGTTGTTGAGGATGTTGTGGTGCGACAGCGTCGCGCCCTTGGGGAACCCGGTCGTGCCGGACGTGTACTGGATGTTGATCGGGTCGTCGCAGGACAGCGAGGCCGACCGCGCGGCCAGCTCCTGCGGCGCCACCGAGGAGGCGCCGGCCAGCAGCCGCGTCCAGGACGGGTCGTCGAAATAGGCGATGCCGTGCAGCTCCGGGGCCGCGCCGCGGACCGCCTCCGCCATGGCGCGGTAGTCGCTGGACTTGTGGCTCAGCGCCGACACCAGCAGCGCCGCACCCGACTGGACCAGCACGTACTCCAGCTCGTGCCGCCGGTAGGCCGGGTTCACGTTGACCAGGATCGCGCCCATCTTCGCGGTCGCGTACTGCAGGATCGTCCACTCCGGCCGGTTCGGTGACCACAGCGCGACCCGGTCGCCGGCGCGCAGCCCGGCCGCCATGAGCGCGCGGGCGGTGGTGTCGACCTCGCGGCCGAACTCGGCGTAGGTCCACCGCCGCCCGGACGGGACGTCGACCAGCGCCTCCCGGCCGCCGTGCGCAGCCACGGTCCGGTCGAGGTTCTCGCCGATCGTGTCGCCGAGCAGGGGAGTGGTGGAGGGGCCGCTCGCGTAGGAGCGCGCCGGGGGTGCCGTCAAGGTGCCCTCCTCGGGTCGTGGCGCTTCATCGCGTGCGCCGGTTGTCAGACGGGCCCGGTGGCGGGCCGCTGGCGCGCGGGCCCTCGCGCGCACGCGGCCGGGCGGGGACGGGTTCGGCCGACCGCATGGCCGGGGGTGCCCGCGCCCACTAGGATCGTGACCGGTGTGAGGCACGTCTCATCACCCCCGAACGGGGGGATTCGCGATGCGGAGGGCGGCATGAGGTCCGAGGCGGCGCGCGACGACAGCGCGGAGATCCGGGCAGCCCTGCCGGTGCTGCGCCGCGGCACCGGCCTGCCGGTGGTGTTCGGCGGCGCGGTCCGCGCGTCCGGCCGGCTGCACTACAGCGAGCTCTCCGGCGCCGGGACCGACGCCATCCGCGGGCTCGTCGTGCAGCCGGGCCGCGGCCTCGGCGGCCAGGCCCTCACCTCGGCCCGTCCCGCCTGGGTGCCCGACTACCTCGCGGCCGGCGGGATCAGCCACGACTACGACGAGGCGGTCCGCGCCGAAGGGCTCAAGGCGATCGTGGCGGTGCCGGTCGTCGTGGAGGGGCAGACCCGCGGCGTCGTCCTCGGCGGGCTGCGCCGGTCGCTGGCGCTGGGCGAGCGCACCGTGGACGCGTTCGCCCGGGTGGCCGACCGGGCCGCCGGCCGGATCCGGGCGCGCGACGAGGCGCGGCGCAGCGCCCTCGACCTCGCCGACGCCCGGGACGCCGCAGCGGCCGGCGGGGCCGCCGCACCGCCCTGGGCCGAGGTCCGCGCACTCAACGCGGAACTGCGCTCCCTGGCCGGCGCCCTCGGCGACTCCGACCTGCGCGACCGCCTGCTCGACGTCTGCACCCGGATGGACGCCGCCGCGGCCCCGCCCCAGTCCGCACCCGCCCTCCCGCCCCGCGAACTCGACGTGCTCAGCTGCGTCGCCCTGGGCTGCACCAACGCCGACACCGCCTCCCGCCTCCGCCTGGGCCCCGAGACGGTGAAGTCCTACCTCCGCTCCGCCATGCGCCGCCTCGGCGTGCACACCCGTACCGAAGCCGTCGCCGAGGCCCGCCGCCGGGGCCTGCTGCCGTAGCCGCGAGCCCTGCATGCGCGCCCGGCCCGCGATATCCGCAGGCAAGGGCGGAATTCCGGCCGTTCGCGAGCGCCGCTGCGTACGATGGACTCCCCAAGAGCGGAGGGGGTGCCTTGATGTCTGCGGTGCTCGACCACGCGCACTCCTTGCTGCGCCGCTTCGATGGTGAATTCGACGGCTACAAGGTGGAGATCATCCGCGGGGACATCATGATGAGCCCGGTCCGCCCGGTGCACACCAAGACCATGGTGCGCCTCTGGCGGCAACTGGAGACGATGGTTGGTCCGGAGTGGGAGTTCATCAGTGATGTGCGGTCGCCGTTCCCCGAGTACGACAGTGAGCTCTGCCCCGACCTGGCGCTGATTCCCCGCACCGAAGCCGACCGGAACCTGCCCGAGTACCCCCCGACCTCATTGAGCTGGCCGTAGAGATCGCCTCGCCGAACAGCGTGCGCCGCGGCTCTGCGGACAAGCCCGGGTTCTACGCGTCGGCAGGCAACGGCCTGTACGCGCTCTTCGATCCCTACCGTGCCGCGGTCCGGTGGATGTGGGAACCCCGGGACGGCGTGTACACCCGTCGCGGAGAGGTGCCTTACGGGGGCGCCGTTGAACTCCCCGGCCCGCTGGGCGTGCTGGCCGTCGATACCGATGAGCTACCGGTCGACCCGGGCGGGGCAGGCCGCCGGTAGCCGCTGGAATGCGGCGCGCCCGCCTTCGCTCGGGGCGAGGGCGGGCGCGGGGTTCAGTGGCGCGGTCTCAGAAGTCGAACACGGGGCCCTTGGCGGCCTGCAGCGTGCAGGGGTTGGAGTACTCCTCGGTGAACCGGTCGGTGTCGGGGCCGGAGCCGGAGAGCTTGCGGCCGTCGGCGGTTGCGGTGACCGGGCGGTACTCCATGGTGCAGGCGCCGCCGCGACCGGCAATCGCGCCGACCGATCCCGCTTCGGCGATGGCGGCGCAGGCGTCGGCGGCGCTGGGGTGGCTGCCCCCGCTGCCGGCCGGGCTGCAGTGCAGCGTCACGGACCGCTCCGCAGAGTGCGCATCGGTCACGGTGAGGTCGTAGGCCCACACCGATCCCCGGGTCGGCTGTTCGGCCAGGGCGGCCGGGGCGAACGCCACTGCGGCTGCGGCGCCGGCCGCGAGGAGCGCACTGAGCGGGCGGAGGACACGGATCACATCGACTCCCGTCGGATCGCGGTTCCCAGCGGGGAAGGAACCCGGGTTGCTGGCAGGGAAATCGTAGCCAGGCGATCACTATCTGTATCGAAAACGCGGGAATCCGCCCCGATATGCACCGCGTGGCGCACCCGGGCCGCCCGGCCCGGGTGCGCTGGACCCACCGCCTCAGAGGGCGACGGGGTGGCGCAGGAGCGCGCCGATGCTCTCGGTGAGCAGCAGGCGGCTGCGCGGCACGAACACCACCGAGGCCCCGGTCCCGGCGGCGGCGCGCAGCACCGCGGCGTCGACCCGCTCCGGGCGCGGATCGTCGACGCCGAGGTCGCGCAGTTCCTGCTCGGTGCGGGCGATCTGCTCGGGAGCGGGGCCGATCCACACCTCGTCGTCGCGCTCTTCGAGGTCGTCCGGCCACAGCAGCGTCTCCACCGCGCCCGAGCGCAGCGCCGCGACCACCGCGGCCACCCCCTCGACCGCGTCGCTCTCCACCGAGCCGCCGGCCGGGCCGCGCCCGTGCTCGAAGCGCTCGGCGGCCTCGTCGACCCGGCGCTGCGCCGCTTCGCCGCGGAGGCGGGACACCTCGTCCTGCAGCGGAGCGTCGTCCAGGCCGGCATCCCGCGAGCCGGCTTCGACGTCGGCCGCGATGTCCTGCAGCGCCGCCGGGAGCCGGTCCCGCAGCTCGCCGCGGACCTGGACCTCGCCGGCGATGAGGACCAGTTCGGGGTCCGCCTCGCCGGCGACCTCCGCGACGTCGTCGGCGACGGACTTCATGTTGTGCTTGACGGCCTCGTCGACCGAGCGCTGGATCTGGTTGTGGTGGTATGCGCCGCCGCGCGGCTTGTGCAGCGGCCCCTCGCCCTCCCCGGTGCTGGTCCGCAGCCAGCGGCCGTCGGCGCCGACCGCGGCGATGTCGGCGCCGGACCCGTCGGCCAGCACCAGCACGGTCGGCACGTCCTCGCCCCTGCGCCGCAGGTAGGAGACGGCGTCGGGGAGCGGGCCGACTCGCGCGGAGTACTCGCGGGGCGGCGTCGCGACGGTCCGGTCCAGCAGGACCCGGCCGTCCGCGGCGACCACCGTCTGCCCGTGCGGGCCGGGCGCGCCGCGGGTGGCGCCGACCACCTCGTCGAGCGCCACCACGGTCTCCTCTCCGGCGCCCTGGTCGAGCAGGTCGGCGCGGGCCTTGCCCCACCGGATGCGGACCTCCTCGTCCGCATCGGCGGCGTCCCGGGAGACGTCGATGTGCACGGTCGCTACCGGTCCCTCGGCCGCGTAGATGTCGCGGAGAAAAGAGAGGTCCATGATGTCTGTCCTCGCAATCCGGGTGCGGGTGCGCGGCAGGCGCGAGCCGGTGTCCTCCTGGCTCAGCGGTCACTGCGGCCTCACCCGGGCCCTGCCCGGTGGCGGCGCGTCCATGCAGGTCCGTGCGCTCAGTTTGGCGAGAATACGGATCGGCGGTGCAGCCTTTGCCCGCAGCAGAGGGTGCGCGGGGATGATGGGTGGTCCGGCGCTGATCGGGTAGCGCACCCGTGAGGCACCCGATGCGAGGGGGGATGAGGACGATGACCGTCAAGCGCGGAGTCGACGGCCTGCAGGAGATCCTCGGCGGGATCCCGTTCCCGGCGGACAAGGACGCCATCGTCGCCGGGGTCCAGGACGCCGGCGGCGACCGGGAGATGCTGAGCGCGGTGCAGGCCATGCCGCCCGCCCGGTACGACGAGCCGAACGAAGTGCTCCGCTCGGTACCGCTGCAGCCCGAGGGCCAGTCGCGCACCGAGTCCGCCAAGGCCCAGCAGCAGCACGGCCACACCACGGGCGGCGCGTCGGAGAAGGACCAGCCCACCCGCCCGGTGAACCCGATCGAAGAGGAACTCGGCGAGAACCGCAAGGCCTGACCGCCGCGTGCCCGGCCGGGAAGAGCGCCGGGCGCCGCGGTGCGGACCTGCGGGCGGGCACCGCGGGTGCCGCGGGCGCCGGCGGCCGGCGCCGGGGGTGCGCCGCTGCCGCCCGGTCAGCCCTCGCGGACGACTGCGGTGAGGCGGGTGGTGCGGGGGAGTCCGGGGCGCTCGGCGACGGCGCGGGACAGTCCGGGGCCCGCGGCCTGGACGATCGACAGGTGGCGGGTGGCGCGGGTCAGCGCGGTGTAGACCTGCGGACGGGAGCCGCGGGTGTCCGGACCGAACACCGCCACCACGGCCGGCCAGCGGCCGCCGTGCGCTGCAGCGATCGTGACCGCCCAGCCCGGCCGCAGCACGGCCGGGTCGACCGCCGGCTCGGTGCCGTCGGCGAGCGCGACCCGGGGCCGGCCGTCGCCGCCCGGTTCGCGCAGCACGCCGGTGTCGCCGGCCGTGTAGCCGGGGCCGTCGCCCGCCAGCGCCACCCGGTCCCCCGGGTCGAGGCCGCCGATCGCACCGGGTCCGGGGTTGAACCGCTCCTTGCAGGCGCGGTTGAGGGCGTCGGTGCCCGCGTCGCCGCCGCGCGCCGCCGCCACGATCTGGATGTGGCCCGCCGCGATGCCGACGGCCCGCGGAATCGAGTCTCCGATCAGCTGCACCGCGCGGTGCACTGCCTCGGCGCCCGATTCGGCCGGCACCACGACGACCTCGCGGTCCGGCGCCGTGGCCGGCGCCAGATCCCCGCCGGCGACCGCCGCGGCGAGGTCGGCCAGCGGACCGCCGCCATCGGAGGGCAGCTCGGCCACCGCGACCTGACCCGACTCGGCAAGGTCGGCCGGAACCCGGCCGGGCCGGGCCGACGGCGCCTCGGCCGGGTCGGCCAGCAGCACGAGGTGCGTGCCGTCGTCGCACGCCTCGACCAGTTCCGCCGCGCGCTCCACATCCAGCGCCATCGCCGCTGCCACGACCACGATGCCGGCGCGGACGGGGGAGCCCGCGTCGAGCAGCCGCGCCAGCGGGACCGGCGCCGACAGGTCGGCCGCTGTGCCCGCCGAGTGCTCCCGCAGGCGGCTGCGCGCCGGCCGAGGCTCGGACCCGCGCCCGCCCGCCGGCCCGGTCTGGCGCTCCGGGGCGGGCGGCGGAGGGGCGGAGAGCCCGGAAAGGGACGCGGCGAACGCCCGGTCCGGCGCCGGTACCGGCGCGCCGCCGAGCAGGCGCTGCAGGTCGGCGGCTGCCTTCGCGGTGGCGTCGACATCCGAAGGCACGCGGTCCGTGCGCGGGGGCTTCGCGGGCGCAGCGCTGCCGCCCGCCGCCTCCGCGGCGGTCGCACTGCCTGAGTCCGCTGCGCTGCCGCCCGCAGCAGCGGAGGTGCGGGCCGGTCCAGCGGCTCCCTCCGCTGCATCGGAGCCGTCCGCGCCGGCGCCTTCCGGGGCGGGGCCGGGGGCGGGGTCCGGCGTTGGCGTCTCCGCGGCGCCATCGGCCGGGAGGGCGGCACCGGGGACCGCCATGGCGTCGCCCAGGACCGAGGTGAGATGGGCGGTCGCCTGCGCGGTCGGAGCCGTGACGGCGAGGCCGACGCCGCTGTCCGCCGCGGCCTGCGCGAGCACCGCGACCGTCTGGCGCACCGCGGCGGCGTGCGCGGAGCCGTGGTGGAGCACGGCCACCCCGTGCCGGAGCGCGGTGACGGCGGCCGCCGCGGTCTCCGCGGGGATCGGCGCGCCGAGCCGCGCGCCCGCCGCCGCAACGGCCTCCGCCGCGGTTGCCGGGTCCATCACCGCTTCGGCCGTGCCGAGCAGCCGGGCCGCCCCCTCGCCGAGGTCCTGCTCGGCGAGTCCGGGCCCCTCGGACGCGTAGAACCGCTCGGGCTCGGGCAGCTCGGCGGGCGGCTCGTCCTCATCGCCGGCGCCGTCCTCGGCGGGCAGCGCCTCGAAGACGAGCGCGGTGCCGTCGTCTACGGCCGCGGCGATCGCGGGGTCGGTATCGGTGATGCGCACCGCATGCAGCGCGCGGACCAGGTCGGCCTCTGCGACGGCGGTCGACCCGCTCCGCGCCGCGCGTGCCAGCACCCGCGCGACGACCGCCCGCCCGCGCCGCGGGTCGCCGGGCGTCGCCGCCTCTCCCAGGGCCTGGCGCGCGCAGTAGTCGGCCTGGTCGAGGGTGACACCGGGCAGCGCCAGCAGCCGCCACGGATCGGCGGCGAGCTGCTCGGCGGCGTCCGGGCCGAGCGCTGCGGCCAGCGGCGCCGCGAGCGTCTCCGGCGCGCCCATCCCTGCGAGCGCCGCGCGCGTGCGCTCTGCGTCCTCGGCCATGCGGTGGGTTCCTCTCGGTACTGCGCATCGGTACTGCACGCGCCGGGGCCCGGTTGCAGCGGGCGCCGGCTGGCTGGTGCCGCCCGCGGGGGAGGCGTACAGGAGTCCGACCCTAGCGCTCGCGGCCGACGCCCACCGCCCGCACCGCACGGGCTGGGGACGCACCCCGGCGCTGGGGCGGGCCTGTGCTGCCGGCCGCCGCGGCGCCGTGCGGCAGGCGGGGGCGGTGCTGCCCGGCCGGGCAGCACCCTCGGTGGAGCACCGTTCCGGGGCGATCGGACGCCGGCTTTTGCGGAGGGCCGCGGAGCCGGGCGAGGTGAGCGCGCGGCTGCGCGAGGAGCCTGGCCCGGCGGTCGGCCCCGGCGCCCGGACGCCCCGCGGGGCCGCGCCGGATGAATTCTGCGCGGCGGAACGGAAGCCGCGCGCCAAGCGCCGGTGAACTCCTGCGGACGGCTTGCGGGCGCGCCGGCGGAACCCCGGCGCGGTCCGGACCGGTGCCGCCGCGGGCGGAGGAGTCAGCGGCGGCGGGCCGAGGACGCGTCGTCCAGGGCGTCGCGGATCTCGCGGGGGAGGCGGACGTCATCGGCGGCCAGGATGTCCTCCAACTGCGCCGGGGTGCGGGGGCCGGCGGCCGCGGAGACCACGCCCGGTCGGTCGCGCACCCAGCTCAGGGCCACCGCCAGCGGGGAGACGCCGAGCCCGTCGGCCGCAGTGCACACCGACTCCACCACGCGCCGCCCGTGGTCGGTGAGGTAGGGCTCCACGTAGGACGCCATGTCCGGGCGGCCGGCCCGCGATCCTGGCGGGACCCCGTTCCGGTACTGGGCGCTGAGCACGCCGCGGCCCAGCGGGGCCCACGCGATCAGGCCCGATCCGCGGGACAGCGCCGCCGGAAGCAGGTCCCGCTCCGGTGTGCGGCGCAGCAGCGAGTACTCGGCCCCCGCCGTCAGCACCCGGGTCGCGCACCGCGCCTCCTGCCAGGCCGCATACGTCGCGAACTGCCACGCCGCCATGTTGCCGACGCCGATGTAGCGCACCTTGCCCGACGCCACCGCCGACTCCATGGCGGACAGCGTCTCGTCCGGCGGCGTCGCCGGATCGTGCACGTGCAGCTGCCACAGGTCGATGTGGTCGGTCTGCAGCCGGTGCAGCGACGCATCGAGCGACGACAGCAGGTGGCGCCGCGACGTGTCGAACGGCCGGTGGCCGTCCGTGGCGTGCCCCGCCTTGGTGGCGATGATCACATCGCTGCGCCGCACCACCCCGTTGAGCAGCCGCCCGAGGATCCGCTCGCCCTCACCGCCGTTGTAGATGTCGGCGGTGTCGATCAGCGTCCCCCCGGCATCCACGAACGTGGTGAGCAGGTCCGAGGCGTCGTCCTGCCCTGTGTCGTTGCCCCAGGTCATGGTGCCGAGGGCGACGGAGGAGACCCAAAGCCCCGACCCACCCGCCTGTCGCTGTTCCATGGCGTCGGAGGTTACCTGCTTGCGGGCTGGTGGGCGCGGACATGTCGGGAGGTTTGGGGTGGGGACCAGGGCAGCGGAGCGGCGCCGGGAGCCCCGGTCCGCCCGTCCGCCGCGGGTTCCGGTGCCGGGGGCTGTCCGCGTGCGGGCGGGCACGCGGCCCCGGCGCGGCCGCAGAGCCGGGCGGCCGGGAGGGGCCCGCCGCGGGTGCCCGGCGCGGCCGCCCGAGGGCGGTCCGGGGCGGGAGGGTAAGGAGTAAGCTGCCCAGGGCCGCCGGACGGCCCCGCCCCCTCGTGCCGACCGGTGCTCCCGACACCGCCGGAGGCCGCGCGGTGTCCCCCCGCGCACTCGCCCGCAGCACGACGCCATCCAGGAGCCGAGCCCACCGTGTCCATCATCGAGGCCATCATCCTTGGAGTCGTCCAAGGCCTGACCGAATTCCTGCCGATCTCCTCCAGCGGGCACATCCGGGTGATCTCCGCGTTCTTCGGCTGGCCCGACCCCGGCGCGGCGTTCACGGCGGTCAGCCAGATCGGCACCGAGCTCGCGGTACTCGTCTACTTCCGCAAGCGCATCTGGGCGATCCTGACGATCTGGACCCAGTCGCTGTTCAAGAAGGACCTGCGGCGCGACATCCACGCCCGGCTCGGCTGGTACGTCATCATCGGCACCATCCCGATCGGCGTCCTCGGCCTGCTGTTCGAGGAGCAGATCGACACGGTCTTCCGCGACCTGCGGATCATCGCCCTCACCCTGATCATCTTCGGCGTCATCCTGGGGATCGTCGACCGCTACACCCGCAAGCACCGGGTCATCGCCGATCTGACGATGGGCCGCGGCCTCGCCTTCGGCCTCTTCCAGTGTCTCGCGCTGATCCCCGGCGTGTCCCGCTCCGGCGGCACCATGACCGGCGGCATGCTGCTCGGCTTCAAGCGCACCGACGCCGCCGAGTTCTCCTTCCTGCTCGCGATGCCCGCCGTGTTCGCCTCCGGGCTGTACAAGCTCACCGACATCGGCGGAAACGAGTACGCCGGCTGGACCGCCACCATCGTCGGCACCGCGGTCGCCGGAGTCATCGGCTACGCCTGCGTCGCCTGGCTGATGAAGTTCATCTCCACGCACAGCTTCATGCCGTTCGTCTACTACCGGGTGGCGATGGGCATCCTCATCCTCACCCTGGTGAGCTTCGGCGCCCTCGACCCCGCCGGCGGCCCGGAGAAGGCGGAGGCCGAGCAGAGCGAGCAGGGCCGGGAGGCGGAGGCGGCGCCGGAGCCCAGCCCGTCCCCGGAGCACTCGCCCGAACCCTCGCCCTCGCCGAGCACCGACCCGGCCACCGGCTGGGAGATCGACCCCGAGGTGGGACTGCCGCGCAACCCCGAGACCGGGCTCTACCACGACCCGGAGCTGGGGATGGACGTCGACATCGACGAGCAGAGCGGACTGCCCGTCAACCCGGTGACCGGCCAGACCTACGACCCGGCCGAGACCGCCGGCGGCGCCCAGGAGGGGGGACAGAGCGGGCAGCAGGGCGGCGCCGGGACCGGCGCCGGAGAGCCCGGCGCGGCCCCCGCCGGCTGACCGCCGGCAGCGCCGCGCGCCCTGCCCGGCCGACACGGCCTAGGGTGCTCCCATGGCCACCCCACCTCAGTCCTCCACGACCGTCCTGCTCCTGCGGCACGGCCTCACCGGCGCCACCGGAAGCGTCCTCGCCGGCCGTGCGCCAGGGCTGCACCTCGACGACCGCGGCCGCGCGCAGGCGGCCGGCGTCGCGCAGCGGCTGGCCGGGCTGCCGGTCGGCGCGGTCGTCACCAGCCCCCTGGAGCGGTGCGCCGAAACCGCCGCGCCGCTCGCCGAGGCCGTCGGCGCGCCGCTGCACACCGATGACCGGTTCATCGAATGCGACTACGGCGACTGGACCGGCCGGGCGCTGGCCGACCTCGCCGGCGACCCCCTCTGGCCGGTCGTGCAGGCGCATCCGGCCGCCGCCCGCTTCCCCGGCGGCGAGTCCATGGCGGCGATGGCCGCCCGGGCCGCGGCCGGCATCGCCGACTGGACCGCGGCCGCCGAACCGTCCGCAGCCGCCCCCGCCGGGGACCGGCTCATCGTGGTCTGCAGCCACGGCGACGTCATCAAGGCGCTGCTCGCCGACGCGCTCGGACTCCACCTCGACCTGTTCCAGCGCATCCAGGTCGACCCGGCCTCGGTGTCGGCGGTGCGCTACACCCCGCTCCGGCCGTTCGTACTGCGCCTCAACGACGTCGGCGCCACCGCGGAAGGGCTGGCGCCGCCCGCTGAGCCGGCCGGCGACGCCGTCGTGGGCGGCGGCGCCGGCGCGGTGGGGGAGGCGCCGGGGGAGCAGGCGCCCAGCGGCCCCGCGGAGGGCGCGGGACGCACCGCCGGCTGAGCCGGCGCCCCGCTGCGCCCCTCCGCCCCGCCAGCGGGGACACACCGGTCCGGCACCGCATCTGCGCTGGTCCCCGGAAGCGCGGCTCCGCCCGCACCCCCGATCGGCGCCGCGCGGATCCGGCCCTCCGGCTCCGCGCGGGAGGCCGGCCGCCCCCGCCCGCTGATGCGGTTCGCGGCGCCGCAATCCTCTAAGGTGCAGGCATGTCCGTCTATCTGTACGACCCGCCCGCCCGCTTCGTGGCGGGGACCGTCGGCCGGCCCGGGGAGCGCACCTTCTTCCTGCAGGCCAGCGGCGAGCGGCGCGTCACCTCGGTGGTTCTGGAGAAGCAGCAGGTTTCGGCGCTGGCGGAGCGCATCGAGGAGCTGCTGGAGGAGGTCCGGGTCCGGTTCGGCGAGCCGCCGGAGCAGGAGGCATCCGCCGATACCGACGACGGCCCGCTGGAACAGCCCATCGAAGAGGATTTCCGGGTCGGCACGCTGGCGCTGGCCTGGGACTCGGAGTCGTCCCGGGTGATCGTCGAGGCGCAGGAGGCGGTCCGCGACGACGAGGACGCCGACGACGAGGAGGAGGTCGAGGTCTTCAGCGACACCGGCCCCGCCGACCGCGACGTGCTCCGCGTCCACCTCACCGCGGGTGCCGCACGCGCCTTCGCCGGGCGCGCCATGCGCGTCGTCTCGGCCGGCCGCCCCGACTGCCCGCTGTGCGGACTGCCGCTCGACCCGGCCGGACACATCTGCCCGCGGCAGAACGGCTACAAGCCCATCGGGCAGTGAGCAGCGACCGCGCGCCCGGCACGCCGGGCCCCCCGGACCCCGCCCTGCACCACGGCGCCCCCGCCCCTGGCGGCACCGCCCCGCGCGGTGCCGCCCGGAGCGGTGCCGCTCCCGAGCCGGCCGCAGGCACTGCGGTGCCCGGCTCCGCCGTTCCGGACGGTGCCGCGGACCTGCTGCACCGCGGCCGGATCGACATCGTCGGCCGGCTGACGGCGGCCTCCAACGCCACCTTCTACTGCACCGTCACCGACCCCGCGGCCGGCGGCCTGCCCGACCCCGCGGCCGACCCGGCCGGCGCCGCCGACGCCGCCTCGGCGGCCGAGCTGCCCGGCGCCGTACCCGTCCTCGACCCCGCCACCGGCGCGCCGGTGCGCGCCGCGTGCGTCTACAAGCCCGTCGAGGGCGAGCGGCCGCTGTGGGACTTCCCGGACGGGACGCTGGCCGGCCGCGAGACGGCGGCCTTCCTCGTCTCCGAGGCGCTGGGCTGGTCGGTGGTGCCGCCGACCGTGCACCGGGACGGCCCGCTCGGCCCCGGGATGGTGCAGTGGTGGATCGGCGGCGACGACTCCGCCGACCTGATCGGCCTCGCGCAGCGCACCGACCACCCCGCGCTGCGGCGGATGGCGGTGTTCGACGCCGTCATCAACAATTCCGACCGCAAGATCGGCCACCTCCTGCCGGTGCCCGGCGGCCACCTCTACGGCTGCGACCACGGTGTCGCGTTCGCCGCCGAGTACAAGCTGCGCACGGTCCTGTGGCAGTGGCAGGGCGAGCCGCTGCCCGCCGGGGCGCCGGAGGCGCTGGAGCGGCTGCTCGCCGGGCTCGGCGAGGGCGCGCTGGCCGCCGCCCTCGCCGAGCACCTCACCGGGCCTGAGCGCTATGCGCTCCGCCGCCGGGTGGAGCTGCTGCTGCAGCACCGGGTCCATCCGTATCCGTCCCCGGCGTGGCCGTCCGTTCCCTGGCCGCCCGTGTAAGCGCGGCGTGCTCGGCGTCCTCGCGCTCGCGGCGCCGGCGGATGAACCCGTCGTCGACCACGCGGACGACGGTGATCAGCGCTGCCGCGCCGGCAGCGACGGTGAGTGCGGTGGCGACCGTGCCCGGCTCGCTCACGTCGAGCGCGAAGAAGTCCTGGCCGAAGGGGGTGAGCAGGGCGAGCAGCAGCAGCCCGACCATGGCGCCGACCAGCACGACCTTCCACCACACATACGGTTTGGCGACGAGCAGCAGCACCCACAGCGTGGTGGCGCACAGCGTGATGACGACGGCGGTGCGGTCGGCCACCGTGGGCATGCTGGCGCCGTCCAGCACCAGCAGGTAGGTCGTGATCGCCGCCAGTCCGCTGATCAGGCCCGATGGGATCGCCAGGCGCAGCGTGCGGCCGACGAACCCGGGCCGCGCCCGCTCGATGTTGGGTGCCAGCGCCAGGAAGAACGACGGGATGCCGAAGGTGACGGCGTTGATCAGCGTCGCGTGCCGGGGGAAGAACGGGTAGGCCACCGCCAGCATGCTCACCACCGTCGCCATCGTCATCGAGTAGACGGTCTTGGTGAGGAACAGGTTGGCGACCCGCTCGATGTTGCCGATGACCCGCCGCCCCTCGGCCACCACCGCCGGCAGCGCCGAGAACCTGTTGCCGAGCAGCACGATCTGCGCCACGGCGCGCGAGGCTGGGCTGCCCGAGCCCATCGCCACGCCGATGTCGGACTCCTTCAGCGCCAGCACGTCGTTGACGCCGTCGCCGGTCATCGCCACGGTGCGGCCGCGGGCGTGCAGGCTGCGCACCATGCCGCGCTTCTGCTCGGGGGTGACCCGGCCGAACACGGTGGCCCGGTCGACCTCGTCGGGGCCGGGGCCGCTGCGCGCGTCCACCGGGTCCTCGGCGCCGGGCACGCCGACCCGGCGGGCGACCGCGCCCACGGCGGCCGCATTGTCGCCGGACACGATCTTGACCTCGACACCCTGGTCGGCGAAGTAGTCGAGGGTGTCCTTGGCATCGGAGCGCAGCCGCTGGTCGAGCACGACCAGCGCGGCCGGCCGCACCGGTCCGGGCGCGCCCTCGGCGTCCACCCGGTCCGCCGCCTCGGCGAGCAGCAGCACCCGCAGGCCCTGCCGGCCGATCCGCTCGGCCTCGGCGGCCTCCGGCCCGTCCGGGTCGGACAGCACGTCGGGGGCGCCCAGCACCCAGTGCCGCTCCCCGCCCGGCGTGGCGAACGAGGTCCCGCTCCACTTGCGCGCGGAGGAGAACGCGGCCTGCGCGATCGGCTCCCACCCCTCGGGCAGCTCCGGGACCGCCTCGGCGATGGCCTGCATACTCGGGTTGGGGTGCGGGTCGGCGGCGGCGAGCGCGGCGAGTACCGCGCGCGGGCCGGCCGCGGCCCCGGGCGCGTCCGCGCCGCCCAGGTCGCGCACCTCGGCCAGCGCCATCCCGTTCTCGGTCAGCGTGCCGGTCTTGTCGGTGCACACCACGTCGACGCGGGCCAGGCCCTCGATGGCGGGAAGCTCCTGCACCAGGCACTGGCGCCGGCCCAGCCGGATCACCCCGACGGCGAAGGCGATGCTGACCAGCAGCACCAGGCCCTCCGGGATCATCGACACGAGCGCGGCCACCGTGCCGCGCAGCGCGTCGGCCACCGGCCCCGGAACCGCGCCGGAACCGATCGACTCGCGGATGCCGACCTCGCCGTTGAGCACCAGCTGGCTGTAGACCAGCAGGCCGCCGATGGGGAACAGCGCCCAGGTGATGAAGGTCAGGATCCGGTTGATGCCGGACCGCAGCTCGGAGCGGACCAGGCTGAACCGGCTCGCCTCCTCGGCCAGCCGCGCGGCGTAGGCGTGCCGGCCGACCTTGGTCGCGCGGAACATGCCGCCTCCGGCGACGACGAAGCTGCCCGACATGACGGTGTCGCCGGGCTGCTTCAGCACCGGGTCCGACTCGCCGGTCAGCAGAGACTCGTCGATCTCCAGCGCGGTCGCCGCGACCACTTCGCCGTCCACCACCACCTGGTCGCCGGGCGCGCAGGAGATGATGTCGTCGAGCACGATCTCCTGCGGCGTCACCTCGGCGGTCGCGCCGTCGCGCAGCACCCGCGGATGGGCGGCGTTGACGATCGCCAGCCGGTCCAGGGTCCGCTTGGCGCGCAGCTCCTGCGCGATGCCGATCAGCGTGTTCACGACGATGACCAGGGCGAACAGGCCGTCCTGGATCGGGCCGATCACCGCGATGATCGCGAACAGGACCGCGATCATCGCGTTGATCCGGGTGAACAGGTTGCCGCGGATGATGGCGGCGACGCTGCGGCTCGCCCGCACCGGCACGTCGTTGCTCTGTCCGCCGGCGATCCGCTCGGCGACCTCGGCCGCCGTCAGTCCGCGGACACCGGCTCCGCTCCGGTCGGCATGGGTCGTCATCCGCACTCCCGCTCAGAAGGGTCGAGAACCGGGACACAGCGCTTGACCCTGGCTGCCGCGGCGCCGGCGCGGACGGGGTCCGCCGCCGGCAGCAGTCGGCAACCAGGACCGGGGGATTTCCCCCGTGGCGTCGGGTCCATCGGGGAGTCGCGCGGCCCGTGGCACAGAAGCCTAGGGGACCGCAGGTACTGGTGCGATAAGGGCCACACCACGGGCGGCCGGGGTGCGGCCGCACCCCGGCCCGCAGGTGCTGGCCCCCGCGCGGGCCCCGCGGGAGCAGCGGCTGCCGCGCCCCGGCGACACGCGCGCGGTGCGGGGTGCGGCCGGAGCGGGCTGCGCCGGGGTAGGTTTGCACGGCGGTGCGGCCGGTAAACCCGGCACCTCCCTCCGACGTCTGAACAGCAGTACCGCCGCTGCGGCGGGCTGCCGGAACGCGAAGGGAGGGGCCGCGGTATGGGCGACACGCCCGGGATGCCCGGGGGGCGGACTGCTCTGGAGCCGGGGCCCCTGCTCAGGTCGGCCTGCTACTGGCTGCTCTACCTCGTCGGACTCTCCGGCGCCTACCTGCACTGGCAGACCGGCAACACCGGACTGGCCGCGCTCTGCGCGGTGGCGGTCGCGGCCGCGGTCGGCGGCATCGTGCGCGGCTCCCGCCGCGGCTGAGCCGGGGTCCGCCCGGCACGGCGGGCCGGTCCCGGGTATTCCCGCTGCGGCGAGGGAAAACCTCTCGCCGCCCGCGCCCCTCCCGGAGCGGCCCGAGCGCGGGCGGCCGGATACTCTCAACACCATGCGTTCTTGGTCTGCGCCCGAAATCATCCGCCTGCCCGGGAGCGGCGGCCCCCTCAGCGTCCACGACACCGCCACCCGGTCCCGGCGGACCACGGACCCGGGCCGCCAGGCGCGGATGTACGTCTGCGGCATCACGCCCTACGATGCCGCGCACATCGGGCACGCCTTCACCTACCTCACCTTCGACCTGGTCAACCGGGTGTGGCGGGACGCAGGCCACGAGGTGCACTACGTGCAGAACACCACCGACATCGACGACCCGCTGCTGGAGCGGGCCGACGCCAACGGCGAGGACTGGCGCGACCTTGCCGCCCGCGAGATCGAGGTGTTCCGCCGCGACATGGAGGCGCTCCGCATCCTGCCGCCGCGCGCCTACGTCGGCGTCGTCGAGTCGGTCGGCCTCATCGCCGACTTCGTGGCGCGGCTGCGCGACGCCGGAGCCACCTACGAGCTGGACGGCGACATCTACTTCGCGGTCGAGGCGGCCGCCGAGTTCGGTGCGGTGGGCCACCTCGACCGGGCGGTGATGCTGGAGCTGTTCGCCGAGCGCGGCGGCGACCCGCAGCGCGCCGGCAAGAAGGACCCGCTCGACTGGCTGCTGTGGCGTGCCGAGCGCCCCGGTGAGCCCGCCTGGGACACCGTGCTCGGCCGCGGCCGCCCCGGCTGGCACGTCGAATGCAGCGCCATCGCGCTCAGCGAGCTCGGCACCGCCTTCGACCTCAACGGCGGCGGCAGCGACCTCGTCTTCCCGCACCACGAGATGGGCGCCGCCGAGTCTGCCAAGGCCACCGGGGTGCACCCGCAGGCGCAGAACTACATGCACGTCGGCATGGTCGGCCTGGACGGCGAGAAGATGTCGAAGTCCCGCGGCAACCTGGTGTTCGTGTCCGGGCTGCGCGAGCGCGGCGCCGACCCGATGGCGATCCGGCTGGCCATGCTGGCGCACCACTACCGCACCGACTGGACCTGGACCGAGCAGGTCCTGGACACCGCCGCCGCCCGGATCGCCCGCTGGCGCTCGGCCGCCGCACTCCCGGCCGGCCCGGACGCCGCGCCGGTGCTCACCGCGGTCCGCGCAGCGCTCGCCGACGACCTGGACACCGCCGCAGCGCTCGCCGCGATCGACGCCTGGGCCGAGGCGGCCCACGCCGACCCGTCCGGCGACCCCGCCGCGCCGGCGCTGGTCGCCGACACCGCGGACGCGCTCCTCGGCATCGCACTGCGGCCGTAGAGCGTGCCGGGCGGACATCGGCCGCCATCCGCCCGGCACGCCCCGGCCCTGCTCGCCGAACGGGGCAGACCCCGCAGCCGGATCCGGATCGCGGCGCCCGGGGGACGGTCCCGTCAGACCGCGGCCCGCCGGCCGCAGCGGAGGGATGGAGCGCAGGACGCGGGCGCGGACCGGGGTGCAGGGGTATGCCGCGCCGCCCGGCAGGCGCCCGGCAGGCGCCCGGCGTCCGCCCGGACCCGCAGGGGAGGGCGGCGCCCCGCGCAGCACCCCCTGCGCTCCCGCGGGCCGGGGTGCGCCGGGGGTGAAACGCATCCGGGGCGGCCGACTGTATGCGGAACGGGCGCTGCGGTGTATACCGCGCAGAGTTCCCGTACGGCCGGTCCCGGACCGAAATCAGCGCAACGCCACCAGTGGGTGGCGTTCCGTGGTGGGATGGCCGCATGACGAGCTCCACCCGAACCACGCCGGACGCCCCGGCGTCCACCGCCGCCGCCCTCGTGCGGACGTTCGCCTCCTCCGTCGGCGACTTCGGCGACCGCGCCGACCTGGCCCGCTTCCTGCGCGGGCACGGCCTGGTCACCGACGGGGCCATCCCCATCACACTGGCCGACTTCGACGAGGCCCTGGCACTGCGCGACGGGATCCGCGCGGTGCTGCTGCAGGCCCGCGGCCGCACCCCCGACCACGACGCGCTCGCCCGCGGCCAGCGGGTCCTGGACGGCCTGCGGGTCACCGTGCGGCTGCTTCCCGAGGGCGCTGACGGCGGGCTGCTCGCCCCGGCCGTCGTCGACGAGGTGCGGCGCGGCCTGGCGCGGATCGCCGCCGCCTGGGCCGCCGTGTGCGCGACGGGGGAGTGGCGCCGCATCCGCCTGTGACGGCGCGGCGGCACGGCCGGTCTGGGCCGGGGAACCGCCGGGCGCGCCCCGGCAGGAAAGCAGCGCGCCCGCCTGCGGCCCGGTTCAGCTGTTGCGGCGGCGCCGCAGGTAGCGCTCGAACTCCTTGGCGATCGCCTCGCCGCTGGCCTCGGGGAGCTCCGCGGCGTCCTTGGCCTCCTCCAGGCTGCGCACGTAGCCGGCGATGTCCTCGTCCTCCGACGCCAGCTCGTCGACGCCGTGCTCCCAGGCGCGGGCGTCCTCGGCCAGCTCGCCGAGCGGCACCTCGCGGTCGAGGACGTCCTCCACCCGGCGCAGCAGCGCGAGTGCGGCCTTCGGATTGGGCGGCTGCGCCACGTAGTGCGGCACCGCGGCCCACAGCGTCACCGTCTCGATGCCGGCCCGGGCGAACACGTCGTGCAGGATGCCGACGATGCCGGTGGGGCCGTCGTAGCTGGTCGGCTCCAGCCCCAGCTCGGGCCCGAGCTCGGTCGGGCTGGCGACGCCGGTCACCGGCACCGGGCGGGTGTGCGGCGCGTCGGCGAGCAGTGCGCCCAGCAGGACCACCCGGCGCACGCCCAGCTCGCGGGCGGTCGCGAGCAGGTCGGCGCAGAACCCGCGCCAGCGCATGTTCGGCTCCGAGCCGGAGACCAGCACCACGTCAGCGCCGCCGCTGCCGCCCGGGCGGGCCACCGAAAGCCGGGTGGAGGGCCACTCCACGCCCTCGTGCCGGCCCTCGGTGACGGTGATGCGCGGCCGCGAGACCTGGAAGTCGTAATAGTCGTCGGTGTCGATGGCGGCGAGGTCCTCGGCGTCCCAGGCAGACGCCAGGTGGGCGATGGCGCTGCTGGCCGCGTCGCCGGCGTCGTTCCAGCCTTCGAACGCGGCCACCATGACGGGCTCGACGAGCTCGGGAACGCTGTCGAGCTCAGGCACGGGCCGCCTCCTCTGCACCGGGCCGCCCGCGCGGGCAGGCCCGTCGTCGTTGCCGTTGCCGCGCCCGCGAGGGCGCGCCGCCACCACCCTACGGGTTCGCGGCCGGATCCGCGCGGCCCCTCCCGTTGCGAGACACGGTGCGCTATCGTGCACACCACAACTGATTCCACGCAGCGGCCATTCCGCCGGTTTCCGGGCGAGAAGGGCCTTGCCCCCGGCGTGCGACCTGGGCTGTTACCCCCCAGTGCGTTCCGGGGCCTACCCGTGCGCCCACACGCAGACCCGCGCGCACTACAGTGAACTCCTATGAGTTCTCGACTCTCCTTCCGCGATGCCCTCGCTCAGCGCGTCATTGTTGCCGACGGCGCGATGGGTACCATGCTGCAGGCCCACGATCTCGACCTCGATGACTTCGAGGGCCATGAAGGCTGCAACGAGATCCTCAACATCACCCGCCCCGACGTCGTGCGCTCCACGCATCAAGCCTTCTTCGACGTCGGCGTGGACTGCGTCGAGACCAACACCTTCGGCGCGAACTTCGGCAACCTCGGCGAGTACGACATCGTCGAGCGCACCTACGAGCTGGCCGAGTCCGGTGCCCGCATCGCGCGCGAGGCCGCCGACTCCTACACCGACGGCCGGGACCGCTACGTCCTCGGCTCCGTCGGCCCCGGCACCAAGCTCCCCTCGCTGGGCCACGCGCCCTTCGCCACCCTGCGCGACTACTACGAGCAGTGCCACCGCGGCCTCATCGAGGGCGGCGCCGACGCCATCCTCGTCGAGACCTGCCAGGACCCGCTGCAGACCAAGGCCGCGGTGATCGCGGCGATGCGGGCCCGCACCGCGCTGGGCTCGGACATCCCGGTGATCGCCCAGGTCACCATCGAGACCACCGGCACCATGCTGATGGGCTCCGAGATCGGCGCCGCGCTGACCGCGCTCGAGCCGCTCGGCATCGACATGATCGGCCTCAACTGCGCCACCGGCCCGGCCGAGATGAGCGAGCACCTGCGCTATCTCGCGCAGCACTCGCGGGTGCCGATCTCCTGCATGCCCAACGCCGGCCTCCCCGAGCTGGGCGCCGACGGCGCGGTCTACCCGCTGCAGCCGAGCGAGCTCGCCGACGCCCACGACACCTTCACCACCGAGTTCGGCCTGTCCATGGTCGGCGGCTGCTGCGGAACCACGCCCGAGCACCTGCGCCAGGTTGTGGAGCGCGTCGGGGGCCGGGGCGTCACCGACCGCTCTCCGCTCTCGCCGACCGCCGCCGCCTCGCTCTACCAGAGCGTGCCGTTCCGCCAGGACGCCTCCTACCTGGCCATCGGCGAGCGCACCAACGCCAACGGCTCCAAGAAGTTCCGCCAGGCGATGGTCGAGGAGCGCTACGACGACTGCGTCGAGATCGCCCGCGAGCAGATCAGCGACGGCGCCCACCTGCTCGACCTCAACATCGACTATGTCGGCCGGGACGGCGCCCAGGACATGCGCGAGCTCGCCTCGCGGCTGGGCACCGCCTCCACGCTGCCGCTGATGCTCGACTCCACTGAGCCCGAGGTGCTCGAGGCCGGCCTGGAGCTGGTCGGCGGGCGCGCCGTGGTGAACTCGGTCAACTACGAGGACGGCGACGGCCCCGACTCCCGGTTCACCCGGATCATGCGGCTCGTCCGCGAGCACGGCGCCGCGGTGGTCGGCCTCTGCATCGACGAGGACGGCCAGGCGCGGACCGCCGACTGGAAGCTGCGGGTGGCCTCGCGGCTCATCGACGAGCTCACCGGCAGCTGGGGCATGCGCACCGGCGACATCATCATCGACTGCCTCACCTTCCCCATCACCACCGGGCAGGAGGAGACCCGGCGGGACGGCATCGAGACCCTGGAGGCCATCCGCGGCCTCAAGGAGCGCTACCCCGAGGTGCAGACCACCCTGGGCCTGTCCAACCTCTCCTTCGGCCTCAACCCGGCCGGCCGCATCATCCTCAACTCGGTCTACCTCGCCGAGGCGGTCGAGGCGGGCCTGGACTCGGCCATCGTGCACGCGTCCAAGATCCTGCCGATGAACCAGATCCCCGAGGAGCAGCGCAAGGCCGCCCTCGACCTGATCTATGACCGGCGCGACGGCGACTACGACCCGCTCGCCACCTTCATGGAGCTGTTCGAGGGCGTCGACGCCGCTGCGATGAAGGCGTCCCGCGCCGAGGCGCTCGCCGCCCTGCCGCTCTGGGAGCGCCTGGAGCGGCGCATCGTCGACGGCCAGCAGGTCGGCATGGAGGAGGACCTCGACGAGGCCCTGCAGGAGCGCCCCGCGCTGCAGATCGTGAACGACTCGCTGCTGGCCGGCATGAAGACCGTCGGCGAGCTGTTCGGCTCCGGCCAGATGCAGCTGCCGTTCGTGCTCAAGTCCGCCGAGGTCATGAAGTCGGCGGTGGCCCACCTCGAGCCGCACATGGAGAAGACCGACGACGACGGCAAGGGCCGCATCGTGCTCGCCACCGTCAAGGGCGACGTCCACGACATCGGCAAGAACCTCGTCGACATCATCCTCTCCAACAACGGCTACGACGTGGTCAACATCGGCATCAAGCAGCCGGTGAACGCGATCCTGGAGGCGGCCGAGGAGAACAAGGCCGACATCATCGGCATGTCCGGCCTGCTGGTGAAGTCCACGGTGATCATGCGGGAGAACCTGGAGGAGATGAACTCCCGCGGGATGTCCGAGCGCTTCCCGGTGCTGCTCGGCGGCGCCGCGCTGACCCGCTCCTACGTGGAGGAGGACCTCGCCTCGCTGTTCACCGGCGAAGTCCGCTACGCCAAGGACGCCTTCGAGGGCCTGCGGCTGATGGACGCGTTCATGGCCGTCAAGCGCGGCGAAGAGGGCGCCGAGCTGCCCGCGCTGCGCACCCGCCGCGTCAAGAGCAAGGCCAAGCTGCAGGTGACCGCGCCCGAGGACATGCCCGAGCGCAGCGACACCGCCATCGACAACCCGGTGCCGAAGCCGCCGTTCTGGGGCGACCGGATCAGCAAGGGCATCCCGCTCGCCGACTACGCCGCGTTCCTGGACGAGCGCGCCACCTTCATGGGCCAGTGGGGCCTGAAGGGCGCGCGCGGCGGCGGGCCCACCTACGAGGAGCTCGTCGAGACCGAGGGCCGGCCGCGGATGCGGATGTGGATGGACCGGATGCAGACCGAGGGCCTGCTGGAGGCGGCCGTCGTCTACGGCTACTTCCCCTGCTACAGCGAGGGCGACGACCTGGTCATCCTGGACGAGGCCGGCGGCGAGCGGACCCGGTTCAGCTTCCCCCGGCAGCGCCGCGACAAGCACCTCTGCCTGGCGGACTACTTCCGGCCCAAGTCCTCCGGCGAGACCGACGTCGCGGCCTTCCAGATCGTCACCGTCGGCTCCGGAATCAGCCGCGCCACCCAGGAGCTGTTCGAGAAGAACGCCTACCGCGACTACCTCGAACTGCACGGACTCTCGGTGCAGCTCACCGAGGCGCTCGCGGAGTACTGGCACACCCGGATCCGCTCCGAGCTGGGCTTCTCCGGCCAGGACCCGGCCGAACTGGAGGCGTTCTTCAAGCTCGGCTACCGCGGTGCCCGCTTCTCGCTCGGCTACGGTGCCTGCCCCGACCTCGAGGACCGCGCGAAGATCGTGCAGCTCCTGGAGCCCGAGCGGGTCGGCGTCACCCTGTCCGAGGAGTTCCAGCTCGTCCCCGAGCAGGCCACCGACGCCATCGTGATCCACCACCCCGAGGCGAAGTACTTCAACGTCTAGCCGCGGCCGCATACGGCAGCAGCGGAATCCGGGGGCGCCGCGCACTGCGCGCGGCGCCCCCGGCGCGCTGCCGACGCCGCTGACGTGCGCTGGCCTACCGTGCGTATCAGCCGCATCGCATGGTGCGGTGGCGCACACTATTTACCGCAACTTAGACGAATTGTGACTTAACTTCGCCTAAATTGGCCGCTACGTGCATCAGGTGTGACGTACCGGCCTCATCCGTCCGCTCAGGGGGGTGGGCGCCTGCTCTGCTGATGCCCCCACCAGTAGTGCTGATGAGAGGCTGAACATTGAGAAGAACAGCGCTGGGCAGCGTTGCGGTGGCCGCGTCGGCCACGCTGCTGCTGTCGGCCTGCGGCTCCGGCGGCGATGACGGCGCCGGCGGCGACGTCGCCTTCGACCAGGGGATCGAAGAGGTCGTCAACGCCTCCGACGAGCAGGGCGGCACGCTCCGGTACGCCATGGCGTCCAACATTGAGAGCACCGACCCGGGCAACACCTACTACGGCTACGTCTGGAACTTCAGCCGCTACTACGCCCGCACGCTCTACACCTACAACCCCGCACCCGGGGAAGAGGGCCGCGAGGTCGTTCCCGACCTGGCCGAGGGCGAGCCGGAGGTGAGCGACGACGGTGAGACCTACACCGTCAAGCTCAAGGAGGGCCTGAAGTACGAAGACGGCTCCGAGATCGTGGCCGAAGACGTCAAGTACGCCATCGCGCGCTCCAACTTCGGCCCCGACGCCCTGCCGAACGGCCCGAAGTACTACAAGGAGCACCTCGCCGAAAGCGACGACTACGAGGGCCCCTACGCCGACACCGACGACCCGCTCGACGGTTTCGACGGTATCGAGACGCCGGACGACCACACGCTGGTCTTCAAGCTCAAGGGCGCCTTCTACGACTTCCCCTACGTGCTCGCGCAGCCGCAGAGCGCCCCGGTCCCGGCCGACGCCGACACCGGCGAGCAGTACCAGGAGAAGGTCGTCTCCTCCGGCCCCTACAAGTTCGAGGACAAGTGGACGCCGGGCAACGGCTTCACCCTCGTGCGCAACGAGGAGTGGGACGCCGAGTCCGACCCGATCCGCACGGCGCTGCCGGACGAGATCACCATGGAGGAGAGCGTCGATCAGAACGAGATCGACAACCGCCTCGCCAACGGCGACCTCGACGTCGACCTCGGCGGCACCGGGCTCGGCCCGGCGAAGAAGGGCGAGCTGCTGCAGGACGAGGAGGCCAAGACCCTCCTGGACAACCCGCAGAACGGCGCGCACTACTTCCTGAACGTCAACACCAAGGTCGAGCCGTTCGACAAGCTCGAGTGCCGCCAGGCCGTGCAGTACGGCCTGAACCGGGACGCCGTCTGGCGCGCCTGGGGCGGTGCCGCCGGCGGCGACATGGCCAACACCATCCTGCCGCCGGTCGTGCCCGGCCACGACAGCGAGAGCGACCTCTACCCGCCGGCCGACGCCGAGGCGCAGGAGGGCGACCCGGCCAAGGCCGAGGAGATGCTCTCCGAGTGCGGCGAGGACGGCATCAGCACCAACCTGGGCGTCCGCAGCGACCGCCCCGCCGAGGTCGCGGCAGCCGAGGCCATCCAGGACGGCCTCGGCCGCGTGGGCATCGACGTGTCGATCGAGCAGTACCCGTCCGACACCTTCACCAACACCCAGGCCGGTTCGCCGAGCTTCGTGCACGAGAACGAGCTCGGGCTGAACATCTACGGCTGGATGCCCGACTGGAACACCGGCTACGGCTACATGAGCCAGATCCTGGACGGCGACGCCATCAAGGAGGCCGGCAACTCCAACATCTCCGAGTTCGACAACGACGAGGCCAACAAGCTCTTCGATGAGGCCGTCGCCGTCGAGGACGAGGACGAGCGGGTCCAGATGTACACCGACATCGACCGCATCGCGATGGAAGAGGCGGTCATCGTCCCGATGATCTACCACAAGGCCGTGCTCTACCGGCCGGAGAACCTCACCAACGTGTACTTCAACCCGAGCTGGAAGATGTACGACTACATGGCCCTGGGCACCACGTCCGGCGGCGAGTAGCCATCCGCGGGAGCGCCTGAGCGCCTCGGCGCACACGGGCAGCGGGCCCGGGACTCCGGCAGAACGCCGGGGCCCGGGCCCTTCCCATCGGCGCCGCCGTCCGGCAGGTCCGGTGCTGCCGCACCGTGCCGAGGCGTCGCCGTTATCCAAGTGATCGGTGATCGTGACGAAGCGGCGCGGGGCGCTCTCTAGATTGGCCTCCACGCGCATCACCGGCGATGGGCGGCTGCGGCCGCACCCGGGGGCGGCCCACAAGGCCGTGCCGGTGCTGCTTCCTTCAGCGACACTGAGGAGGCCGGATGGCATCACCGGCACAGGGACACCGCCCCGGAACCGCACGGCGGCGCCCCCGCGCGCTGCGCGGAGCGGCCGCGGCCGCTGCGGCGCTGCTCGCGCTCACCGCCTGCGCCACGGGCGGCGAGGACGGCGGCGGCGCCGGCGCGGAGTTCGACCAGGGCTCGACGGAGGTCGTCAACGCCTCCGACGAGCAGGGCGGCACGCTCCGCTACGCGATCACGGCGAACGTCGAAAGCACCGACCCGGGCAACAGCTACTACGGCTACGTCTGGAACTTCTCCCGCTACTACGCCCGCACGCTCTACACCTACGACACGGCACCCGGCGAAGAAGGGCGCGAGGTCGTTCCCGACCTGGCGGAGGGCGAGCCGGAGGTCAGCGAGGACGGTGAGACCTACACCGTCAAGCTCAAGCAGGGCCTGAAGTATGAGGACGGCGAGGAGATCGTCGCCGAAGACATCAAGTACGCCATCGCGCGCTCCAACTACGGGCCGGACGCCCTGCCCAACGGCCCGAAGTACTACAAGGAGCACCTCGCCGAGAGCGACGACTACGAAGGACCGTACGAGGACGCCGACGACCCGCTCGCCGGCTTCGACGGAATCGAGACGCCGGACGACCACACACTGGTCTTCAAGCTCAAGGGCGCCTTCTACGACTTCCCGTTCGTCCTTGTCCAGCCGCAGAGCGCGCCGATTCCCGCCGACGCCGACACCGGCGAGCAGTACCAGGAGCGCGTGCTCTCCTCCGGGCCCTACAAGTTCGAAGAGGACTGGACCCCGGGGAACGGGCTCAGCCTGGTGCGCAATGAGGAGTGGGACCCCGCCTCCGACCCGATCCGCGAGGCGCTGCCGGACCGGGTCACCGTCGAAGAGGGCGTCGAGCAGAACGAGATCGACCAGCGGCTGATGAACGGCGACCTCGACGTCGACCTCGGCGGCACCGGCCTGGGCCCCGCGCAGAAGGGCCAGGTCGTCCAAGACGAAGCGGTCCGCCCGCAGCTGGACAACCCGCTCAACGGCGGCCACTACTACCTCTCGGTGAACACCCGGGTCGAGCCGTTCGACACGCTGGAGTGCCGCCAGGCCGTGCAGTACGGCCTCAACCGCAACGCGGTGTGGCGCGCCTGGGGCGGCGACGCCGGCGGGGAGATGGCCAACACCATCCTGCCGCCCGGCGTCACCGGCCACGACCCGGACAGCCAGGTCTACCCGCCCGCGGACCCGGAGGCGCAGGAGGGCGACCCGGCCAAGGCCGAGGAGATGGTCGCCGAGTGCGGCGAGGAGGGCGGCTTCTCCGCCAAGCTGGGCGTGCGCAGCGACCGCCCGTCCGAGGTCGCCGCGGCCGAGGCGATCCAGGAGAGCCTGGACCAGGTCGGCATCGACGTGTCGATCGAGCAGTTCCCCTCCGACACCTTCACCAACACCCAGGCGGGCTCGCCGAGCTTCGTGCAGGACAACGAGATGGCCCTGAACATCTACGGCTGGCTTCCGGACTGGGACAGCGGCTACGGCTACATGAGCCAGATCCTGGACGGCGACGCCATCAAGGAGGCCGGCAACTCCAACATCTCCGAGTTCGACAACGACGAGGCCAACAAGCTCTTCGACGAGGTCGTCGGAATGCCCGAGGAGGCGGACCGCAACGCGGCCTACACCGAGATCGACCTGCTCGCCATGGAGCAGGCCGTGATCGTGCCGATGGTCTACAGCAAGGCCGTGCTCTATCGGCCGGAGAACGTGACCAACGTGTTCTTCAACCCGAGCTGGAAGATGTACGACTACATGTCCCTGGGCACCACCGAGACCGGGTAGCGCCGGCGGCGCCGGAGCAGCAGCCGCCCGGCCGCCCCGCTCGCCTGCGGGGCGGCCGGGCCCCGGCGCGGGCGGCGCTGCGCAGGCGGGCCCGGCGCCGCGGATTGCCCGCAGCATGCATTCCGAAGGGCAAACCCTAGGGGAACGGCCGGATGTGCGTCCGCGCGCCGGATGCGAGACTGGGGACATGCCGGAGACATTGCCGATCGCGGGTCCGATGCTGGGTGCGGCCATCACCATCGTGGGGCTGCTCATCTCCTGGGTGGTGTGGCGCCGCAAGGGCGCCGCAGCGGGGCTGCGCGGTGTCGCGTGGTCCCTCGTCCCCCTGGCCGCGGGCCTGCTCGGCCTGATGAACACGCTGTGGCGGACGGTCAGCGACGTCATCGGAATCCTGGCCGGGCTGCTGTTCAACCCGATGGTGTGGGCCGGTGTGGTCGTCACCGGGATCGCCGTCGTGCTGTTCGTCGCCTCCGGGGTGATGCGCTCGCGCGGCGTCGGCGTCCGCACCAAGGCGGCCAAGGCCGGCGCGAGCGCCCCCGCCGCCGACGCCGGCGGATCCGGGGCCCAGATCCCCGCCGCAGCTGCAGGCGCGGGTACGGGCGGAGCCGCCGCGGGCGCCAAGGGCGCCAAGCCGGGCAAGGGCTCCGGCGACGACGACTTCGGCGACATCGAGGACCTGCTGCGCAAGCACGGCATCGAATAGCCGCGGCCTGCCGGGTGCGCCCGGCAGGCCGCCCGGCTGCGTCCGTGCGGCCCGAGAGCGCCCTCTGCGGAGGGCGCTCTCCGTCTGGGCACCGGGCCCCCTGCGGCCTGAGCGCCTCGGCGTGCACGCGCTCAGGCGCAGCTCCCCGTGCGCCCGGCCCGCCGGCCCCCTCCGGCCGCGGCCGTTCAGGCCCACTGCGCCCGCCGGGGGAACCCGGCTGAATTCCGCTGCCGGGCGGCCGGCAGAATCCGCCGGCAGGGCGCCCGGCGGCCGCGGAGCGCCGCAGGTTCCGCGGACCGCTGCGCGGTACAGGGCAAGAGCTGCGAATTTTGCCCGTTTATGTGTACTTATGCTCCCGACATCGCCATAGTATTGCTGCAGCCGGAGGCGGAATCGGGGTGCAGGGCGCGCCTCGAAGCCGTCGGCGGCCGCATCGGGCAGACTCGGTGACGATGAGTGACGACTGTGATGTTCAGCGTGATATGACGGAAACGTCGGATAGCCGTCACGATTCAGCCACAACGGCTGCAATTGGACGTTCAGGCATATGACCCGGCGTACATTGATCGCCGTGCATACCCGTCTGCACGAAACCTGTTAGCCACGTCGAGTGTCGCGTCGGCTGCGTCGGCAATGTCGGCCGCCGGCTGCCGGCGGCATCCGCGCGGAGCAACCCTCCGCCGGAGCGGTGTCCGGACCAACCGGTACGGCCCGATCGGCCGGCACGGCGGGGGCGGTCGCACCGCGCCGGCCGACGCGACACGCGCCGGCCGCGATACCAGCGGAGTAGTGGGGGAGTAGTGGTGCCATGAGCGCGCCTTCGCACGCACCCGACCAGGCGGACGGCGCTGCCGAAGCTGCCGCCGCCGGCGGCGGGAAGGTCGCCGCGGAGCGGTCGCTGCGGCAGATCGCCTGGCAGCGCTTCCGCCGCGACCGGGTCGCCATGGCCGGCGCCGTCGTCGTGGTGCTCCTGTGCCTGATGGCGCTGTTCGCGCCGCTCCTGGCGCGCTGGTTCGGCTTCCCGCCCAACGAGTTCCACCAGGACCTGATGGACCCGCTGACCGGCGGCGTGCTCAACAACCCCGACGACCCGGTCTCCGGGATCGACTCCTGGGGCGGCATCTCCGGCCAGCACCTGCTCGGCCTGGAGCCGGTCACCGGCCGCGACCTGTTCAGCCGCGTCGTCTACGGCGCGCAGATCTCCCTGCTGGTCGCCTTCGGCGCCACCATCCTGTGCGTCGTCATCGGCACCGTGCTGGGCATCGTCGCCGGCTACTTCGGCGGCTGGGTGGACACCGTGATCAGCCGGGCGATGGACATCTTCCTCGCCTTCCCGCTCCTGCTCTTCGCGATCGCGCTGGCCGGCGTCATCCCCGACGGCGCCTTCGGCCTCCAGGGCAACGGACTCCGCGTCGCGCTACTGATCTTCATCATCGGCTTCTTCAACTGGCCCTATATCGGACGCATCGTCCGGGGCCAGACGCTCACCCTGAAGGAGCGCGAATTCATCGAGGCGGCGCGCAGCCTCGGCGCCGGCAGCGGACACATCCTCTTCCGCGAGATCCTGCCGAACCTCATCACGCCGATCCTCGTCTACTCGACCCTCCTCATCCCGACCAACATCATCTTCGAAGCCTCCCTCTCCTTCCTCGGTGTCGGAATCAACCCCCCCACCCCGAGCTGGGGCGGCATGTTGTCCAATTCGCTGGACTTCTACACCACGTCGCCCCATTACGTGATCATCCCGGGTCTGGCCATCTTCATCACGGTGCTGGCCTTCAACCTCTTCGGTGACGGCCTGCGGGACGCATTCGACCCCCGCTCCTCCGATTGAGCCGACCGGACCGTCCGGGGGCGACCCTCCCGGCGCGGCGATGGGCACGCGCACACGAGAAAGGCAAGAAATTGAGCATCCGAGCACTGGGGCTGGCGGCGCTGGGCGTGTCCTCCGCGCTGCTCCTCAGCTCCTGCGGGACCGGCGGGGGCGGCGACTCTGCGTCGGGCACCTTCGACCAGGGCACCACGGAGACGGTCAACGCCTCTGAGGAGACCGGCGGCACGCTGCGCTATGCGATGTCGTCCAACATTGAGAGCACCGACCCGGGCAACACCTACTACGGCTACATGTGGAACTTCAGCCGGTACTACGCCCGCACGCTGCTGTCCTACAGCACCGAGCCCGGTGAGAAGTCCACCGAGGCGGTGCCGGACATGGCCGCCGAGATGCCCGAGGTCACCGACGAGGGCCGCACCTACACGGTGAAGCTCCGCGACGGCATCAGGTTCGAGGACGGCACCGAGGTGACCTCCGAGGACATCAAGTACGGCATCGCGCGCTCCAACTTCGGCGAGGACGCCCTGCCCAACGGGCCGAAGTACTTCGCCGAGCTGCTCGCCGACAGCGAGGACTACGAGGGCGTCAACGCCAACCCCAGCGACCCGCTGGCGGGCTTCGACGGTGTCGAGACGCCGGACGACAAGACCCTGGTGTTCCACCTCAAGGAGCCCTTCGCCGACTTCCCCTACGTCCTGCTGCAGCCGCAGACGGCGCCGGTTCCGGCCGACTCCGACACCGGCCAGCAGTACCAGGAGAACGTCGTCTCCTCCGGGCCCTACAAGTTCGAGGGCGGCTGGACCCCGGGCAACGGCCTGAACCTGGTCCGCAACGAGGAGTGGGACGCCGAGTCCGACCCGATCCGCAGCGCGCTGCCGGACAAGGTCACCGTCGAGGAGAGCGTCGAGCAGAACGAGATCGACCAGCGCCTGATGAACGGCGAGCTCGACGTCGACCTCGCCGGCACCGGTCTGGGCCCCGCCAAGAAGGGCGAGGTGCTCAGCAGCGAGGACGAGAAGGCGTTCGTCGACAACCCCGAGACTGGGGCGCTGCGCTACATCGCCGTCAACACGGTGATGGAGCCGCTGGACAACGAGGCGTGCCGGCAGGCCATCATGTACGCGGCCGACCACGACTCGATGCAGCGCGCCTGGGGCGGCTCCGCCGGCGGCGCCATCCCCAACGACGTCATTCCGCCGACCATCCCCGGCCACGACCCCGACATCGACCTGTACCCCTCCGAGGGTGACAAGGGCGACGTCGCCAAGGCCGAGGAGAAGCTCGAGGAGTGCGGCGAGCCGGACGGCTTCAGCACCAACATCGGTGTCCGCTCCGACCGGCCCACCGAGGTCGCGGTCGCCGAGGCCGTCCAGCAGAGCCTGGACCGCGTCGGCATCGAGACCAGCATCAAGCAGTACCCGTCCGACTCGTTCACCAACACCCAGGCCGGCTCGCCGGACTTCGTCGCCGAAGAGGAACTGGGCCTGAACGTCTACGGGTGGATCCCGGACTGGCCCACCGGCTACGGGTTCCTCAGCTACATCATCCACGGCGACAACATCAAGCCGGCCGGCAACTCCAACATCTCCGAGCTGGACGACCCCGAGATCAACACGATGCTCGACGACGCGGTCGCCAACGAGGACCCCGCGGAGCAGGAGCGGCTTTACAAGGAGATCGACCGCCGCGTGATGGAGACCGGAGCGATCCTGCCGGCCGTGTTCGAGAAGTCGGTGCTGTACCGGCCGGAGAACCTCACCAACGTGCACTTCACCGCCGGCTACGCAATGTACGACTACATGCTGCTGGGCACGAGCGGCTCGTAGTCAACCGGACCCCCGAACCTTCGAGCCGAGAGTAAGGCAGGTGAAGGCCGCGGGGGCGGCCGGGCCCCGACCGGGCCCGGCCGGCCTCCGCGGCCGGACACGTTGGTCACATACATTCTTCGTCGCCTGGGCGCCGGCGTCCTGCTGCTCGCCATCGTCACCCTCGTGACGTTCATGATCTTCTACGTCGTGCCCCGGATGGCCGGGCAGACCACCCAGCAGCTGGCCACGATGTACGTCGGCAAGGCGCCCACCGCCGAGGCGATCGAGGCGACGATCGACCGCCTCAACCTGGACCAGCCCGTCGCGCTGCAGTTCTGGGAGTTCATCAAGGGCATCTTCGTCGGCGCCACCTACACGTTCGGCGGCCGCGAGGTCGCCTGCAACGCGCCGTGCTTCGGCTACTCCTTCCAGAACTACACCGAGGTCTTCCCCCAGCTCGTCGAGCGCCTCCCGGTGACGTTCTCCCTCGGCCTGGGCGCCGGCGTCATCTGGCTGATCGGCGGCGTCGCGGTGGGCGTGCTGTCCGCCGTCAAGAAGGGCAGCATCTTCGACCGCCTCGCGATGACCGTCGCGCTGGCCGGCGTCTCCCTGCCGATCTTCTTCACCGGCCTGCTCGCCCTGGCGTTCCTGGTGCACGCCTGGGGCCTGTTCGAGACTCCGACCTACACCCCGCTGATGGAGAACCCGATCGCCTGGGCAGCCGGGCTCTTCCTCCCGTGGGTGACGCTCGCCTTCCTGCACGCCGCGCAGTACGCCCGCCAGACCCGCGCGGGCATGCTGGAGACGATGGGCGAGGACTACATCCGCACCGCCCGGGCCAAGGGCCTCAAGGAGCGGACCGTCATCCTCAAGCACGGCCTGCGGCCGACGCTGACCCCCATCGTCACCATCTTCGGCCTCGACATCGGCCTGGTGCTGGGCGGCGCCGTCCTCACCGAGCAGGTGTTCTCGCTGAACGGCATCGGGCGCTACGCGGTCCAGGCGATCATCTCCCAGGACCTCCCGGTGATCCTCGGGGTCACCCTCTTCGGCGCCTTCTTCATCGTGATCGCCAACCTCATCGTCGACATGCTCTACGCCTGGGTCGACCCCCGGGTGCGAGTGGCCGGCTGATGCACGCCCGCGCGACGTACTCCCGCTCGCCGCGCCGCCCAGCGGCGGCGGGCCCGATCCGAAGGAAGAACCCGCAATGACGACCCCGGAAAACGGGCAGGAACCCGCACCCGCGGCGGTCCGGGTCCAGGATCTGTCCATCACCTTCCCCACGATGGACGGCGACGTGCACGCCGTCGCCGGCCTGTCCTTCGAGGTGCCCCCCAGCGGCGCCCTCGGCATCGTCGGCGAGTCCGGATCCGGCAAGAGCGCCACGTCGCTGGCGCTGATGGGCCTGCACCGCGGCACCAGCGCGGTCATCACCGGTGAGATCTCGGTCAACGGCACCGACATCGTTTCGGCGAAGAACGAGCGGATCCGGGAGATGCGCGGCAACGACATCGCCATGGTCTTCCAGGACCCGATGTCCTCGCTGCACCCGCAGTACACGGTGGGCAACCAGCTCATCGAGGCGTACCGGACGCACCGCCCGTCGGCGTCCAAGGCCGAGGCGAAGAAGCGCGCGGTGGAGTCGCTGGAGCGGGTGGGCATCCCCAACCCGGCGCAGCGCGTCAACTCCTACCCGCACGAGTTCTCCGGCGGCATGCGGCAGCGCGTCGTCATCGCCATGGCGCTGATGTGCGACCCGAAGGTACTGCTCGCCGACGAACCCACCACGGCCCTGGACGTCACGGTCCAGGCGCAGATCCTCGACCTCCTCGACGACCTCCGCCGCGACCTGGGCATGTCGCTCATCCTCGTCAGCCACGACCTGGCCGTGGTGGCCGGCTCGGTCGACGAGGTGCTGGTCATGCAGAAGGGGAAGGCCGTCGAGTACGGCGACGTCCGCCAGGTGCTCTCTGCGCCGGAGCACGCCTACACCCGGGCACTGCTGGACGCGGTGCCGCGGGTCGAGGTCTCCCGCGCCCAGCGCCGCGCCGAGATCCGCGCCGACCGCGCGCGGACCAGTGGCGGGACGGCAGGCGAACAGGCGGAGACCGCCGCCGGGGACGCCGGCGGCGAGGCGAAGGGCACCGGGGCCGAAGAGGGCGCCGCGGCCGCTGAGCCGGCCTCCGGAGCCGGATGGGAGACCGGCAGCGAGCCGCTGCTGCGCGCCGAGAACCTCTTCATGAAGTTCAAGGTCCGCGGCGGGAAGCTCGGCGGCTCCTCGGACTTCTTCGCCGTCAACGACGCCTCCTTCGACCTGTTCAAGGGCGAGACGCTGGGCATCGTCGGCGAGTCCGGCTCCGGCAAGTCGACGCTGTCCCGGATGGTGATGCGGCTGCTCCAGCCCACCTCCGGCACCATCACCTTCGAGGGCCGCGACATCACCTCGATGGGCGAGCGGCAGCTCCGGCCGCTGCGCCGCGACATCCAGATGGTGTTCCAGAACCCCTACTCCTCGCTCAACCCGCGGCTGACGATCGGCGACACGATCGGCACCGCGCTGCGCGTCCAGGGTGAGAAGGACGGCAAGGAGATCAAGCGCAAGGTGCAGGCGCTGCTGGAGCGGGTCGGCCTGGAGCCGACGCACTACAGCCGCTTCCCGCACGCGTTCTCCGGCGGCCAGCGCCAGCGCATCGCCATCGCCCGCGCGCTGATCCTCCGCCCCAAGCTCGTCATCTGCGACGAGCCGGTCTCCGCGCTGGACGTCTCGACCCAGGACCAGGTGCTGCGGCTGCTGTCGGAGCTGCAGGACGACTTCGACCTGACCTACATCTTCGTCGCGCACGACCTCGCGGTGGTCCGCCAGGTCAGCGACCGCGTCGCGGTCATGCGCAAGGGCGAGATCGTGGAGATGCGCACCAGCGACGAGGTGTACGAGGACCCGCGGGACGAGTACACGAAGTCGCTGCTCAACGCGGCTCCGCTGCTCGACCCCGACGAGGCGCGCGCCAACCGCGCCGAGCGGGTCCGGCTGCGCGCCGAGCGCTCCGGCGGCTCCCGCGCCGCCTAGGGGCCGGCGCACCGCACCGTACGGCGGCCGCAGCGGAGTCCTCCGCTGCGGCCGCCGTCCTTCTCCTTCGCTGAGCGGCCGGCCGGCACGGTCCGAGCCGGCGCAGGCCGGGGGAGAGCGGCGGGCCGGCGGCGCGCGTCAGCGGCCCGCGGACCGGGCGATGAGGCCCCAGGCGACCAGCGCCGCGCCGACGGTGGCTTGGCCGGCCTGGAGGGGGCCGGGCCACCCGGAGAACTCCACCGCGCCACCGGCGAGCGGGCCTGCGGCATCGGCGGCCCACGTCAGGACGGCGACGGCCAGGAGGGCCCCGCCGATCCACAGCTGCGCCGAGCCCGCCGGCCGCTCGCCGGCCGCCACCGCGCCCGCCGGAGCCGCCACTGCGGCCGTGCG